>JALOMI010000309.1 GCA_025455465.1 Cyclobacteriaceae bacterium | reverse complement strand
AGGGCGTCTTCACTGATATCCGTGGCATAAACATTTGCTTTAGGATATAACAGTTGCAACGTGATGGGGATGCATCCGCTACCGGTGCCAATTTCCAGCAAGCTGATTTTATCTTCAGGAATACCCGACAGCAATGGCCGAACAATTTCAATCAGTTCTTCCGTTTCGGGACGGGGTATGAGTACAGACCGATTGACAATAAATTTCCGTCCGCAAAAAAAGGCCTCACCCAGAATGTACTGAATGGGCTCTTCCCGGTTAAGTCGATCGATAAAGCTCATCAACCGCTCGCGTTGTTCATTATCCCACGGAACTTCATGGCCCAATAAAACCTGGGTTTGGGTTAAACCGAATTCATGCTCCATCAGCATCAGCACCAGCTGGTTGATTTCGGCTGCTGGTTCCTGAAGTGTAATTTTCAACGCCAGTTCGCTAAACAGTTTTTTGGAGTTCATGGGTTTTGCCAATCTTTGCAAGTATACAATGAACAAACACGATCACCATCAGGATGAATTATTTATGCAGCGTTGTCTTGAATTGGCTGCATTGGGAAGAGGCTCTGTTAGTCCTAATCCGCTGGTGGGTTGTGTTATTGTGCATAAGGGCCGCATTATTGGTGAAGGATGGCACAGGAAATTCGGAGAAGCGCATGCGGAAGTCAATGCTGTTGAGGCGGTTGCTGATCCTTCCCTGCTGAAAGAATCCACCGTATATGTAAACCTGGAGCCTTGCTCGCATTTCGGCAAGACACCTCCCTGTGCGGATTTGCTGATCCGCCATGGGGTGAAGCGTGTGGTCATTGCCAACCTGGACACGCATCCGAAAGTAGCCGGTGAAGGCATCCGGAAATTGCGCGAAGCCGGTATTGAAGTAATCACCGGAATATTGGATAAGCAAGGCCGCGAACTGAACAAACGTTTTTTCAATCAGGTTGAAAAGCAACGCCCGTATGTGATTTTAAAATGGGCGCAAACAGCCGATGGATTTATTGCGCGGGAGAACTACGAGTCGAGGTGGATCAGCAATGAGTTCTCACGTCAACTGGTACATAAGTGGCGCAGCGAAGAAGATGCCGTGCTGGTCGGCACTAAAACTGTATTTCACGATAATCCGCAACTGAATGTTCGCGAGTGGACTGGTCGCAACCCGATACGCATGGTCATCGACCGGTTTTTACGGCTGAGCGACAAGCTGCAGATATTCGATCGGCAGCAGCCCACCGTTGTCTATAATCTGCTGAAGCACGAAGAACACGAGAACCTCGTATTAGCTCGTCTTGATGAAACCGACTTTTTGAATCAATTACTTCACGATGCTATGAAACGGGGCATCCAATCCATTATGGTAGAGGGCGGATTAATGACCCATCAGCTGTTTATCGATGCGGGTTTGTGGGATGAAGCACGGGTGTTTACTTCATCCCGTACTTTTGGCAAGGGTATACCGGCTCCTAAATTGAAAGGCATGTTAGTTGGTACAGAATCCGTAATGACAGATCAGCTTCAGTATTTTCATCCGCTACACGACAATCATTAAGCAATTGCATAGAACCATGGCTGAAGAACTCATTATTTCCACATCATCGGATAAACAAGAGCGATACAAAGCACTGATCCCTCAAATCGAGGCCTTGGTTGCCGATGAGCCTGACCTGATAGCCAATCTTTCCAACATTGCTGCTGCGCTGAAGCAGGCAATGAATTTTTTCTGGGTAGGTTTTTACCTGGTGAAAGAGAATCAACTTGTACTCGGCCCGTTCCAGGGACCAATAGCCTGCACACGCATCAACTTTGGTAAAGGGGTGTGTGGTGCAGCCTGGAAAGAACGTAAGACCATCATCGTTCCCAATGTCGATGAATTCCCTGGACATATTGCATGCAGCTCCGCTTCAAAATCAGAGATTGTGCTGCCGGCTTTTAAAGACGGTGAAGTGGTGATGGTGCTGGATGTGGACAGCGACCAGCTGAATGATTTTGATGAACAGGATGCAGCAGCACTTCAGCAGGTTATGCATATCATAGAGCGCTTCCTTTAAACGAAACCTGTTTTTATTACCATCCGGAATTCCTACATTCGGTTTCATTTCACGGAAAAACCGACAAGAAACCATGACCTCCCGAAGACAATGGCTCAAAGCCGCACTGGCAGCCGGTGCCGGATTACCCCTGAGTTTATCCCTTGCTGAACAATTGATGGCTGCACCGGTGAGCCGGGCAGAACGCCTTCACGGCATTGAACCGTTGGTCAACGGTAAGTTGATTCGACTCGGTTCAAATGAAAATCCATACGGTCCATCGGAAAAAGCACGCAAGGCCATCATCGAAAGTATGTCGGAAGGGAATCGTTATGCTCACGGTGTTGTGCAGGAATTACGCACAACCATCGCCCAGCGGGAAGGAGTTTCACCCGAGCACATACTCATCGGAGCAGGATCTTCCGAACTGTTGTGCTTAACCGGCATGACGGCCGGTCTTGAAGGAGGAGCCGTGCTGTCGGCTTATCCGACTTTCCGCCTGCTGATGGATTATGCTGTAAAATTCAAAGCGCGGTGGGATCGTGTGGACCTCGATGATAAAATGGTGCACAACCTGAACGCTATGGCCTCTGCCGTGAAGAGCGATACCAAGATCATTTTTGTGGTAAATCCGAATAATCCGACAGGTACATTGCTGGATAATCAGCAGTTGAAAAATTTCTGCATCGACATGGCAAAGAAGGCTACGGTATTTGTGGATGAAGCCTATGTAGAATTCCTCGACTATCCTGAACAGCATACCATGGTTGGCCTGGTGAAGCAAGGACATAATGTGATTGTTTCGCGTACGTTCTCAAAAGTGTATGGCTTGGCCGGTTTGCGGGTAGGCTACCTCATCGGACAGCCGGATACACTCAAGAAGATGGCTGAACGCCAGATTTGGGGCAATAACAATCAGGCCGGACTGGCGGCAGCCAAAGCCAGCCTTGATGACAAAGACTTTGTGCAGATGACGAAGAAAAAAAATGCGGAAGCCCGAGATTACTTCTGCAAGTATCTCGACAGCAAGAAATATTTCTACGGCAAGTCGTATGCAAACGTGGTATTGTTCCCGGCTCCGAAAGACGGTAAAATGATCCTGGAAGAAACCGAAAAGCGTGGCTTCCAGATTCGTGTATGGGATTATCAGGATAAGGAATGGTGCCGTGTTAGCATCGGTACGCTGGATGAGATGAAAGCCTTTACCAAAGCCTTTGATCAGGTTGTAGCCTGAGTCATCAGCGGTCATGCCAGCAGGGCATGACCGCGATAGCATTATGAAGAAAAAGGACAAACAACGAATCGACTGGCCCAATCACCTGATTGGGTTTTTTAGTGCCTTGTTTGGGATACTGATTGCCTTTGAACTGGACGAATGGCGGGAGCGAAACAATCAGCGGGAACTGGCGGACATGGCGATGGAACGCATGATGACCGAAGTGGAATTCAACCAGAACATGCTGCATTCCAACGTGGAAGAAAATGCTTTTCGGTTAGCGGTGTTTATTGGATTGCTGGACAAGCTGAACGATCAGTTACTGTTTACCGGAACCCGTGACGAAGCGGATTCC
>JALOMI010000092.1 GCA_025455465.1 Cyclobacteriaceae bacterium | reverse complement strand
ATCACCACCGTGCCCATGTCGCTGAAGTATTTGCTGGGCGGGCAGCTTTCGTTCATGAAGGCGAACGGCTTTGATGTGCTGGCGGTGAGTGCGGATGGAAAGGAAAGGGAAGCGATTCTTGAAGAGGGCATTAATCATATCATCATACCCTTCACAAGAAAAATTACCCCGATTCAGGATTTAAAATGCCTGATACAACTAATCCGTTTATTTAGGAAGGCTCAACCTAATATTGTACATACCCACACACCCAAAGCCGGACTGCTTGGCATGATGGCTGCGCGTATTTGTGGTGTCACTATACGTATGCATACTGTAGCGGGTTTGCCGGTAATGGAGGCAACGGGCTTGAAGCGATGGATACTGATGATGACGGAGAAGATTACCTATGCCTGTGCTACACGGGTGTATCCGAACTCGGAAGGATTGCGAGAATACATTGTAAATCAATTAGCAATTAGCAATAAGCAATTAACAATTATCGGGAAGGGTAGCAGTAACGGCATTGATACAGCCTTCTTTTCAAAGTCACCTGAGTTGCTGGCACAAGCCGGTCAAATCCGGTTACGCTATGGCATACCGGAAGATGCCGTGGTATTTGGCTTTGTGGGGCGCGTAGTTAGGGATAAGGGCATGCACGAATTGGTTCAGGCTTTTCGTAACATACGCAAACAACACGCGCATGTTTACCTGGTGGTTGTGGGTCCGCTGGAGCCTGATCTGGATCCGCTTGATCCTGAAGATCTGCAGTATCTGCAAACCGACAGTCATGTTTTTATGGCCGGTTTTCAGCGCGATGTGCGCCCGTGGCTGCTCGCCAGCGATGTCTTTGTCTTCCCCAGCTACCGCGAAGGCTTTCCCAATGTGGTGATGCAGGCTTGCTGCCTGGAGGTGCCGTGCATCGTGAGTGATATCAACGGTTGCAATGAGATTATCCGTCATGGAAGTACCGGCCTCATCGTTAAGCCGAAGGATGCTGAAGTTTTGGAAAAGGCCATGCTGCACCTGGTGAACGACCCGGAACTCAGGAAGGCTTTTACACGTAAGGCCAGGGAATTTGTCGTAACCAATTATGATCAGCGCTTGGTGTGGAAGGAGTTAGCAGCGGAATATGTGAGGCAATTAGCAATGAGCAATGAGTAATGAATAATGAGTAATGAACAATAGACAATAATCAATTCTGGCGCGGTAAGGGCCGTCAGCGACTGATCGCGGCATCAGCAGGAAACAGGCGAAAGGACCGGTGGGCAATGAAAATCCGGATTGATCTTGGTAACAAAGTTACCGTGCGATGAAGTTAAGTCTGGAAGCCGGTTTTCCTGTTGGGCGGAATAGTGAACCATGGATGAAGAATATTGCAAAAGCTAATCCTCCCGTCTAACTTTCGAAAAAGTCGGTTATTGTGTATCGGTCTCTGATTAAGCCTTTTTTCGACAAGCTCACTGCGCTGATCATCCTGGTGATTGCCAGCCCCGTTCTTATTCTGGTGATGCTGTTACTGGCCATTGCCAATCAGGGCAAGGTCTGGTTTCTTCAGGAACGACCGGGAAAGTGTGGGAAGTCGTTTCGGGTAATTAAGTTCAAGACAATGAACGATGCCAGGAATGAACTCGGTGAATTGCTCAGTGATGACGAACGCCTCACCTGGATCGGAAAATTTATTCGGAAAACATCCATGGATGAATTGCCTCAATTAATCAATGTGCTGAAAGGAGATATGTCTCTGGTAGGTCCGAGGCCATTATTAATGGAATATTTGTTATTATATAATGAACAGCAACGAAGACGGCATGAGGTAAAACCCGGCATTACCGGGTGGGCACAGGTGAACGGACGGAATACGGTAGAATGGAAAAGACGGTTTGAATACGATGTTTATTATGTCAACCATCAATCATTTTTATTCGACCTTAAAATCTTACTTTTAACGATATCGAAAGTATTTAAAGCCGAAGGCATAAGCAGCGGAACGTCAGTAACCATGGAGAAATTCAGGGGGAATGAGCAATGAGTAATTAGTAATTAGTAATTAGTAATGAGTAATTAACAGTTTTAATAACAGTCAGATCAGACAAATGGTGAAGGTGATTTTACAAGGGGGAGGGGAGCATGCCAGGGTGGTGCTGGATTGCCTGCTGGCGCAGGGAGTTCACGTGCTGGCTTTGTTTGATCCGAAATATTCCGGTGAATTGTTTGGCGTGCCACAGCGAGGCGCCTATAACCCGGACTACGAACCGGGGGCAAAAGCCATCGTGGCTATTGGTAATAATGAAGTACGTAAAAAAGTAGCGGCATTTACAAAACATGGATTTACCAACGCACAGCATCCATCCTGTGTGATCTCACCTTATGCGACAACAGGTCATGGTAACATGTTGTTACACGGTTGTATTGTTCAACCGCACACGGTCATCGGCAATCATGTGATCGTCAACACCGGTGCCAGCATTGACCACGATTGTGTTATTGGCGATTATGTGCATCTTGCTCCTCGGTCGGTGTTGTGCGGACGGGTTAAGGTAGGTGAGGGCACACTGATCGGTGCCGGTGCCGTGATTTTGCCGGGTATTGAAATTGGTGCCTGGGCGACCATCGGTGCGGGTGCGGTTGTAACAAGAAATGTACCGGACGGTAAACTAGTTAAAGGAAATCCGGCACGTTGAATGGGTGTGCCGGTCTTAAACGGAATTCGATTGACGGTTCAGCAAACAAATGAATTAAGGCTGTTCGGAGCAGGCGGTTTGGGTCGTGAACTGTTCGCGATGATGAATGCCCTGCCCGGGTGGAAGGTTACCGGCTACTATGACGATGGCGTTGCCTCCGGAACAATGATAAAGACTTGTCCGGTTTTAGGCGGTTTACGTGAAGTTCTCGCACTCCAGTATGAGATGAGCATAATTCTCTCCATCGGTGAACCCCGCATCAAGTCAAAACTAGCGCCTGCCATCAGTGAAAATTCTCAACTGAAATTTCCGATTATTATTCATCCGAGGGCAATCATCCAGGATAAAGAATCAGTATCCGTTGGAAAAGGATCTATACTAACGGCCGGTGTAATTCTCACCACGGATATCCGTATAGGTGATCATGTTTTACTGAACCTGAATTGCACTGTTGGGCACGATGTCAGCATCGGAGATTGTTGTTCTGTGATGCCCGGTGCAAATATAGCAGGGGGTGCAACCCTGGGTAAAAATGTCCTGGTGGGATCAGGGGCATCTATTCTTAATGGAATTACGATAGGCGATAATGTACGTATCGGTTCCGGAGCTGTTGTTACAAAAGATGTAGCCTCCGGTGAAACTGTTATTGGCGTTCCGGCTGTACCCTTAAAGAGAATCTGATCCATGACGGTATTGGAACAATTAAAAGACTTTAAGCCTACGGTCATTTTTTTGATCAAGTTTTTTGCGTTATACCTGGTTGGCAACCTGGTGTACGGGGCATGGATCACCAGCTATTATCCCCGGCCGGATCCGGTAACCACCCTGGTCACAGTTCAGAGTTCGGATATACTTAATGTATTTGGTTGGGAGACGAAAGCGTATGAGCATGCAACCAAACCGACAACGTACATTGCTACACCGGAACGCGGAATTGTGTCTGTGTATGAAGGCTGTAATGGGCTCAACGTGGTAATTGTCTTCCTTTCATTTTTACTGGCCTTCGGACCTTATAACCGTAAACTGCTTTGGTTTATTCCGCTGGGTTTGCTGGTGATTCACCTGAGTAACCTCGCCCGCATTGTCCTGCTGTCGGTGGTTACAGTGCATCTTCCGGATTTTCTCTACTTCACCCATAAATATTTCTTTACAGCCTTTATCTATCTCTTTGTATTTCTGCTGTGGATATGGTGGGTAATGAAACTGGTCAAGCTAAAAGCCCATGAGCCGGCAAACTAGGGTCCGCTGGGTGGTAGGAGTGCTGGCCATAACAGGACTGGTTCTTGTATTTTTATTTCAGCGCTTCGATGTTGCCGGCACCATTGGAGTGGAAGGAAATACCTGGAAATTCCTGGTCAACCGCAGCATCCGCTTTGTGGTTAATGACATCCTTGCCATCGGTCTGATTTATGCCTTGTTTGCCGAACGTAAATATGTGCTCTTTGCCGTAGCAGTGCAGGTGTTCGGGATGGTGTTTGTGCTCTTGCCGTATTTCATTCTAAAGTACCATTACCCGGCTTACAACGGACCATTGATTTCATTTCTGCATCGCCTCGTACTTAATCCCACTTTAATCCTGTTGCTGATCCCCGCCTTCTATTACCAGCGAAACCAAATGATTAATAAGCAGTAATCAGCAATTCTTTCATCAGGATAATTATTCTCGAAAGCAACCTTTATCAGGGACATGTACTGATCAAAAATTACCGATCGCCAATCTAAAATCTCAAACCACCTGACTGCTGGAACATTCCAAATGACCAAATGCTCTATTTCGACCTGCATCTTCCGCGCCTTGATCTTGCATCACGTTGCTACAACGCTCCTGTGGCGCGGCTAATAATTTTTCATTTTACACCGCGGTTTTCACCCGCGGCTACCAACAGGCGCCCATTTGGGGCTTATAAAATCAAGAATCACAATGCAGCCGATTACTATAATTACATTATTTGCAGTTATTGTTGGTGATTGATAAACTACACGCATGTAACTGCCACATCAAGCTTTCCATTGCAATTACTAATTATTCATTACTAATTGCTAATTGTTCATTGTTCATTGTTCATTGAAGCGTACAGTTCACAGGGATTCACTTCACAATCAGCGGTGAATGCCCGGTGCCAACCGCACCATGGTAATTAATTCCTTCCAATTTAATGTGAAATTGGCCGGTGACATCGGAAGTATAAAATTCAATGGTGGCTCGCCCTTGCTCATCCGTAGTAACCGAAGGATTCCAGTACAGCAGCGTTCGCTGATCGGGCAGTCGGCTTCTACGTTGGTTGGAGGTGTCATACCGCGGTGCATAAAACTCCCGCTTCGCCTGCAGCCCTTCAAAATCAATCGTTGTCACGGATGGATGTAATGTAAATCCGTTCAGGTCACCGGTGTAGGTGCGGAAGCTGACGACTCCGGGAAAGTTAGCCGGACCGAGGTAATACCGCCTCGTCATCACATCAGCGTACCTGACACGGAGCGGATCGAAGGCCATGATCTCATCGGCATCAAAGAACGGTACGCCATCGATCAGCATCAGTGGGGGATCATCAAACACCTGCTTGTAGAGGTTGTCCGTCACCCGGAAAAAGAAGCCGTCCCTGCGCTTGCGCACCCACACGCCTTTGACATATTCCCGCATCACTTCTTCCATCACCGGGAAGCGCGTGTAATCATCGAGGGCATAGCGTTCATCGGCACGCCCGTAAAAAGGTGTTTCATCGCTGCCTGCAGCGGCTTTCTTTTCCAAAGCGGTTTCCTCATAGATGTCCTGTACCTGCAGGGCGATGTGCCGCTTCAGCAGCGGGCCCTCCAGGGCAGAAGATAAGGCAAATGCCGGCCGGGGGCGTGACGCAAAGGCTGCCGCCCACGGCTGCTCCAGGGTGATGCGGTAAGTGCTGTCGCGCAGGCGGTTGGTTTGCAGCGTAAGCTTAACCGGACCGATAAACTGCTGCACTTCGTACTGTACTTCTCCCAGCTCGTTGCTGAGCGAGGTGTACAGGCGCACACTTTTTCCGGGTCGCGATAAATAGGTCATAATGCTGCGGGCCGGTGTGCCATCGGTGTTCGTCACGTTTCCTTTGAGGATCAGGCCGCGGTATTCCGGAACGTAGGGTGTTGGCGCTGTTCCCGGCTTCACGTCATCCCACCGGAACCTGCGCCACCCGTGGGTGAGCATCAGCAGGTCGGCAGCAGCGCGTACCTCCGGGGTATCTGCGCTGAAGTAATACTTCGGATCTTCTACGGTTCCTGCTAAATCGGAGGTGAGCCAGAAGGAAGTGATGATGTTCCCGTCATCCGATACCGGTAAGGAATCGGCTGCAAAGACACTGACCGATAGATGAGCCGATAAGGATTGTTCTGTGGTGGATGCTACAGCAATGTTCAGCGTTACTTTGCTGCGTGCACTGTACACACCTTCTTCTGATGGTGCCACGCGCAATTGCAGCAGGTCCTTCGGCTGGCGGAAATACAGCCGCTCACAACGGGGCTGGAGCTGGTCATCAAAGACGGTGATGTGGGTGATGCCTTCGGGCATGGAAGCTTTCGGTATCGCATACGTGAATGCTCCGCTGCTGAACGTACCCGAGGTCTTCGCAATGATCATATTCCGCGCATGAACAAACACATGGACGGGCTGCTGGCGGTGGCTTCCTGCATGTGCGTTCACCGTGAGGATCAGCTGATCGTTTTCTTCGTTCAACGTCATCACCCAACCATTGTCCTCAACCTTTGGCAATGAATGCTCACTGACAACATCCGTTGCCGTGCGGATAACAGCATGGTACGTTTCACCCTTCTCCGGCATCAACTCAAAACTGCCCATGCCGTGATGCTCCGGCTGAAAGTGAAGAAGGGTATCCTTTCGCGAATTGCGCAGGACACCGCTAAAGTGAATCCCTTTTCCGTCTGGACCTGTTGCCCGGAATGCTACGCGTGATTTCAGTTCACTCACCAGATTTCCTCCTTCCGGAAAGAACTGAAGGTCAACAACAGGCGGTTTCTCTTCCGGCAGTTCCAGCGGCCGGAAGGTATTGATGATGGTAATGGTGCGGTGAAAGAAAAATTGCGATGAAAAGTTTTTCATCCAGTTGGTATAGGCGCGCAGCGTATAGTGGCCTGAGCGGATGCCGGGTGGAAGATAGATACTGCCGTCACCGAAGCCGTCACGCATGCTGATCTTCGCCTGAGCCACCGGTGCATTTGTTTCATCCAGCAATTCCAGGTAGGCTACCCGGCTGATCCCCAGCGGACGGTGCAGCGCACCATCGGTGAGGTAAACCTTGAACCACATCGTCTCCCCGGTGAGGTAAGTGGGACGGTCAGTATGTACATGGATTTTCTCCTGCAGGTGTTCTTGCCGGTAGGTGTCAAACTGCTTGATAAGTTGTTCAAAGGAAACAGGTTGAGCCTGTGTCTGAAGACATGCCAGCAGCATGATGATAAATACTAACGTGTATGATCTTCCCATCATTCCCACCACGCTGGTTTGGTTAACGTTCCTCCCTGAAAACGGCAGTCGGCACAGGGATGCCGCGTGTAGGTGTAGCCCACCACCGTCAATCCTTCAAAGACCGCGTTGACGAGGTGATAGATCTGCGGGTTGATGCGCGACACATTGGCAACCGACACGCTGTCGGGCCGGCATGATTCATTGAAGTCCGTGTTCACCAGGTCACGGGGCAGTTCCAGGAAGGTGATGTAGAGGCGTTGCTCCGTCACTTCGGCCGCCTGGAAATAGCCCAGCACCGGCTCGCCCGGGTCGGTAAGGCAGCGCATATTGCCGAATATTCTTCCGGGCTGAGGGTCGAACAGTCCACCGAGGTTTTCGGTAGTCTGCTTAAGCTGATTCCAGAAATCATGTGCCTCCCGGCTGATGGCATGCTGCTGCACGAGGATGCTGTACTTGTTGCTGATCTTTTCCGACCGGGCAGGAATAATATTCACGGGGAAATCGCGCACCACATCGGCCGCCAGCCGTGTGGTGTTATGAACAATAATGGATGTGGACGGCTGCTCGCTCCAGCAGGTGAACAGCTGTTCAGACGGTTCACGCAGGCGCACAGAGCCGTTTTCGAAGATGTAGGATGAAAACTGCGGAGCGTTGTACTGCCACGTTTCAACGAAGTTCCATTGATAGAAGCGCGTCTGGTTGGTGTCGTCATGGCTGTTCACCAGGATGTTCACACCGGTATCGGTAGCCCGCCAGGTAACGCTGTCGATGGGGGGTGTGCGGAGAACACGCACCGGGTCGGAGGCGTATTCTTTGCCGTTGTTCAGGGCGATGCGAAGGCGGTAGGTGTTGTTGATGTTTGTCTGAAGTTGATCGAGTGCGTAAACACCGGGTTGTGTCTGCACCAGCTGAACACCAGCACCGTTGTCCGGCTCAAGAAATACACGGGCCTGCTGCTCGGGCGTGTACGGTTCCGTGCTGGCCAGCGGCCGTGCATACGTCAGCTTAACGGTGATACTTTGTGCGGTCGCATTCAGAAAACCATCGATCACCAAAATATTAACCTCTTGATCAGTGACTGGTGGGTCAAACGGCTCCGTGCAGCTCAGCGCCAGCAGCATCATCCATCCGTATCGTATCCATGCGCGCATCAGAACTTGAAATTATAAGTGATGGTGGGTATCGGATAGGCAAAGATCGACAGCTGATACCCTTTGATCTGTCCCCCTTCGTTGGTGAAGTAAACCGAATAAGGATTGTTCCTTCCCGTCAGGTTGTATACCGCAAACGTCCACGAGCTGTGCGCCAGCTTCTTCACCTTGTGGTTGCCTTCCACATTGATGCTGGCATCAGTACGGAAATAGTCCGGTATGCGGAAGGAGTTGCGGTCGGAGTAGAATACGCGTTCACTGCCACCGAGTTCATATTTCGCGATGGGGATGGTGATCGGCCGGCCCGTGCTGTAGGTAACGTTGAGGGAGAAGTTCACCCTGCGGTTTAATTTGTAGTTGCTGATCACATTTACCGCGTGCGGCTTGTCATACGGACTGGCATACCATTTTCCATTGTTGACGGTCTCGATCAGCGTGGGGCCGTCAATCTGCAGCAGCGACCGCGACCAGGTGTAGCTGATCCACCCGTTGAGTTTGCCGGATGCTTTCTTGATGAAGAACTCCACGCCATAGGCTTTGCCGTTGGCGAGCAGCACATCGGTTTCAATATGCGGGTTGAGCAACAACTCGGCCCCGTCCTTGAAGTCGGTGGCATCGCGGATGGTTTTGTAATACGCTTCCACCGATGTCTCGATGGTGTTCGACCGCAGGTTCTTGTAATAGCCGATCGACACCTGGTCACCGATCTGGGGACGGATATACGTATCGCTCAATTTCCATATATCGGTGGGAGCAATAACGGTCGTGTTCGACAGCATCTGAATGTATTGCCGCATGCGGTTGAAGCTCACCTTCACCGAAGAATAGCGCGGCAGCGTATAGCGTAATGCCAGTCGCGGCTCCGCGCCATGATAGCGCGCTACCGGTTCACCGGCAGCATAACTGATCGTGTCGGTGATGGTGGAAACTTGACGCGGCTGGCCGGGAACATACTGATACACATCCCTCGGACCGACCATCTGATAGAACGAATAGCGCATGCCGGCATAGAGGCCGAGGCGCGGGGTGATCTCAAAGTCTTCACCGATGTACAGGGCGGTTTCCCATGCCTGCTCCTGCTGGATCGTCTCGGGTATGGTCTTCGACTCCGGCCCCACCGGATTCAGGTTGCCGGGGGACAAACTGTACCGGATAGCGCTCATTCCACCGGTAACAGTATGCCTGGCTTTCGGAAACCAGGTGAAGTCGGCTTTGCCCTGCCACTGCCGGATACGGAAATCCATTTCAGCCGCTTCCACCGGGTTGGCCTTGCTGCTCACATTGAAGCGGTAGTCGCTGTAGCTGCCGCTGAACAACCCTGTCAGTTTGGTGGAGAACGCATGCTTCCATTTGAACGAAGCATTGCGGTCGCTGTACGAATACAACGTGTCTCTGTTGAAGCTGAAGCGGTCCTGGCTGAGGTACCCCGACAAATAAAAACTGTTGTTGTCGTTGTGCGTATGGCTGATGTTCGCGTTGAGGTCGTAGAACGAGGCGCTGCTGTTGTTCAGCGTCTCGGAGTTGAGCTGCTTCAGCAGCCAGTCGGAGTAGGTTGAGCGCCCGCCCACGATAAACGAAGTCTTGTCTTTGATGATGGGGCCTTCGAGGGAGAGACGACCTGTTATCGGACTGATCCCACCGCTGCCGGAAAATTTCTTCAGGTTCCCTTCGCGGGTGCGGACATCGAGCACGGAAGAGAGCCTTCCACCGTAATCGGCCGTGATGCCGCTCTTGAAGAGCTCCACATTTTTCAGGATGTCGGGATTGAACGAGGAGAAGAAGCCGAAGAGGTGGGCCGGGTTGTACACCACGGCATCGTTGTAGAGGATCAGGTTCTGGTTGGTGGCGCCACCGCGCACGTTGAAGCCGGAGGTGCCTTCGCCCACCGTCTGCACGCCCGGCAGGGTGAGCATCACCTTGATGATGTCGGTTTCGCCCAGCGCCAGCGGGATGTTCTTCATCGTGCGGATGTCGAGGCGCTCCACACCCATCTGCATACCCATCACGCGCGCATCGCGTTCAGCTTCCACAATAACTTCTTTCAGGGGCGTTACATCTTCATCCAGCGCGATGTCCAGCTTGCCGTTGGCGTAGACCATCACCTGCCGTGTGGTAGTCTTCATGCCGATGCTCTGGATGCGCAACGTGTGCCTTCCTTTGGGCAGGGTGAGGGAATAGGAACCAAACGTGTTGGTGGCCGCACCGGCCTGCGTCTGCACCACCTGCACGGAA
The DNA here is from genome assembly GCA_025455465.1 of Cyclobacteriaceae bacterium. Classification (GTDB taxonomy): domain Bacteria; phylum Bacteroidota; class Bacteroidia; order Cytophagales; family Cyclobacteriaceae; genus UBA2336. The sequence goes on along the minus strand of JALOMI010000092.1, from coordinate 438 downwards.
GCACCGATGAGGGGCTCACCCGTCTTGTTGTCGCGGATAATACCGGTGATCGTTGCCGTGCCCTGCAGGTTGTTGGTGCGCGTTCCGATCGCATACAGTTTTTCTTCTTCCTGCTGTTGCTGTTGTTGCCTGCGCAGGTAATCCGAATAGTCAACCTGCTCTGCAGAAGGCTGGTCGCTGCCTTCGCGGAAGAAATTCCCGGGCAACTCCGCAAGGATGGGGCGTCCGGCTGTGAGGAAGACCTGCTGGTCATGCACGGCATATTGCAGGATGGTGCTGCTGAACACCTGGTTCAGTACCGTGTTCAACGGCAACCGTGAAGCGGAAATGGTTACCGTTAGTGTATCCGTCCAGCGCGCATCGTAATAGAACCGCACAGAAGCTTGCGCCTCGACCTCCCGTACAAAGGCATCGAAGGGTGCGCGGTTGAGGTTGAGC
>JALOMI010000091.1 GCA_025455465.1 Cyclobacteriaceae bacterium | reverse complement strand
ACTGCCTTTGCCCGGTTCGCTTTGCACCTGGATGGTGCCACCGTGGCTGCGAATAACGCTGGCCACATAACTTAAGCCCAGACCGTAGCCCCTGGTATTGTGCACATCACCGGACGGAACGCGGAAAAATTTATCGAAGATTTTCTTCTGGTATTCTTCCGGTATGCCGATGCCATTGTCATGAATGCGCAGCGAGATAAACTTTTCCTGGTCGTGCAGTGAAATGGAGATCACCGGCAATTGCTGCGTGTATTTCAGAGCATTTTCCAGCAGGTTATACACCACGTTGGTCAGGTGGGTTAAACTGCCGTGCAGCTGAAAATCATGACCGGTTGTTTCGATGGAAACCGTTGCCTGGTGCTTGTCGAAAACAAGTTTCATGGAATCAGCAACCTGCTGCACGGTACGCTGCAGGTCCACCGGTTCCTTATCCAGTACCAGCGCATTGTTTTCGAACAGCGCAGACTTCAGTACTTTATCGGTCATCATGTTGAGGCGGTTCAGTTCATGTTGCGCCATCGCCAGGTATTCTTTGGTGCGCTCCGGATCATTCAGCGCCTGGAAACTTTGCAGCGCTTCGAGGGCAACACTGACGGTGGCCACCGGTGTTTTCAATTCATGGGTGATGTTGCTGATCAGGTCATTTTTCAGCTGCATGAGTTTCTGCTGCGAACGGATGCTGCGGTACATCAGTACAAATGCCGTGATGGTCAGTGCCGTGAGAACCAGGGAAAAAATAAGTTGCGGACTGATTTGTTTGAGTAAAAACGGTTTTACATTGCCGAATTGCGCCACATAGGCTGCCGTATGCAGCATGAAAAACGGTTCGGTACTGTATTGATTTACGTTGGGTTCAGACCATGCCTGAGGTTTGACACGTTTAATAACAGGGGTTAATGACACTCCGGATTGAACTAATGTATCCGCATATTTTTTCTCAATGGTTTCCATGCTGAGGGAATCATCTCCCATCTGGAATATAAATCGACCGGGTTGTCGGTTGCGCTGCACCTCGGTGATGATGGGCCTTAACGCCCTGCGGATGCTGTCGCTCTTGTAGGCTGGGCTAACCATAATCTGCACCTGGGTAACAGAATCACGGAAACGAATGGGCGGCATTGTGCCGGGTCGTTCACCTTGCCGCAACAGGAAAGTATCCCGGATAACGCGCGTGTTGAAAATTTCTATGCGGTTGCTATCTTTTCGAATGCGCATATGAACACTGTCTCCGCTGATCACCGGCTGAATGCGCGCAGTAATCATCGAATCCTGAAGTTGAATGATCGTGGAACGAAAAAGTGAATTGGTCTCTTTTTTCAGTGCTTCGAATTCCTGTTCATAGCTGTTCTTCAGCCAAACCAGCTGAAGCAGCAGCAACAAGAAGATGCTGCTGCCCATGAGCACGACAGTAATCTGGTTTTGCCCTTTCTTCATGATTCAAAAGTAATGAAGCGTTAAGGTGACGGTGATCAGAATTAACATTAATTAACGTTCTATTCAGGTTGTTTAACGAACGTGAATTAGGGATTGCCGTATTTTTACATTGGAATTAAACATGAAATTATCCGAAACAATGAGACGCATTCTGTTAATCTTCGGCATCCTGGTATGCCTTGCCGCTGTACACGTAGTGTTTGGGCAGATCAATGAAGGAGTAATCCACTATGAAACAAAGATCAACCTGCATCGCAACCTTCCTCCGGAGCGCCAGGAGATGAAAGCCATGATACCGGAATTTCGTACGACAAAAGATCAGCTTTTTTTCAATGCCGGTGAATCCATCTACAAGCCGGTCATTGAAGATGAGCCGGAAGAAATGAATGCCGGAGGTATGCGCATGCGGTTCAATGCTGCCCAGAGTGAGACGTATATCAATACCGGCAACGAGCTCCGGATCGTCTCCCAGGAATTTATGGGTAAGAAATACCAGATTGAAGACACGCTGAAAATGGCTCCCTGGAAATTCGGAACAGAAACCAAAACCATACTCGGTTACGTATGCCGCCAGGCTTTTTATACCGATGAAACACAGATTATGATGGGGCCGCAGCAACAGAAACGCACCCAGGAAATTACCGCATGGTACACCGACCAGATCCGCCCGATGCTGGGACCCGATCGTTTTGGTACGTTGCCCGGAGCGGTGCTCGCGGTGGATATCAACAACGGAGAACGCGTTATAGTGGCTACCAAAGTGGAGAACCGACCATTAAAAAAGAATGAATTGAAGACACCCTCAGGCGGCACAAATATTACCCGAGCTGATTTTCAGCAACTCGTTGCCGAGCAGATGGAACGGATGCGCGCCAATGGCGGCAATGTGATTATCAGAAATTAAAGGCTGCTTTTAAATCAATCACGCATGCAACGAACATTATTGTTCCTGGGATTACTGTGTGCGGCCTTTTCAGCTTCTGCACAAAAAATCAGCATCCGCGGGCAACTGACAGATTCAACCGGTGCTGCCCTTCCTTCGGCTACCGTGCTGCTGCTCAGTGTCAAAGACTCATCGCTCGTGAACTTTGGCGTCAGCAATGCCCAGGGTCTGTTCGAACTGAAGAATGTCAGCCGGGCAGAATACCTGTTTAAAGTAACCTACATCGGCTTTGCACCGCTGATGATCCGGGTGAGTGCGAAGCCCGAAGAGACTGTAGTTGACCTGGGCAGCCTGGCCATGCAACCGGAAAGCAAGTTACTGGAAGGTGTTACCGTTCAGGCAGAGCGGGCACCCGTTGTGGTGAAGAAAGACACCATTGAATTCAATGCCGGTTCCTTTCCAACCCGGCCCAATGCTGTTGTTGAAGATTTGCTGAAGCAATTGCCCAGCGTGGAAGTGGATAATGACGGTACCATCCGGGCACAGGGACAAACCGTGCAACGTGTAACGGTGGATGGGCGGGAGTTTTTCGGACGCGATCCCAAACTCGCTACCCGTAACCTGCCGGCCGATGCAATCGATAAGGTGCAGATTTTTGACCGGCAGTCTGACCAGTCGCAGTTCACCGGCATTGATGATGGTCAGCGGGAGAAAACCATTAACCTGGAGTTAAAGGAAGAGAGACGCAGAGGCGCTTTCGGTACCCTTTCAGCCGGAGCCGGCACGGATGACCGGTTCAATGCCCGGGCCAGCATCAACCGGTTTACGAAAGGCAATCAGTTGTCGTTTCTGGGTATGGGCAACAACATCAATGAGCAGGGCTTTTCCATAGGCGATTACATGAACTTCACCGGAGGCACACAGCAGATGATGGCTGGCGGAGGGTTTCGCATTCAGATGAACAATGCCGGAACTTCTTCAGGTGGCCCGTCCATCAACACCGGCAACCGAAATAACGGTATCATGACAAGCTATGGCGGTGGAGTAAACTTCAGTAATTCCTACGGCAAGCGAAATGAATCACTGGTCAGCGGTAACTATTTCTACAATTACCTCGACCACGCCATCATTCAGAACACTTATCGCGAAAATTTTCTGCCTGACGGCAACTACATTTTTGATCAGCGGGCTACCCAAAACAATACCAATAATAATCACCGGGCTAACCTGATTGTTGATCATAAGATTGATTCGGCAAATTCAATCAAATGGACAAACGGCTTTACCTACAATACCACCCGAGCACAGCAGCAAAGTATCGGTCAGTCGTTCACCCCGGAGGGAGTTCTTGAAAACGAAAGCGAAAACCGATCAGAGGCTGATGGATCCAGCGCCATGTTTACATCGGAATTATTGTACCGGCACCGTTTCAGTAAAAAGGGGCGGACACTCTCAACCAATCTCACGTTCAACCTCAGCGATTCTGACCGCGATGGTTCCCTCCAGCAGCGCAATACATTCCTGGTTCCGGAAGTAAAAGAGCAATTGGTGAATCAGATCAACACACAGACCAATCAAAACCTGAATTACGGTATCACAGCCTCGTATACCGAACCGTTGGGGAACCGGAAGTACCTTGAGGCGAACTACACGTTCCAGCAAAATCAGAATGATGTTAACCGAGAGGTTTACGATGTGCTAAATGAGGGGCTTGAATTCAACGACCGCCTGAGCAACAAATTCAGCAGCGATTACCTGTACCAGCGCGCAGGACTGAACTTCAAGATGAATCATAACAAGTATTCGTTGACGGTAGGAACCAATTTTCAGAATACCAACCTGCGAGGTAACCTGGAAACCCTGGGTGCGCGGATTGACCGTACCTTTCAGAACATGCTGCCGGTGGCCCGGTTTTCCTATGAGTTTACCAGCACCAGACGCCTGCGCATTGATTACGAAACCTCCGTGCAGGAGCCGACCATCCAGCAGCTTCAGCCGGTGATTGACAACAGTGATCCTTTAAACATCTATGTGGGCAATCCCAGCCTGAAGCCTTCGTTCCAGCAAAGCTGGCGGATGAATTTCTCCTCGTTTGATCCGGTGTCGTTCATCAGCTTCTTCCTGTTTGGGGATGTATTCTATACCACCAACGCCATCACCACGGCCCAGGTTGTGAATGAACAGCGCGTGCGGACGTCAACACCGGTGAACGTGGATAATAACTTCCGCGCCATGGGCAACGCCTCACTCAGCTTTCCGGTGAATAAAATCAAGAGCCGGTTCAGTGTAGGCATCAATGCCACCAATCAGCAATACATCAGCATCCTGAATGAACAGGAGAATCACATCAGCCAGATGATAATGGGCGGAAACATACGCTATAATTTCCGCTACAAGGAAATTCTGGACCTCAGCATTTCACCGCAGTGGTCTCACCAGAAAACCGCCTATGAATTCGATCAGGACGATCAGCTGTTTTTTAACCAGACCTACAACGCGGAAGCCAACTTGTATTTCCTGAAGCATTACACCTTCCATTCCATGTTCGATTACCTGGTCTATGCGAGCGAATCAACCAATTTCCGGCAGACCATTCCGTTGCTGAACCTTTCCGTATCCCGCTTCCTGTTGAAGAATAAAAAGGGAGAATTGAAACTGGCCGTCAATAACCTGCTTGACCAGAACCTGGGGATAACGCAAAATGCAACATCCAATTACTTTGAGCGTCAGACTTTCAATTCACTGGGCCGGTATTTTATGGTCAGTTTCACCTATGCCCTGAACAAACACCTTAATCCGATGGGAGGAATGCCAGGCAGGGGCAGAGGACCCATGATGCAGATCATCCGCCAGTAAGGCAACATACAGAAAACATCCTTTTCTTGCTGGCTTTTGCTGATGCGGGTATCTTTGATGCATGAGGAGCATTTTCATTTTCATACTGATGTTGGGTAACGTAACATTCATGCAGGCTCAATATATTCCACGATTTGACCTTCAGGGTCACCGCGGTGCCCGCGGAATCAAACCGGAAAATACAATTCCTTCGTTTATCGCTGCGCTGGAAAACGGAGTGACAACGCTGGAAATGGATGTGGTGATCTCGGCAGATAAACAGGTGGTGGTTTCGCATGAGCCCTGGTTTTCGTCATTGATTTGCCTCAAACCTGATGGCAGCACTATCGATCGAAGCGAAGAGCAATCGCTGAATCTGTTTGCGTTAACCTATGAGCAGATCAGGCAGTATGACTGTGGCTCCAAAGGCAACAGTAATTATCCGGAGCAGCAGGGAATGCCGGCAGCCAAACCGTTGCTGCAAGACGTCATTGTGGCTGTTGAGAATTACATCAAGAGCTTTACGCAGTACGAGGTTGATTACAATATTGAAATCAAGAGCCAGCCTGAAGGCGACAATAAATTTCATCCGGAACCCGGAATCTTTTCGGATTTGGTGTACAACCTGGTGGACCAGTATCTTCCCTGGGAGCGGGTGGTTGTTCAATCCTTCGACTTGCGCGTATTGCAATACTGGCATGAAAAATATCCGCATGTGCGTCTGGCCTTCCTGATTCAGAATAACAAAACACCGCAGGCCAACCTGAAGGAACTTGGGTTTAACCCGTCTGTCTACAGTCCCTATTTTAAATTAATGACGAAAGAGCACATTACCTACATACATTCGTTAACACACACCCGCCCGCGTGTAAAGGTAAAGGGAGCCGATAACAGTCCGGTATCAACGAAGATGCGGGTAATACCCTGGACGGTTAATGAGGTGGAAGACATGAAGCGGTTAAAGGACTGGGGTGTTGACGGCCTGATTACCGATTACCCGAACCGGGCATTATCGAACGGCTTAGGATTGAAGCGTTCTTCCGCAGCGGAAAAAACAAACCGAAAATAATTCTATCATTGCACCGCAATTACCGTTGCTGAAGTTCGCACACGTTAACAGATTCGTATGAGTAAGTATGATGTCTATGGCATCGGCAATGCCATTGTCGATATAGTAACCGAAGTCGATCACGATTTTTTTGAAGTCAACGGCATAGAAAAAGGCGTAATGACGCTGGTGGATGAACACCGCCAGCTGCACCTGATGAAGGCCATCGATATGAAACGCAGCCGGATGTCTGGCGGAGGTTCTGCCGGCAATACGGTGGTGGCCGTCAACCAGTTTGGTGGAAAAACATTTTTCTCGTGCCAGGTGGCACATGATGAACTGGGAAAGTTTTTTCTGGAGGATCTGAAGCGTAACGGAGTGGATACCAACATCACGTGGGAAACCTGTCCTGAAGGACACACCGGTAAATGCCTGGTGATGACCAGCCCGGATGCCCAGCGAACGATGAATACGTTTTTAGGTGTCAGTTCCTTTCTGTCTCCGGAACATATTGATGAAGCAGCCATTCGCCAGTCATCGTACATCTACCTGGAAGGCTACCTGGTGGCCAGTCCGAAAGGCTTTGAAGCCATGAAGGAGGCAAAGAAGATTGCTGAGCGAAACCGGGTTTACACCTCGTTGACTTTTTCAGATGCCAGCATGGTGAAGTATTTCGCTGCGCAGATGGAAGAAATTGTTGGAGCTAGTGTGGATTTGTTGTTCTGCAACGAAGAAGAAGCCATGATCTTCACCGGCACCGATAACCTGCATGATGCCCGCGAAAAAATGAAGTTTGCCGCCAAGCGCTTTGCCATAACGCTTGGCGCTAACGGTGCACTGATTTTCGATGGGGATACCTTCATTGAAATAGAGCCCTATAAAGTACGCGCCATCGATACGAACGGTGCCGGAGATATGTTTGCCGGTGCTTTCCTGTATGGAATTACACATGGGCATAGTTATGCAGAGGCTGGTAAAATTGCCTCGCTGGCCTCTTCCAGGGTAGTATCGCAATTCGGACCGCGTCTTCAGCCCGATCAGGTAAAAAAGGTGCTGACCGACCTGGTTGGGTACTAATTCCGCATTTTCTTGAGGCACAGGGTTGCAAATCCCTGATTGTTCCTTATTTTTGCAGCCCTCATTTGTGGTGAGGCTAACGTAATAAAACATGAAACGTACATACCAACCTTCCAGGAAAAAGCGTAAAAACAAGCATGGTTTCCGCGAAAGAATGGCTTCGGCCAACGGTCGCAGGGTATTGGCTTCCCGCAGAAAGAAAGGAAGAAAGAAACTGACGGTTTCTGACGAAACCACGTTTAAGAAGCAGTAAACTCCCTTTCGGAAGCGAACCCGGAGGGGATGAGCAACATCCCATGGGCACATACAGCTTTCCCAAATCCGAAAGAATTCATAAACAAATAGCCATTCAGGAACTCTTTAAGCGGGGTTCCTCTTTTTATTTACACCCCTTCAAGGTACTTTACTTACCCTTACCTGAGTCTGCGTTGTGCCACCAGGTCATGGTTTCTGTATCGAAGCGGTCGTTTAAAAAAGCTGTTGACCGAAACCTGATCAAAAGGCGTATCCGCGAAGCCTACCGGCTAAACCGGCAGCAGCTGGCGGGAATGTCTAAATACCAAATAGTGTATATTTATACGGCCCGGGAGGTGTTGGATTATCAGCAGATCGAGGATAAGATTATCAGTTCATTCAGGCGTTTAGAGGCTTATGGTCAGAAAAATTAAGTGGGTATCGATTTTGGCAGTAGTGGCCTTCGTTGCGGGGGCTTTTACCGGGCCTGCTGAGAATTATTTCGAAATCGCGAAGAACCTGGACATTTTCGCCACCCTTTTTAAGGAAGTCAATACCTATTACGTAGATGAAGTTGATCCTAAAAAATTGGTGCGCAGTGGTATTGATGCCATGTTGGAGTCTCTTGATCCCTACACCGATTTCATCGCAGAGGAAGAAATGGAAGGCTTTCGGATTGCCACAACGGGTCAATATGCGGGTATCGGGGCACTCATTAGTCAAATGAATAATAAAGTAGTCGTAACACATCCCTACAGAGATTTCCCGGCTTACAAGGCAGGCATCAAAGTAGGCGATGAAATCATCTCAGTGAATGGGCAAAACACGCAAAGCAAAACTACTGCTGAGGTAAGCACAATTCTGAAGGGGCAGCCGCAGACTGAAGTTGAAATAGAAGTTCGCAGATACGGACAGAATAATAATCTTAAGTTTAAAATCAAACGGTCGCGCATCAAGATAAATAGCTTGGCGTATGTAGGCATGGTCGGCAATGATATCGGTTATCTGAAACTGGATGAATTCACAACCAATGCCGGTAAGGAGGTGGGCGAGGCATTAACCCGTTTAAAGAAAGATGGCGCCCGCAAAATCATTCTCGATTTGCGGGATAACCCGGGCGGACTGATGCACGAGGCGGTTAACATCGTTAACCTGTTTGTGCCAAAGGGCATGGAGGTGGTAAGCACCAAAGGAAAAATGGAGGAATGGAATAAATCCTATAAAACGTTAGGACAACCATTAGACATAGAAATCCCTGTAGTCGTTCTGATCAGTGAAGGAAGTGCTTCAGCATCTGAGATCGTGGCCGGAGCATTACAGGATTACGACCGAGCTATCTTGGTCGGATCAAAGACTTTTGGAAAGGGGCTGGTGCAAACAACGCGTCAACTGTCCTATAACTCACAACTCAAAGTCACTACAGCCAAGTATTACATTCCCAGCGGCCGTTGTATCCAGCGGCTGGATTATTCGCATCGCAAGCAGGATGGTACCGTGGGGGCTTTAGCTGACTCGTTGAGAACGGCATTCAAGACAAAAAGCGGTCGCACGGTGTATGACGGTGGAGGATTAGATCCTGATATAAAAATTGAACAAAAGTACGTAGGCACAATCACAGCCGCACTCTTTAACGAAGGACTCATATTTGAATACGCAACCCGCTATGCAAACGAAAATCAACCTCCGGCAAATTTCAAAAACTTCCTGATCAAGGATGCCGACTATGATAAGTTCATGAAATGGGTAAAGGATCAGAAATTTACATACACCACACCACTGGAACTGGAGGTGAATCAGCTGATTGAGGCAGGAAAGACAGAACTCTTTTACAATCAGATTGAAACAGATCTGAAGAAGCTGTCAGCTAAGATTGAAGAAAATAAAGCAGGTGATTTCATTCGCTTCAAGCCGGAGATTCGTGAAATTCTTTCCAGGCAAATAGCCTTTCATTATGCACTCAATGAAGGTCAGGTTGAGTCTTCCCTGGCCAATGACCAGGAACTTGACGCAGCGGTAAAGTTGCTGAACGAACCGTCAGCCTACCGGAAAATACTTACTCCGCAGTAATGGCATTGATCTTAAGTATTGAAACATCGGCAAAAGCCGGATCTGTTGCCGTGCATCAGCATCAGGAGTTGCTGGCAACAATGGAATTGCATATCGGTCAGTCACATGCCGCGCAACTGGCACCGATGATCAATCAGGTTTTGAGGATCGCAGGAGTTGACGTAGCTGCACTGGATGCAGTAGCGGTTTCAGCAGGTCCGGGTTCGTACACAGGTCTTCGCATTGGCGTATCAACAGCGAAGGGCTTGTGTTACGCAAATAGCAAACCCCTCATAGCAATTGATACCCTGAAGTTGATGGTAGCTCAGATAAGGGAGTTTGCCCCGCCAGGCGCTTTACTCTGCCCGATGATTGATGCGCGGAGAATGGAAGTCTATTGTTCTGTTTTCGACAGGAATCTGTTTGAGGTAATGACGGTGGAGGCCAAAGTTATTGATGAGCATTCTTTTGCTGATCAATTGGAAAACTACAAGGTGTGGTTTTTTGGGGATGGGGTCGATAAGTGTAAAGCAGTAATCCATCATTCGAATGCAGCATTTATCAATGGTGTTTATCCGCGTGCCGCTGATATGGGGCCGCTGGCTTATGATAAACTGGTAAATAATCAGGCAGAAGATCTGGTGCTGTTTGAACCCTTCTACCTGAAACAGTTTCAGGCAAAAACTTCTGTTTAGTTTTCATTGTTTCTTGGAGTACACGTTAGCGATTTATGACAGAGGATAAAGAAATTATTAACCGGGTTGCGAATAGTCCGTTGGTTACATTTAATCTGGAAGATTACCACCTGCCGGGAGAACGTTGCCTCATTGATATAAAGGAGCAGCTTTTTCAAGACCTTATTTTGCGTGAGCAGGAGTTCAGAAATTTTGTCCGGAGTAATGATTGGAGTCAGTATCAGAATAAATACGTGGCAATTACCTGTACTGCGGATGCTGTCGTTCCAACCTGGGCCTACATGCTGATCGCTATTTCAATTCGTCCGTATGCACGGAATTTCTGCTTTGGTACAATTGAAAAATTAGAAGAGAAACTTTATGAAGAAGCCCTTGCAGCTGTTGACTGGAGCGAATTTACCGGTAAAAAAGTTGTGGTAAAGGGTTGCAGCAAAGTGCAGGTTCCGATCACGGCATATGTGGAGGCAGTTCGTTATTTGCAGCCCTTGGTTTCCAGTTTAATGTTTGGTGAGCCATGTTCCACGGTCCCCTTGTATAAGCAAGTAAAGAACTCCGTCAACAACATTTAATCGTAATTTGCTGATAGTCAGTTTCGCAAGTTCACAATTGCAGTCCGTTGAACTGAATAGGGGTCAGATAGTGTTAATTACCTGCACGGATAAGGAAGAAAAATTTTTAATGATTTTGTGAAATGTCATGTATTCCATTACCTTTGCACTCCCTTTTGCGCGGAGGAGAGTGATTGTGGTTCGGGTAGTGTTCTAAAGGGGGGTCAAAATTATTAGGGGTTATACCGGAGGGGTATA
>JALOMI010000308.1 GCA_025455465.1 Cyclobacteriaceae bacterium | reverse complement strand
TACATTTTTTGAGAAGTCGCTTCAATACCCGGTTTCAGCCAATTATGTGGCACTTGCCAGCTACTGGTGCGGAGAAGCATTATCCCTTGACCGCAAATATGAGGATGCGATTGTACGGTATCAGAAGGTAATCTCCCTATCCAGCGAGGCAGAACCCGGGTTAGTGGCTAAAACACGTTATGCACTGGGTTATGCTCATTTCAATTTGCAGCAGTATGAGCAGGCCCAGTTTAATTTCAAAGACTTCATTAATAAAGCTCCGAAAAGTCAGCCAACGTATGCTGATGGCATGATTCGCCTGGCTGATTGCTTCTACGTTCGTAAGAATTACAATGACGCGTTGGATAATTACAACCGGGCGCGCAACTTCAATACACCGGATGATGACTACATTCTTTTCCAGACCGGGGTGATCAATGGCATTTTGCGCCAATATAATCAGTCACGAACGCAGTTTACGAACCTGATAAACAACTATCCAAAATCACAATACCGTGATGAGGCAATGTTTCAACGGGCTCAGTTTGAAATCGAACAGGGGAATTATGATGCCGCTGTATCCGGACTTTCCCAGTTGATTAAGGAAGGGGCAGGGTCACGGTTTCTTCCGTATGCCTATATGCGCAGGGCTGCATCCTACTTCAACCTGAAGGATTATGAGCGTACTGCAAATGATTACGCCACCATTATCAATCAATTCCCGACACATCCGTTAGCACAACAGGTATTGCTTCCCTTGCAGGAGGCACTCGGCCTAGCTGGCCGGGGCGGTGATTTTGAAAAATACCTCACGGCTTTCCGCCAGGCTAATCCCGAAAACAAAAATCTGGAAGTGGTGGAATTTGAAACTGCGAAAAACCTCTACTTCGATCAGCAATACAATCGTTCCATCACTGCGTTAACCAATTTCATTGGTGTTTATCCAAACAGTTCCCGTCTAACAGAAGCCAACTATTACCTGGCCGAGTCTTTTTACAGGATTCGCGATTTCGATAAAGCGCTGCCGATTTACCGGCAGTTAAGTAATGATCCTTCATTCACGATGGTAAACAGGGTAGTGGCCCGGATTGCTGAAATTGAATACAGACGCGGACAGTATGATCAAGCTATTTCAGCGTATCGCAGACTGGAGCGGCTGGCAGCCAACAAAAGGGAACAATTCAATGCCTGGTCGGGTATGATGGAGTCATTTTTCCTGCTGGCACAGTACGACTCGGTTACAACCTATGCCAATATCATTCTCGAACGCGGTAACATTAATGCCGGTGCGCATAACAAAGCCACCCTGTTTTTGGGTAAAGCTGCTATGGCTCGCGGCAATTATGAAGCAGCCAAGGACGAATTCCTTAATATACTCAATACAGCACGGGATGAATTTGGTGCCGAAGCCCGCTATCGACTGGGTGAGATATTCTTCCTGACCAAGCAGTATGAAATGTGCTACAAGACGCTGGTGGGTATTGATACCGACTTCAGTGCGTATGAAGAGTGGGTAGGCCGTTCCTTTCTCTTGCTGGCCGACAACTTTGTGGCGATGAATAACAATTTCCAAGCAAAGGCAACCCTGCAGTCGTTGATCGATAAGTTTCCGCTACAGCATATAAAAGATGCTGCGCGGGAAAAATTGCTCAACATTGAAGCGACTGAAAAGATGATGAAAGAAAAACAGGCTCAGGCTGATACCCTCGATAATAACCGATGATAACCCGTTCCATGAGAATAGCATTCGTAAAATTTTTTGCAGCCAGTGTGGTTTTCGCTTGCTGCTTACCAATGGCTTATGCACAGCAGGAAGAAGGTGGTGAACTTAAACCCGTAGAGATCGAGATTGTCAAGGAACGTCAGATCACCTTGCCGCAGGCAAACCGGTTGTACGATAAAATACCTCCACGGCCGGCCGAACCCATCAAGCCGGAAATTACCTATTCTTTCAGGCCACTGACATTTCGCACTCCGGAAGTAAGTCCGGCTATACGGCCGCTGCGATTGAAACAGGAAGAGAACGCTGATGTTAACGGAGGTTTTTTCAGCGCGGGTTACGGTAATTATGCTTCACCGTTTTTGGAGGCATTTATCAATACCAAAGAAGATAAGAATAAATTATTGGGGGCACATGCATATCACAGCAGTTCGGGCAAAGGCCCCGTGGATGGAAAGAACTCCGGGAACGGAAATTCCGGACTGTCATTATTTGCACAGTCTTTTGGCAAAGATGTAACGTTTCAGGCCGATGCCGGTTATGATAACCGCATGACGCATTTCTACGGCTACCCGGCAGGGAAGGAGGTTGATCGTGATACCATCCGGCAATCGTACAATCTTTTCACTGCGGGATTGTCAATAGCGAATTCAAAGAACACTGATTTTTCCTATGAGTTGGGTGGACGTTACAGTTATTTGACTGATCGGTATGATGCGTCTGAGAGTACCATTGGACTGGATTTTAAAGGTGCTTACAAAATCAGTGATGAGAACAACCTTGTTATCAAAGCCAATTATGTGATCATCAACCGGCAAGACTCTCTGGTAGCAAAAAAGTCGAGAAGTTTGTTTCAGGTGAATCCCTATTACTCCATGCGCACGGCAGATAATCTGAAGTTAAGAATTGGTGCTGTGCTGGCCATGGAGAATGATACTTTAGACAGCCGCGACCTCCATTTTTATCCCGATGTCAGTGTCGTATATCCCCTCAGTCCTTCGATGGATGTGGTGGGTACATTAACCGGAGGAATAGACCAGGTCTCATTACAGTCACTGGTGCGTGAAAACCTCTGGCTTGGTCAGGGTTTTCCGATCTATCATACCAACAGACTTTATGATTTACAGGCGGCCATCAATGCCCGGGCAAACAGTAATATTTATTTGTCAGCCGGATTTTCATTCGCGGCTTTAAAAAACCTGTATTTCTATGTTAATGAAACAGCTGATGTTTCCCGGTTCACAACGGTGTATGATGAAGGCTCCACCAAGCGCACTAATTTTTTTGCAGCTGTTGCGATGACCTATTCTACGCGCACGAAACTTTCCATCCGGGGTGATTATTTTACATACGGTACAGACAGTGAACCAGAGGCTTGGCACCGGCCGGCATACAAGTTTAACCTGTCGGGATCGTATAACCTTCAGGATAAAATTGTAGTCAGCGGAGAGATTATTGCATTGGGCGGAATCAAGGCCCGTGACCCACTTACTTTGCAGGCGGTTCGGCTTGATCCGGCTTTTGATCTTAACCTTCGTGTGGAGTACCTTTTTTCAAAGCGCGTGTCTGCCTTTATTGATTTAAATAACATTACATCCAATACCTATCAGGTTTTACTGAATTATCCGGTTCGTGGCTTTCAGGCTATGGGTGGTATCACCTGGAGTTTCTGAGCAAAATGGATATCGTTGCTGTGATGTTTTTTGAAGGCTCGAAAATTCGCTTAATTTTGTATAATACCTTATTCTTAACTTTTCAGCATGGCACATATCATGGCACTTCCTACATAAAGCGATAAGGTTTTCAATGACATCCTTGCCCTCGCCCCGCCCGTGTATATGGTGGATATCTACTGCCGGACGGCCACAAGACTCACAAGGAATAAAATCTGTTTCCCCGTAATCGAAATGCTTCATGTATATTTTAGTGTGCGGTTGCATTA
>JALOMI010000090.1 GCA_025455465.1 Cyclobacteriaceae bacterium | reverse complement strand
CCTTTTTATTAGACTTAGGCTTTTCCGCAATTGACCGGAAGAAAAAGAGCCGAATGATTTCTCCGTCACTGAGCGTGATGGATTCACTCATGCCATTGTCAAACCTTTATTAATTTTTTTCATAGAGCACATGTAAGTCATCCATACTAAATGTTTTGCTTCAAAGGTATTATGTATAAGCGTATTATCAATTTGAATTAGTTTTTTGATGATTACCCAGGCAGACAGTCTTTAACATACTTGACTATGATCGGGCATAAGAATCAATCAAGTTTTTATGCCTGAATTATTCAACATACATAGAAAAGGCTGCCAACCCGAGCAGCCTTTTTTGTTGGCTTATTGTGTTTTGATTTCGTCTTCATATTCGATAAAGCGATTGAGCGTAACTTTCTCCAGTTTGATGTTGGCAACAAATGCCGAATAAGCCAGTAAGGCTGAAAGTCTTCTGAGATCGGATGCCCACATGGGCATATAGGCTGGGGGTTTAAGCCAGCCGTTCTCAAACTGCTGTTGTAACCGAATGGCATCACCCATGGTCAGGCGGCCGGCAAAAAGATTTCGCACCAGGTTGGGTTTGTTATCGCGGATTGCCAGCCGGAGGAAGGTGTGTACTTCAAACAAGCCCTGCAGGTAAACAGCATCTTTAGTGAACACTACTTTATTCTTCACATCACCACCCCGGAATATTCGTTGTGCAGAACGGAACGATTCAATATCCGATTGACCCGCATCAAGGAAGAATTTAAACAGGTCAATAAAATCCGCACCATCCAGGGCCATCTTCACTGCAAGCACCCGTAAGGCAATTCTGCGCAGGCGGTTCAAGTCCATGGCATTGGTGATCAGTTCAGCCATGACAGCAATACCTTCCTGGGTACGGGTGGTGCGTGGTGCACCTAGCCCCAATGATTGCAGATTGGATTGTTTTCTTCCGTTCAGTTGGGTGGCAGTATGAACAAAGGCTTCATGATACAGCAGCTGATCCTTATCGAGCTGTGAAAAAACAGCACTGCCCCGGATGCGGATACGGGTTGCACCGGCCAGCGCTTTCGAAGACATGCTTTGGTCAATCATGACTTCTACTGCGTCATGATCAAAAAATTCATCCACTTCTGCTTTTAACCATTCGGCAAAATCCTTTGCGGGAATATCAAAATCGGTACGCTGAATAGATTCGTGACCCAGCAGGTTGTCAGTAACTTCCAGGAAAAACCGCGCACCGTCTACCGCGGTCATCCCCTGAAGTTTATAGACAGTATCGGGTCTGCCGTAAATTCGTGTGGAGAAACGCGTAAACTCCGGTGTGCCGATGTGCATCAGCATACGCCCGGCATCGGCATAGCTGTACGCAGTCTCGGCAAGAAACTTCCCGACCGGATCCTGATGATCACACCGTGAAGCGATGGAATCCAGCATGTCCACATTCACCTTCACATCGGGTACAGCCAGTTTTACTTCCGGCAACTTCGGATTGCCTTTATGCCAGGAATCCAGAAAGCGTTGTTCGGCTTCAACAGGCCACGTAAGCGCATTCAGTACTTTTATTTTTTTGGAAGCTTTAACCAGATCGGTATCCAGCTGGTGGATGTCTTGCGCTTTCATCGGTGAGGTGTTTTGCGAAATGTACCTGAAAGCCAAAGCACTACTTGTTATGCGCAGGATGATTTATGTCATTGTTCAGGAAGAAGTTTATTGACACATTCGTTTGATTTTAATCCCTCCTATTATGTGCCGCTGGCTAGCCTATTCCGGAGGGCCCGTTCGCCTGAAGGAATTATTGTTCGAACCCAAACAGAATCTGATTGATCAAAGCCTGAGCTCACGCTCGGAATTAACCCCCACCAATGGGGATGGCTTTGGTATGGGGTGGTATGGCATTAACCCTGAACCCGGTCTCTTTCACAGTATCCGACCGGCCTGGAATGATTTTAACCTGCGCGATCTGGCCAACAACATTGAGTCCCCGCTGTTTATGGCGCATGTGCGGGCCACATCGCTGGCCACCATTCAGGAAACCAATTGCCACCCGTACCGCTATAGGAACTGGTTGTTTGTTCACAACGGTGAAATCGATCAACTCCAGAAGTTCCGCAAGGATTTACTGATGGCCGTAGGGGATGAGTACTTTGAAAACATTCTCGGGTCAACTGATTCTGAGTTAATGTTTCACCTGGCGCTGACGTTTGGTCTTCAGCAAGATCCGCTCACAGCTATTGCGCGTATGGTTGGTTTTGTGGAAGATGTAGCCCGTAAGCATGGTGTCAATGAAGCCGTGTGGATGACGCTGGGTATTTCAGATGGCAAGACCCTGTGGGGGTTTCGTTACGGAAGTGACGGGGATGGACCGAGCTTATATTATAGTCCGGATGTGGTTGAACTTGAAAAAGTAAATCCATCCATTAAAGGCAAACTTCAATCCTATGCGCGCTGCCTGGTGTCAGAACCGATCGGTGATTTTCAGCACCTATGGAAGGAAGTGCCGCAAAGCTCACATCTGGTCATTAAGGGAGGAGAAGTAGTTGTCAGTGCTTTCAAACCAATCGCCTGAATGATATGCTCAAAAAAATTCTGACTCCCGGCATTCACTGGCTGTTTATTTTTATTCCGATCAGTCTGGTGCTTGAACACAACGAAGTTTCGGCTCCGTTGATTTTCTTTTCCGCAGCACTTTCCATCATTCCTATTGCCAGGTTAATCGGGAGTTCTACTGAACACCTGGCTACCTACACGGGTGATGCCGTTGGCGGACTGCTGAATGCTACGTTTGGCAACTTGCCTGAGTTGATCATTGCGCTTGTCGCGTTAAAGGCAGGACTGCACACCATGGTTTTGGCATCGTTGGTGGGTGCCATTCTCGCCAACCTGCTGCTTGCAACCGGTCTTTCTTTTCTGGTTGGCGGACTTCGTTACCACAATCAGGACTACAACGCCACCAGTGTGAGGGTGTACAGTTCGATGATGATGATTGCTGTTATCAGTCTGACGATTCCCAGTGGTTTTCATTTGCTTACTTCCGGCCAACCGGTCGTTGATAGCGAAAATACCCTGAACCTTTACCTGGCCGCAGTGCTGCTGATCGGTTATGTGCTATACCTGTTCTTCATGATCAAAACACATCCGGATTTCTTCCAAAGCGAAAGCGGTGGAGGAGAGGAAGAACATGAAGACCGATGGTCACTGCCCCGCGCGTTGATTACGTTGGTGATCGCTTCTGTCCTGGCGGCTTACATGAGTGAAGTGCTGGTTGGTGCAGCCGAAGAAACAGGTAAGGTGATGGGTATGTCAACGGTATTTATCGGAATGATTTTCCTGGCGATTGTGGGCGGTGCCGCGGAAAGCATTTCGGCTATTACGATGGCTTCCAAAAATAAAATGGATCTGAGCCTGGGTATTGCTGTTGGCAGCTCCATCCAGATTGCCTTATTCGTAGCTCCGGTGTTAGTTATCTTCAGTACATTCATCGGTCCGCACCAGATGAACCTGGCCTTTCCGCGTCCGTTGATTGTGGCCATGTTTTTGGCCGTTATTCTCACTACAATAATTGCCGGTGATGGCCGATCCAACTGGTACAAGGGGGTGCAAATGATTATGGTGTATGTGATCATGGGCATGATGCTCTACTTTATTCCTGCGCCATGAAGGAAGAAGATTTCTGGAATAAGTATGCGAAAGAGTCAGCCGTGCTGAGTCCGGTTGACCGGATAGCCGAAGTGCTGTTCGGATTAATCATGGTGCTGACGTTCACCGGGGCCATCAGCGTGGGAACCGATGCCCGTGAGGATGTGCGCGAATTGTTGTGGGCAGCGCTTGGCTGCAACGTAGCCTGGGGTCTGGTAGATGCCATTATGTACCTGATGAATGTAGCGGTAGACCGTGGTCATGCTATTACCGTGATCCGGAAGATTCACCAGTCAACGAATCCGGAAGAAGCCGGTGAAATTTTGAAGAGTGAAATTCAACCCGGTATTGCAGGCTTAATGAAACCGGAAGAATTACAAAACTTGAGTAGCAGGATCAGGCAATTGCCCGAACCATCTAAGGCTAATCTGATAAACGGAACAGACTTGTGGGCAGGGGTTCAGATTTTCTTACTGGTGTTTCTGTGTACGTTTCCGGTAGCGTTGCCCTTTGCGTTTATGGATGAACTGACGTTGGCGATACGTGTATCGAATGGAGTCGCCTTGCTGATGCTGTTTATTGGCGGGTTTTTATTGGCGGGGTATGCCGGATTCAGGCGTTTACTTACGGCACTGATCTATACGATGATTGGCGTTTTACTGGTTATGCTTACGATGGCGCTTGGCGGGTAATCGTTGTTGATCTTTCAATTTATTACTTGTTCGTTAGGTATGAAGAATGTTTTGGTGGCCGGTTTTCTCATGGCCGTTATGATGACCACAGTGCTGGCGCAGGAAGCATCCCGCACGGAGAAGAAATGGAACTTCAGTGCCGATGCCAATAACTACATCTTCCCGGATGACTACATCTTATTGCCGGTTTTCAGAGCGGATAAAAACAGGCTTCATTTGGAAGCACGCTATAACTACGAAGACCTGGAAACATTTTCAGGGTGGGTTGGCTACAATATAATGGGCGGCAATGAAATTGAATATGTTGTTACCCCCATGATTGGCGGTGTTGTCGGTCTTACCCAGGGTATAGCACCGGGTTTGGAACTCACCTTTGCGTATAAACAAGTGGAACTATACAGTGAGTTGGAATACCTGATTGATTCCCAGACCACCGAGAACAACTTCTTCTATGCGTGGACGGATTTCACGTGGGCACTGAAGGATTGGCTCTGGTTTGGTTTGAGCGGGCAACGTACGCGCCTGTATAAAACTGATCTGGATATTCAGCGGGGATTATTAGTAGGCAGCGGATTTAAAAACTGGGAATTTACCGGCTACCTCTACAACCTCGCTTTTGATGATCCGTTTGTGATTCTTACGTTATCAGTTTCGTTCTGATTTCAGGGTGATGTTGGGGTTACATGATTTTTAAATGCTCTTTATTCCAAGCAATATCTTCTCATCATTTGCTTCTTTTTTGAATCATATAGTTGTCATGCTCAGCTTTGTACGTTGAGTGTACGACTAAGCAACACGGTCAGGTCCTGGATTCAGCAACAACTTTTTCAGCATAGAGCCAGCCGAATTTCCGGATCTGCAAGTAGTTCATTTTACCTTTTACGCCCAGTCGTTCAACAAGGTCGTTTAAGGCAGCACAAAATACAGGATACGTGTTCAGCTTATGGGCATCAAGATTCAGGTTAAACCGCTGGATGTAGTTGCGGTAGAAATCAAAATGCTGTTCGCTGTAGACGGGAAATAAAAACGGCTGGTGGAAATTGCAGTAAGCCGATGCGAAGTGCAGCAGATTTAATTTCGGATCATTGTTGAGGTGTGCAATGTCTTCCACCACGGTGAGGTCACCTTTTTTCAGGCGGTCGTCAATATTGAGCCGCACAATATGGCGAATCATTTCATCCGGGCTGACATGCAACCGGAATTCTTCATCGTTAATGGCGCTGACTTTCATCCTAACATCATCTTCTTCCTTGTTGAAAGGATGAGCGGCAAACAGGTCGAGGTTTCTTTTGTCGTTAAGAAAATAGGTTTCCTGGTTGGCAAAAAGGTCGAGGTATTTTTTCAGGGATTCTTCAAAGTTAGTCATGGCCATGTTATTTATCAGTAATTACCATCGAATATAGATGGGTATTTTTCTGCTGTAAATGATATTCATCATATACAAACAAACAGGTTACCGGTACCTTGCTCATGTACATCGAAGCAGGTTATGGGCAAACTATTGCCGGGAATGAGTTATCCGATCGGGCCGACACTGTTGCCGGACGGAGTGAATTTTAGCCTGTATTCACGAAATGCGGAGCAGGTTGAATTAGTCTTGTTTAATCATATCGAAGAGAATACCTCCTCCAACGTCATTGTACTCAATCCAGCGGTTAACAAAACTTATTTTTACTGGCATGTTTTTGTGCCCGGCATCAGGGCCGGACAGCTGTATGGTTACCGGATTCATGGTCCGAATGACCCCGGCAAAGGGCATGCGTTCAATCCGAACCTGGTGCTGCTCGATCCGTATGCGAAGGCCGTGGCTGCCCCCCGGGAAAATCCTTCCGCACCGATGAAAAGTGTGGTGTGCGACCTGCGGGCGTACGACTGGCAGCATGACCTGCATCCCCGGAAACCTTTCTCGCAGACTGTTATCTATGAGATGCACGTGGCGGGCTTCACGCAGCATCCGAACTCAGGTGTGGAGGATGGCAAGCGCGGCACGTATGCCGGACTTATTGAGAAAATTCCTTACCTGGTTGATCTGGGAATTACCGCAGTGGAATTGCTGCCGGTGTTTCAGTTTGAAAGGCATTTCGAACACAATGTGCTCAGCAACTACTGGGGCTACAATCCAATATCTTTTTTTGCCGTGCATCAGGGTTACAGTCAATCAGATGATCCCTGCAAAGCGTTGGATGAATTCCGTGATATGGTCAAAGCGCTGCACCGGGCCGGCATCGAGGTGATTCTTGATGTGGTGTATAACCATACCGCAGAAGGAGGACATGGTGGTCCGACCTATTCATTAAAAGGAATCGACAACAGTGTTTATTACATCCTTGAAGAAAACAAAAAACATTACGCCAACTTTTCCGGCTGCGGCAATACACTGAACGCCAATCAGCCGATAGTGCGCAGAATGATTATCGACAGCCTGCATTTCTGGGTGAAGGAAATGCATATAGACGGGTTCCGGTTTGACCTGGCGTCTATTCTGTCCCGCGATGAACAAGGCAGGCCGATTGAGAACCCGCCTATCCTCTGGGACATCGAGTCCGATCCGGTGCTGGCGGGAACCAAACTGATTGCTGAAGCCTGGGATGCCGCAGGCCTGTACCAGGTAGGCACCTTCATTGGTGACAGCTGGAAGGAATGGAACGGAAAATTCAGGGATAATGTGCGCAGCTTCATGAAAGGCGACAACGGAATGGTCAAAACATTTGTGTCGCGGATGGTGGGAAGTCCGGACCTGTATGCCCACCAGGATCGTGAGCCGGAACAAAGCATCAACTTCATTACCTGTCACGATGGCTTTACGCTGAATGACCTCGTGTCGTACAATCAGAAACACAACGAAGTAAACGGAGAAGATAACCGCGATGGCTGCAACGACAATTTAAGTTGGAACGGTGGTATTGAGGGCCCAACGGATGATCCGCAGATTGCATCCTGGCGCGAACGGCAGATTAAAAATTTTCTGGGCATAACGCTGCTGTCAGTCGGGGCGCCCATGCTCTTGATGGGCGATGAAGTTCGCAGAACACAATTCGGCAATAACAATGCCTATTGCCAGGATAACGCCATCAGTTGGTTCGACTGGAGCCAGGTGGAAAGGAATCAGGGTTTATTGCGGTATGTACAACTGCTCATCAAACATAGGTTGCACCGCGATTCGTCAAAAACGGAGTATGCCATGAGCCTGCGCGAACTGCTGGATCAACGACTCGTTACCCCGCATGGTGTGCGGCTGAATGAACCCGACTGGTCTCATGATTCACACAGCATTGCCTTTACCGTAAAATCATTGAGCGGAACGACCACCATGCATTTTATGATCAGTGCCTGGAAGGAGCCGCTCGCCTTCGAATTACCTCAGCTTGGCCCGGATCCGAATCAACACTGGAAGCGGTGGATTGATACAAGTCTTAAATCACCCGAAGATATTACGGCCTGGTCGGAAGCACCAGTAATTAACACGCTGACGTACACGGCAGCGCCCTTTTCAATGGTTGTCTTATTTGCATGAAAGAAAAACTTATTCTTTGATTTTGGACTGGTAGTTAACCTTGCTGTTTTCTGCTGGCACGATGGCATGAACCTGGACAGGCAACTCAACCCCCATGGTTTTTAATTCACGGTAAATCTGCAGGTTGATGTCACTCCGGGTTTTAAGCATATCCGATACTAGCCAGTAGTAAAGCCTGAACTGAAGGCTTTGATCCACTTGTCCTTCAAAGACAACAACAGGTTCCGGAGTTACCAGCACTGCTTCCTGGTGTGAAGCAATCTGCGTCAGGAGTTTGGCTACGTCATCCGGATTGGCGTGCATCGCGGTGCGTACGACAATGATCTGTCTTCGTGAACTGGAGGAGAGTGTCCAGTTGCTCACCCGGTTGCTGATCAGGCTGGAATTCGGAATGATCACTTCCGCACCATCGTAGGTAAGAATCTTCGAGGCGCGGATGCCGATTTCCTGAACGGTTCCTTCAATCTGCTCCGACTCGATGGTATCGTTAACGACAAAGGGGCGTTCAAAAATCAAAATCAGGCCAGCCATGAAATTGGAAACCAGGTTTTGTAGGCCAAAGCCGATACCCACGCCAATGGCACCGGCCAGGATGCTGATCTTGGTGAGATCGAAACCGGTGGAGGCAACGGCCAGTAAAAATCCGAGAACGACAATGCTATACCGTGCGATCACTCCAATCGCCATCCCCACTCCGCGTTTCAGATTCATCCGGGAGAGAATTTCACCTTCCAGCAGCACCTGGATGATCCCGGATACGAGCAGGGAAATAATAATGATCAGGAAAAATTCCAGCACCCCGCCCAGCGTGATGTTGAACTGGCCAAACTGCCCGCCAAAGTTCCAGATCTGCTGCAGCAACCCGAGGAAAGCCGGCTCGAGTGAATACACGCGGATCAGCGTAACAAGCAAGAAGTAGATGGTGGCCAGCTTGATGCCGGAGAAAATCAGGTGAAAATACTTTTGGGCGAGAACGGAATTTTTCAGGACCTCCGTACGCTCCAGGATCCGGAAGATGTCAATGGCAATCACTGCGCTGATCAGGATAACCGGTGCCAGGTAGCCGTAATTGATGGCCCCGTTGGTGAGGGCACGTGCCAGTAAGGAAAAACCGGTGACCTGTAAGATCACCGCCAGGCAGGTAAGCACCAGCAAGACGGGGATCAGCGATCCCTTCAGCAACTGGTAGAGTTCAGGAAACTGGTTCCGGAATTCCTCTTTGCGCTGAAACAAAATGAAGAAGATTACGGCTGCGGCTGCGGAATGAAACAAGTCAACGTAGGTGGTCAGCCGGTTATCCATGATGAGGAAATTGGATAGCTTGTACGACCAGTACAGCACCAGGAAGCCGGCCGTGATGAGGCGGATTGTTCCCTTCGCTTTCATAATGACCAGCACAATCAGCGGAAACGTAAAGAGCAGGAGCAGCGCTTCGGTGAGCAGTGGTGGCGGGTTGGGGAGAATGATCAGCAGCAGAATAATGATGAAGGTGTATATGTATACACCGGTATGGTGAAGGCGTTGACTTATTTCTGCCTCAGCCGTTGCCTCGTTTGGTTGAGGCACAACAGCATGTTTTGCGGAGAGGATAATCCAGGCGATAAAAATGCTAAGAAACAACGTCAGCACCAGTTTGCCGGAATGGACCACCAGGTATTCGCCAATATCGTTTGAAGATAGCTGGTAGGTGCGGTGCAGTTGGCTGACCAGGTGTAAGGAATCAACGGAGTATTCCCTTTTCCAGAGTACGGTCTCGTTGCGTTTCAGCAGGCTTTTCAAATCCTGGTTGAGGTAGGGCTTCAGCCTTTCCTGGTACAGGCTGACGGTCGATCGTGCGATAGTTACCTTTTGCTGTAACCCGAGGTAGATGCGAATTTTCCGCTGCAGCATACGCTCTTCTTCCCAGAGGATCGTCAGCAGGTCGTTGATGGGTTTACGCAGCGACTCACTCAGGTTGTCGTTGATGATTTCATTCCGTGTGGTGGTCCAGGTGGATCTTGTTTCGCGGTTGGTGCGCAGTTCATTTTCTTCCAGTTGAATAGCGCGGGTGATCGATTCCAGCAACTTCTGGCTGCCGGTTTCTTCCCGGTTCCATTTTACCTGCAGGTTTTTGATCAGCCAGTCGCGGGAGTAGGCTTTCAGAAAGAAATCAGTCTCCTCCCTGCTTTCCGCAATACCCTTTTCCAGGCTGGCCACAGCAGTCTTAAACGTGTGCAGCTCCGATGTGTCGCCTAACTGCTGAAGATGTGCCTTGATGCGGTTGTTGAGCTCATCGGCTTTGACCAGCAGTTCAGTAAACGTGAGCGTTGCCTGGAGGGAGTCCTGGTTAACGGGCTTCTGGGCAGCCGTCATCCCGGGCATGATCAGTGCGGCCAGAATCACAACCTGTATAAAAGATCTGCGTGGCAAAATGAACAGGCGCATGGTGGTGATTTACCGGGCATGAAGTTGCAAAACATTGGCATTGGAAACAATGACAGGGCAGGGGTAATCCCGCTGGCAGGGATGATTTTCAGTATGGGTGCTGCTACAAAAAAAAATTATTTATGCATGCTTCATGATGGGTGCAAAGCTTCCTGGTTATCTTTCTATATAAAAAGGATTTTATGATTAATCATGTCAGGCTATTCACCTGCCTGGTGATGCTCTGTATTCTGGCAGCCTGTAAAAAGATTACCCCGGAAGCTCCGCTCCGTACCTCGCTCGATTCTACCCTGCACGTACCCGTTTCGGTACTGAATATTCCGGTGCATTATCCGGTCAAAGACCTGGAGGATATGGCCAATGAAAAACTGGCCAATAAGATTATTGAAGCTAAGTTGCCCATCAGCCAGGGTAATGACACGATTTTTCTTTCCGTGTCGAAATTTAAACGGCTGACGATTGCGTATGACGGAGACCGCGGCATCACGTACAAACTGCCGGTAGAGATTAACGGCTTTGTTCACAGTAAGGTGATGGGTATTAAAATTCAGAATAAAGAGCCCGTCCATGCCAAAATCATCATCACCCTGTTTTCGGATTTGTACCTGGATAAAACCTGGGACTTGGTTACGAAATCAGAACTGAGAAGCATCGAGTGGATAGAAGAACCTAAAATCAAGGTGGCCGGTATCAACATCAACCTGAAGAAAACAATCGAAAATATCCTTGAAAAAAATAAGGAGAAAATTACCCAGAAGCTGGACGAGTCCACGGCTGACCTGGTTAAAATCCGCCAGTCGGTGGAAAAGCTGTGGGTGGACATTCAAAAACCTATTCGTGTCAACCGGAAAATAGTGCCCGT
>JALOMI010000089.1 GCA_025455465.1 Cyclobacteriaceae bacterium | reverse complement strand
GCATTCATCCAACGTGTAATTACCCAATAATACCATCAGCTTGGTAACAGCCGCTTCGGTGGTCATATCAGCACCACCAACCACACCGATTCGTTTCAACTCCTGACTGGTGGAGTACTTTCCCTGCACAACACGGCCGCCAGCACATTGGGAGATATTTACAATGAGGATTCCCTTTTCAATTGCTTTTTGAAACAGATCGATGAGCCATGAACTGGTTGGTGCATTGCCCGACCCGTAGGTTTCGAGTACTAAAGCCTGAAGACCTTTCATTTGCAACATAGCTTCAACGGCTGACGGACTTATGCCAGGGAAAAGTTTCAGAACGGCTACTGAATCAGCGTAATTTATCAGCGGCTGAAGTGCAGCAGCATTTATCCTTCGAATAACAGCTTCATTGTAATTGATCTTTACCCCGGCTTTGGCCAGTGGAGGATAATTGCCGGAATCAAAAGCATCGAACTGCATACTTTCAACTTTCCGTGAGCGGTTACCACGCAACAGTTCATAATCAAAATAAATTGCCACTTCGGGTACTTTGGGAAGGCCGGCTTCCCGGGCAGCCGCTATCTCCAAAGCTGTAATCAGGTTTTCGCGGGCATCGGAGCGCGGATCGATTATTGGTAACTGAGCCCCAGTTAGTATTACTGGTTTTGCCAGACCGTTCAGCATAAAACTCAATGCCGAAGCCGTATAGGCCATTGTATCTGTACCGTGGAGTATCACAAATCCATCGTGCGCTTGGTAATTATTATCAATGATCCTTACGATCAACTGCCAGTGCTCCGGACCGATATCTGATGAATCAATCGGTTGTTCAAAGGAAACCACGGAGAAGGAAAGCCCGAGGTTTCGGATGGTGGGAAGGTGCTCCATGATCGATTCAAAATCAAAAGGTATCAAAGCACCCTGTGAATCCCTCGTCATCCCGAATGTACCACCGGTGTAAATGATCAGCACCTTCGCACGGGCAGCCTGATCCCCAGCCGCATTATTAATTCGAACCTGCCGGATTTTCATCATTGAAGAGCTTTGCTGCATTTTCGGAAGTTATTGTTTTAAGATCAGCCAAAGATAAATTTTTCAATGCGGCTAACCGTTGGGCGATGAGTTCAAGGTAAGCCGGTTCATTCCGCTTGCCCCGGTGCGGTACCGGGGCCAGGTATGGACTGTCGGTTTCCAATACAATATGGTGTACATCCAACTCCGGAATAACCTTGTCCATGCCGCCATTCTTAAACGTTGCCACGCCACCGATTCCGAGGTAAAATCCCATGGCAGTTATGCGATTTGCTTGCTCAACAGTTCCTGTAAAGCAATGAAATACGCCCTTCAGATTTTCGTCTTTCAGTTTTTCTACCATGACAATCGTTTCTTCAAGGGTTTCCCGGCAATGAATGACAACCGGCACCTTGTATTTTTTTGCCCAACCGATTTGGATTGTAAACGCCTCCTTTTGTTCCGACCACCACGTTTTATCCCAATACAGGTCGGTGCCCATTTCTCCAATCGCTCTGAAAGCACGTTTCTGCAGCCAGTCTTCTGCTATATATAACTCCCGCTGAAAATCTTTATTTACGGAACAAGGATGAAGGCCAATCATTGCTTCGCACATACCCGAAGTCTTTTCCTCCAACTCCAGCATACGGTCAATAGAGGTGTGGTCAATATTGGGCATCCATATTTTGCTGATGCCGGCCTCCGATGAACGAACCAGCATATCCAACCGGTCATTGTCGAATTCTTCCAGGTAGATGTGTGCGTGTGTATCGGTCATTACGGGCATAGCAAAAATAAAAAGATTGGTTACTCCTGTCTCAAGAAGCTGCGTAAATGTCGCAGCAGCAGGTCACTCCCGGAAATTCCCTCCTGAAATCCTGTATATTTTTTTGATTCCTCCAGGGCTTTTTTAAGATCAAACGTGTTTTGATTCATCGACCATGCCACACCTGCATGCAGCAGTCGGTCAGCAAAGTATTCCTGTTCGGTCTGACCTGGGGTTGGAATAAATATCGCCTGCTTGTGCATTGCCATAAGATCCATGATCGTGCTGTATCCCGAACGACATAGAACCAATTTCGCTCGACTCAACAATCCTTCCAGTGCCTGTTGCGGCAAATGATCATACACCTCCAGGGCATTTTCTTTCCGAAGCTGGCTGTTGCCGGGTATTCCGCGTACCATTACTACGCCTAATCCGTCTGGCGGTAACTGTTTCCTGATAAGTTCTTCCAGCATGGAACGCTGCGGTTCAGGACCGGACAACAATACCAGAAGATCAATGGTCTGCTGATCGCTATAGCCGGGCAAATACCTGAAGCGAGATAATGGTCCGATGAACTTGATTCCTTTGGATGCATCAACCGACATCTTTCCGGTCAGCAAAGAGCCGGGCCAATCGGGCACCCATGTATGCTGAAACTTATTTCTGTAGAAGCCAGTCACCCGGTTGGCAAGAAAAGCCAGCCATCCCCACTGCGGAGGCGCCAGCAGCGTAAGTTGATGCGTGATAAATACAGAAGGAACTTTTCTGGAATAACAACCATACCGGTTATCGGAAATCACATAATCGATTTGATTTTCCCTTACGATACCTTCAAGTACCCGGTGCTCTTGCCGTACAACCCGTACGAAATGAATGGCTTGACGAAGCAAAGTAACCATCATCGATCCCCTTCGGGGATATCTTGGCTGATAGGCTGGTAACGAAATAAAGTAAAGTTCAGGGAATTCAATTTTCAGCAAATTCAGAGAATCCCCGGCACCGGCTATCAGCACATCGCAGTGCTCTTCCAGCAGCAGGCGAATGATTGGGATACATCGAGTGGCATGACCCAGTCCCCAATCCAGCGGGGTAACCAAAACACGTTTTCGTTTCATACGGTGATACTCCGGAAGGTATATCCCAACGAAGCAAAATGCGCCATAAACCTGGGCAGTACCGTGTGAAGATGCTTTTCAGCCTTAAGGCTGTCATGGAAGACAATAATGGAACCATCACGTGTCGCACTGATGGTGCTTTGCAAAAGTTGTTTTGATGACAAATTTTTGTCGAAATCCAATCTCAATTCGTCCCACATAATAATGTGGTAATCGCTCAATGCCTGTCTTTGATCACGACTGATACGTCCGTATGGGGGCCGGAACAACGGATACATGTTACCCGATTTACCATCTTTCCGCTTACCCTCGATAATAAATTGACATTCCTGAATATTCTGTAAATATACCGACAAGCTGGTGTTGCTTCCGTTAAGATGATTGTAGGTATGATTCCCAATACCATGACCTTCATCGATTATTTGTTGAAACACCTTGGGATGTTTAATAATATTATCTCCGATGCAAAAGAAAGTGGCCTTTGCCTTAAAATCCCTCAACGTCTCCAGAACAAATTCTGTGGGGCCGTAAACGGGACCATCATCAAACGTGAGGTACAATGTCTTTGATCCGGCAGGCATGCGCCAAACCATTTCCGGGAAAATCCAAGGGATAAAAAATGGTGTTCGATGGATTCTCATACACCATCAACCCACCCGGCACGACAACATGGTAATGTCATCGCGGTAGCCGTTTCTGCCTTTAAATTCATCCAATGCAACGATAATGTCATTGTGAATGGTGCGCATGTCCTTGATCCGGGTAGTGGGATCTTTAAAATAATCGAGCAAGCGTTCCATGCCATACTCCTCCCCGGCTTCATTGAGCGTTTCTGTTAAACCATCGGTATAACAAAACAATCGGAAATGATCCAGGTTGGTGATAAAACCTTCATTGATAAAGGGCAAAATCGGTAATGCACCCAACACGGTGCAGCCCTCTTCCAATAATTGAATTCCGTTCCTGGGATCACAAAGTATTGGCGGATTATGTCCGGCATTAACGTAGACCAGTGTTTTCAGGCTGATGTCGTAAATGCAGGCAAAGAAGGTGATAAACTTCTCCCCTTTGGCATTTTCCATAACCTGGTAGTTGAGGGCTTCCACCACATCGCGCAGGTTGGGTGTTTGCCGGAGCAACGTGCGAAGGGATGCCTGAAAATTCGACATCATCAGGGCAGCCGGGATGCCTTTGCCACTCACATCCGCTACGCAAAGCATGAACTGATTTTTATTCAGCGGGATGTAGTCGTAGTAATCCCCGCCAATCAAATCGTGCGGCAGGTAGCTGGCTTCGACATTGAGTAAATCCGTATTTGGAAGTTTTTCCGGAAACAAAAACTGCTGAACATCGCTGGCAATTTCAAGTTCCTTGCGGAAGGCTTCCTGCTCGAGTTGCCTGCGGGCCAGTTTTTTGTTTTCGATGGCTACGATGATAATGTTGCTGAGTGCCTGAATAAACTTCAGGCTGTCATCGTTGTAATTACCGTCATGCTCATGATCACCCAAAAAAACAAGGGCCAATGTTTTTTCTTTATGCGCTACGGGCACGACAATGTCAAATTCACTGAAAGTAGTTGTCTCAAAATCACGCAGCGTAGTAATATGTTTGATATCCTGAAAACATTCCGGAAGATCCTGTTGCTGAAACGCCTGCCGCGTTCCGAAATTAACCTTACAGTTCCACGCTTCATCCAGAACAAACAGGGCCAGCTTTTTGATTTTCAGGTTTGACCGCAAGGTGAAATTGTAAATCTTATAGAGGTATTCTTCAGGCACATTATTGTTAATGGCCTGGGTAACTTCCAGCAGCGAGTTGAGCTCGAGTTCTTTAATTTCGTATTTGTATCGGAGCGTGGTTTGCGGCATACCCCAAAGTTAATTGTAAAAACGGCTCAGCCGCGTTTATATTTTTCTTCCTTTCCAATATGCCGGCAAAAAGTTGGCTGTCAGGCCGAAGAAAACAACATAGAAGGGATAAACCAGCTGCATCCAAAAAAACAGCATCAGGCGAAAACGTATTCGGAAAAACGGATATACCACAAGAATCAGGATTAAATCAGGAATTACTTTAAGCAAGATTAATGTTATTGACTGCTCAGGTATCAATCCCAGAAGGAAAAATAACATAACCAGTGGAACCTGCACATTGGCCAGAAAAACTACAAAAGCCATCAGGGAAGAAAAGCCAAGACCATGCTTACGCCATTTGCCTGCCCATCGGAAGCGTTGGTTTGTAAATTCCTTCCAGGTTTTGGACGGCTGCGTTGTTATGATACCCTCAGAGTTATTCAATAATGCTACTCCATTTGGATAGGCAGAGACTATTTTTCGAAGTAAAAACTCATCATCACCGGAAGCAATATTTTCGTTACCCGTATAACCACCAACTTGCAGAAAAGCGCTTTTACGGAATGCCACGTTAGCTCCGTTACACATGGTTGGCAGGCCCAAAGCCATTGTCGCCATTCCGGTTGCTGATAAGACCATCAACTCCAGTTGCTGAAATCTTCCGAACAAGGTTTTATTATCCATCAGACACACGGGGCCTATCACCATCTGCACTTTGCTACCGAAAGCATCAGCCATGGATTGGATCCAATGTACACCTGCCCTGCAATCGGCATCCGTAGTAATAATTATCTCACCATTCGCTGCCCCTACTCCGGCAGTAAGGGCAGCCTTTTTTCCTGAAGCATCTTTTAATAAGATAATGGAAAGCTGAATTTCCGGATGATGCCTTATCCAACCTTCGACTACTGCAACCGTGTCATCCCCGGAATGATCATCAATCACAACTACCTCAAATAAATCCCGCGGATAGTTCTGCCGGCTGATGTCATCCAGCAGGATGATTATATTTTTTTCTTCATCGCGAACAGGTATGAGAATGGTTATGAAAGGATGATCCCGATTTAAGGGGTAGTTCCTGCGCAGGGCTTTGCGCCAACCGGTTATTACCAGCATAATCAGACAGCCATACAAAAGAAAGACTACGGAAGGCAGGACCAGCATCGGATGCAAATTGATATTTTTTAACGGATATTGTCACCCAATCCAATAACCTGAGCGTTAATCGTAACCCATGAACAACTCTGCTGAACCAGTAAAGGAAAAAATCATCCTCGGCCTGGACCCCGGCACGACCATTACCGGTTACGGCATCATTCGCGTAACCGGTAAACAGATTTCACTAGTACAATATGGTGTTATTCAGTTAGGCAAAGCGGGAGAGCATGCGCTTAAATTAAAAAAGATTTTCGAGCGTGTAATCAGCCTTATTGAAGAGTACCATCCGGATGAGGTTGCCCTCGAAGCGCCTTTCTTTGGCAAGAACGTTCAATCCATGCTGAAATTGGGGCGAGCGCAAGGTGTGGCCATGGCAGCTGCCCTTTCGCGGGAAATATCCATTGTGGAGTATGCCCCGAAAAAGGTGAAACAGGCGGTGACCGGCAACGGAAATGCCTCCAAAGAACAGGTCGCCAAAATGCTGATGCAGTTGTTCGGTATCAAAGAGGCCCCTAAACTACTCGATGCCACCGATGCACTGGCTGTTGCCCTGTGCCACCATTTTCAAAAAGGTCAGGCAAAAACGAAGTCGAAATCATGGGCTTCCTTTTTGCAGGATAACCCGGGACGGGTTAAAGCGGTATAGTCAGCATGGCTTCGATAATTCTTTCCGCTGTTTTACCATCCCAAAGCGGAGGAATAGCTCCTGTTTTCCACTCACCCCGGATAATTTTTCCGATACTTTCGCGAAGTAATACCAGGTCATCACCGATGAGCACATTAGTGCCGAGTGCTATGGTCTCCGGACGCTCCGTATTTTGACGCAACGTCAGGCATGGAACATGTAAGAAGGTTGTTTCTTCCTGCACGCCACCGGAATCAGTTACAACTCCCCGGCAATGCTTAACCAGGTAGATAAACTCGAGATAGCTTAACGGTTCGATCAGGTAAATATTCTTTCCTTCCCATCCGCATTGTGCCAGGACCTTGCGGGTGCGCGGATGTGCCGGAAAGATAACCGGTAACTCACCGGCCGCTTCCTCAATTTCAGCCAGCAGTGACATTAGCCTTTCTGCGTCATCCACATTGGACGGCCGATGAAGGGTAAGCAGAAGATAGCGTTGTGGCTCCAGTGAGCGCTCCATCCAGATGGCAGGTTGTTTCGTGCGATGCAGGTTGTGTACGAGCGTATCAATCATTGTGTTACCAACAAAGAAAATCCGGGACGCTTCTACCCCGCTTTTCAGCAGGTTAGCATTAGCCACTTCACTGGTGGTGAAGAAATAATCCGCAATGGAATCGGTAACCATCCGGTTTATTTCCTCCGGCATGCCCATATCGAACGACCGGATTCCACCTTCCACATGAGCCACTGCAGTGTTTAATTTTTTTGCCACGATGGTACAGGCCATCGTGGAGTTGACATCACCCACCACCACTACCAGGTCAGCAGGATGTTCAAGCAGCTCTTTTTCGAAGGAAATCATAATGCGGGCCGTCTGCTCGGCCTGGGAACCGGAACCCACACCCAGGTTGGCATCCGGTGCCGGTATGGCCAGCTCATCAAAAAATATATGACTCAGTTTTTCATCATAATGCTGGCCGGTGTGAACCAGCCGGTAACTCAGGTCAGTGCGCTGTTTTTGTGCCTGGCGTATCGCCCGGATGATGGGAGCAATCTTCATGAAGTTCGGGCGGGCACCCGCCACTAATGTCAGTTTCACTCGCTTCGCTGGATAAAAATTGATTTTCTTTGCCAAAATAACGCAAAACATCGGGAACGAGCCTTATGACCATCGGCATGCTGCTGAACGCCCCCTATCCTTCGGATGTGCGGATAAAAAAAGAAACCGATGCATTGCTTCGTGCGGGGCATACCATTCACCTGCTGTGCCTGCGAAGAAAAGACGAAGCCACAACCGAAAAGGTAGACGGTATAACCGTTACCCGCATTGATGCCGGCAAGAATAACATCACCCTTGCTTTCTGGGATATCATCATGTCTGTTTTCGTGGTCCATTTGAAATTCAGGTACCACCTGCGCGTCTGGATTAAACAAAACAACATTCAGGCATTGCACATTCACGACCTGCCGTTGGTAGGAACAGCGTTATTGATTAAAAAGGAATTTCACATTCCCGTCATAGCCGACTTTCACGAGAATTACCCGGATGCACTGAAGGTCTGGTTTGAATGGAAAACCAATCCGATCGTCAGGCTAAAGAATTTCTTATTCATGAATTACGACCGCTGGAAAAGGATTGAGAAAAAAGCAGTGACCGAAAGTGATTATGTGATTGCCGTGGTCAATGAGATGAAAGACCGTCTGCTGCAAGAGTATCAGCCCGATCCGGCAAAGATCAAAGTCATCACCAACTCGGAAGAACAATCGTTCCTGATGCAACCGGATGATCCGGAAATCTTTCGCGAATGGCAATCTAAATTCAAACTGGTTTACACTGGCAATATCGGTCCGCACCGGGGTGTGGATACCCTGATTGAATCTCTTCAATACCTGCGTGAGGAAAAAGATATCGTTGTCATTATTATCGGTTCCGGCAGCGAAGCAGTGATGAAAACCCTGAAAGAAAAATCCATAGAACTGGGTGTTGCCGACCGCGTGTTCTTCCTGGGAAGACAGCCCTTCAGCCGGTTCTATTCCTATATGCGTTATGCCGATGTAAATGTTATTCCACATAAGTCCAATTCACACACCGATCATACTATACCCCATAAACTATTTCAGGGGATGATGGTCGGAAAACCGATGTTGGTCAGTTCATCGGCACCGCTGCAGCGGATTATCAATACCACCCTTGCCGGGCTGATCTTTGAAGCCGGTAATGCAAAGAATATGGCCAACCGAATCCTTGAACTTTACCGTAATCCAGAATTATGCCGGCAACTGGGGTCAAACGGAAGTCAACATACCGTAAAAGGAAATCTGAACTGGGAAACGGATCAGCAGGTACTGATTCAATTATATCAATCCTTATCCTGACGCCATGCTATTCCCCATTGAAACAGCCCAGGCAATTGCAAACCGAAAGGAATTCATACAACGGAATTATTTCTTCCCGAAATCTTCTCCGCTTAAATATGCCCGCTTTCGCGTTCTGCGCCCGCTACTTAAACTTTATCATAAGCGATTAATGAAGCGCTGGCAAGGTCAGCCGGTGCCGTGGATGACTCCGGCTGCTGTTGAAATACTTCACGCTTTGCTTAAGCCTGAGCATCGCGGATTTGAATTCGGCAGTGGACGAAGCACCTTGTTCATCGCTCCAAGAGTTGCCGAACTGGTGAGCCTCGAGCATGATGCTAAATGGCATCAGCACATTCAGCAAGAACTGAACAGGCTGGGGGTTACCCGGGTGCAGTATCACCTGCAACTGCCGTACCCGGATGAAAAAAAGACGGTATCGTATCCGGCTAACAACTACATCAACTACACCATGCCACGGGTACCGGCTACCTGCTTTACAGAATACTTCAGCTTCATTGAACGTTTTGAGGATACTTCTTTCGATTTCATTATTGTCGATGGCCGAGCCCGCGTGGAATGTGTACAGCACGCCATCCCCAAACTGAAACGCGGTGGCATGCTGATACTGGATAATGCAGAACGGCTACGCTACACGGCCATTCATACCATGTTACGCAACTGGAAGAAAGTATTCACCACCTCAGGCATCACGGATACGGTTTTCTGGTTTAAACCCTAACTTTCCAGCATGGGCGTTGTCATCCGGCAAAGTATTTTCACTTCAGTAATATCCTATGCTGGTGTTGTCATTGGTTATATAAACCTGCTTTACTTATATCCTCGGTTTTTGGAAATCGAACAAATCGGACTACTGCGTACCATTCAGGATGCCGCCATATTATTTGTACCCTTTGCCCAACTGGGGTTGGCTCAAAGCATCACACGCTTCTTTCCGCAATTCAATGCCTCCAGGCAACAATCATCAGCGTTCATAACCCTGATACTTGTTTTATCCTTCGTGAGCTTTGGATTATTCTGGATTATTTTCCGGTTAGCCGAACCAATGATTCTGAACTTCTTTCAGGAACAGGCACCAGACCTGGCGGCTTACCTGAACCTCACCTTATGGTTAACTTTTCTGCTGCTCATCACCACGTTGTTGGAAACGTATTCACGTTCCCACCTGCGTGTTGCATTTCCCGGACTTTTGCGTGAAGTGGTTATCCGCTTGTTACAGGCGCTGCTGGTTACAGCCTACTTTGTTAACCTGGTGGATTTCCGGGAATTCCTGATCGCGAATGTGGTCATCTACGTGTTCACCTTGTTGGCTCTCATCGGCCACCTGATCTATAGCGGTCATTTCCAGTTGACTGTTGATTTCTCCTTCTTTCAATTTCAAAAACTCAAAGCACTGTTGCAATTCAGCACGCTCAGTTTTATCGGCACCAGCAGCATAATTATCATCGGCAAGGTCGATAGCCTCATGGTGGCCGGACTACTCGGGCTGGCATCCAACGCGATATACACCACCGCATTCTATATGGCTACTGTCATTGAAATACCAAAGCGGGCCATTCTGCAAACCACCATGCCCTTGATTGCAGAAGCATTTGAAAAAAACAACCTGGACGAAATCAAAAAAATCTATCAACGGGTTTCAATCAATCAACTCATCATCGGCTCATTGTTGCTCATCGGTGTCTGGGTTAACTTGCACAATATTTATGCGCTGGTACCCAAAGGTGAAGTATTCCAAACGGGTGCGGTGGTGGTCTTGCTCGTAGGTATCGCCAAACTGATTGATATGGTGTTCGGTCCGAGTAGTGAAATTATTGTTTTGTCCAGATACTACGCCTTCAATATCGCAGTGGTATTGGTATTGGCAGTAACGGTTATTGGACTGAACCTTCTGCTGATACCGAGGTATGGCCTGGCCGGGGCTGCAGGCGGCTCGGTGGCGGCCATGTTCCTGTTTAATTTCACGAAATACATTTTTATCTACTTCACCTTCGGGTTACAACCTTTCAGCCGTCATACTGTACTGGTATTGCTGATTGCCGGACTCACCATCGGATTGAATTATGCATTGCCGGTCGCAGCCAATACGATTCTGGATATTGTTTACCGCTCCGGTTTGATCACGCTTGTCTTTGCAGCATTGATTTACTTCTCGAAAAGTTCAACCGAACTAAATGAATTGGCTCTTCGCACATGGAAGCGCATTTTCGGCTCATAAGAGATCCAGAT
>JALOMI010000307.1 GCA_025455465.1 Cyclobacteriaceae bacterium | reverse complement strand
TGCTGGAAGACAACCTGCCCTACGCCTCCGCAGGCTACCGATCCCGGGCGATAAAAATTTTAAAGCACATGGAGAAGCAATTCTCATAATCTTCAAGCTTTGAATAAATAAGGTATCATTACCATACAGTGATTACCTTTAAGCCTATTTGATTAATAACTGACATGAAGTATCATAATGCACTCAAAATCATTGTAATACTGGTGATATGCTCAGCTTCGGTATATGCACAGACTCCGCTGGATGAGTACGAACCCTATAACCCAACGGTCATGAGAAGCCGCATTGCCCTGGATACAGACGCTTACTACTTTGTTGCTTCTACGTATCTGTATGGTTTAAGACCGAGCTACTTCTTTGGCTTGCCCAATAACAAACACACTATGGGCATAACCGTGCCCTTCATTCATTCCATCTTCGCAGGTGATTTTGGCGGATATGAAAACACCACCGGCATCGGGGATATTAAGTTCACCTACTACGGTGTACCCTTCCAATCGGAGGATTTACTTGGTTTCAACCGGTTAACCTTCGCTCTGGAGGTTACTGCCCCCACCGGTAACGAACAGGTAGGTCGTGGTACAGGGGCTTGGGTATACAAACCTGCGCTGGTAGCGAACATACGACCGATACCTAACGCATTTTTCTTTCCGCAAATCAATTTTCAGTTTTCAACTTCTCCACTGAATAGCCTTGGCGGTGGTGATGGTTTACCGGATCCTGAAGACACCGATCTGGAGAGACAATTACAGGTATTGGGTGCGAGCTTTCCATTCACGCTTACGATCGATCAGGCCGAGGCATGGTTTACCCTGAGTGCCGACTATCTCTATTCGTTTTCTGAGTCAACCTCGTTTTTATTCATTCGCATGGATGTAGGAAAGATGCTCGGAAAGAACACATCAGGAGGGCTCCAGATTTCAAAATTCGTTGCCGGTCAGCCGAGGCTCGAGACCCTGGTGCGGGCTCGCTTCAACTTCTTCCTTGGCCGTTAACATACCCAACCCTGACATGCGTCTTCAGGTCGTGCAGCATGTTGTAGAGCCCGAAATACGTACGGTTGATATACAGTGCATCCTTCACACCCCGGGCCTTCTTTGATTCGCGTAATTCCTTCATGTTGGACAGCTCTTCACCGAAAGAATACAAAGTGGTGAAGTACTCGGTATCGGAAAAATCAAAGGAATCAGTCTGGAACGGGCGGCTTAGCAACTCCACCAGCTTAGTAAAAAGTGCTATAAAGAAATCCCGCTCCTGTTTCGTGTCATCAACGTATATGAACTTGAGTTTAGTAAATACTTCCTCCAGTTCTTCCCGGTTGTTCAGCAAATTGCGGTCAAGCAGGCGGTAATAGGTATAGTAAAAATCATTCGGTATTTCCTTTACACAACCGAAGTCAATGATGCCCAACTGATAATCATCGGTTACAATAAAATTACCCGGGTGCGGGTCGGCATGCACGGCACGCAGCTCGTGCATCTGGAAATGATAGAAGTCCCACATAGCCTGCCCCATTTTTTGACCGGCCTCCTTCGGTAGTTTTTTACCGATGTATTCACCCAGGGGTTTTCCGTCAATCCAATCCATGGTCAGTACCCTCGGAGAAGAGAACTCCGGGTAATAGTTCGGGAAAATGATGTTCGGGATGTGCCGGCTCTTTTGTGTGAGCTCCATTGAGCGCTTCAGCTCCAATTGATAATCGGTTTCTTCAATCAGCCGGGCTTCTACTTCCTGGATAAACTCGTTGTAATCAGCCGGGTTCAGGTTGAACATGCTTAACGCGATTGGTTTCACCATGGCAAGGTCAGAGCGGACACTGTCGCCAATTCCCGGATATTGGATTTTCACCGCCAATTTCTTTCCCTTTTTGGTGGCCTGGTGAACCTGACCCATGGAGGCCGCATTGACTGCTTTGTGCGTAAATGTTTCAAACAACTGCTCCGGGCTTTTACCAAAGTACTTTTTGAATGTCTTCACAACTAATGGATAAGACAATGGCGGAGCGCTGTACTGCGCCATGGTAAACCGCTGCTGGTAAGCCTTGGGCAACATATTCTTATCCATGCTGAGCATCTGTGCTACTTTAAGGGCACTGCCCTTCAGTTCGCTTAGCGAATTGTAGATATCCTTGGCGTTATCTTCATGGAGCTCATTCCGGC
The DNA here is from genome assembly GCA_025455465.1 of Cyclobacteriaceae bacterium. Taxonomy (GTDB): domain Bacteria; phylum Bacteroidota; class Bacteroidia; order Cytophagales; family Cyclobacteriaceae; genus UBA2336. The sequence goes on along the minus strand of JALOMI010000307.1, from coordinate 1,501 downwards.
TGACGGTCGGGTCAACCAGCTTCTTTCCGTAATGTTTCAGGTAGTTTGTGCCGATGCGAGCACCGGTGGCAATAAATTTTGAAGCCCGCTGAACTTTTGTAACGGGTATTCTATCAAACTCTTTCACAGATTCTCCCCCCTTTATGGTTTAATTCATTCGGCTTTGATATAAAAACTTGCCAAAGTCAATGGCGGTGTCGATGGCCCCTTTGCCGATGAGGTCAAAGGCCAGGTTAACAGACTTTTCGATAAAGGCATCCGTCTTTTCAAACCCGATGCTGTCATCGTCTTTCCAGAATAAAAGAGTCATACCCATATGCAGCCAGAACAACTGGGGGTAGCGCTTATCGATGAAAGGTCGTAATGCAACTTCACCAGTGGCTTTCCCATCCTGCAAGATGCGGCCTGCAAATTCTTCAAAAACGGTCTTATAGGTTTTCAGAAAACCGGGTACTGCCTCAGGGCGATCGTGACGATTCAGCATCACCAGGCAGAAACTACGGTTAGCCTTGAGGGTTTCTAACAGGGTGAAGTAGAAGGCCAGCAGCTTTTCGCGGGCGGTAAAGTTTTCGAATTCATTATCGTTGTCGAGACGCTGAGTGGTCTGGCGAATGAAATTTCCCCAGATAAGTTGTTCGAGGGCGGTAAATGATCCGGCCAACTGGTAGAAATTTTCTTCCGGTATGCCGAGATCATGACAGAAGCGGTACACCGTTGCCGGCTGCTTGCCATGCAATAACAGGTATTCTACATAGGCTTGGGTGATAGCCTCTGCTGAATTCTTTTCTGCTTGCTTTCGGGATGATTTTTTTGCCTTTTCCATGCTCTTAAAACCTAAAATGAACAGAAAGTGTTTGAATTTTCGCGGGTAAATTTTGTTATTCTTTCAACTGATGAAGGCACTCGCAGGCATCTTGATAACTGTTTCCGTGATTACGCACGCCCAGCCGTATTTGCGTATTGCGGAAGAACATTTCCGGATCGGGCAAATCGCCTATTCGAAAGGTGCCTATGTGGAGGCAGCAGCACACGTGTCGAAAGCCATTGCTGCCAACCCCGTTTATGCTGAAGCCTACCTTGCCCGGGCGCGTGCCTATGAAAAACTACACGAACCTGAAAGGGCTTTGATGGATTATAACCTGTGCCTGGAAATTCTCCCCGATCAATATGAAGTGTTATTCAGCCGTGCCGTGTTGCGCTATGAACTGAAATTATATCCGCTGGCACATGATGACTTCCGCCAGCTGCTGCGCCTGCCCCACGGTGAAACCAATACGGTTTACTACAAGCAGTCTGCTCATCAACCCGGTACGGTAGAAATCCTCACCCTGCATTCGAGCAATAAGGCACAGCTTTACCATTACCTCGGCCTCATTGAATTAGCGATGAACAATTGCGGGCGTTCCATCCAATTACTGGACTCGGCCATCCTGCTGAACAATACGGATCCTGACTTCTACTCCAACCGTGCTCTCGCTCGGCAGCAATGCAAGGATGAACA
>JALOMI010000306.1 GCA_025455465.1 Cyclobacteriaceae bacterium | reverse complement strand
ACGAAGCTAAGCTTGTTGCCGTAACGATGATGAAAGGCGAAGGGGTTGACTACTCCAATGAAGCTCACAAAGTTGACGGCATGTCGGGAGCCACACTGACAGGGAAGGGAGTCAATAACATGCTGACTCAATATCTCGGACTGTATGAAAATTACCTGAATAGCATTAAAACTCCGGCTGCACCGTCACCGGTTGAAGATCAGTCTGAGGAAGGCAAGCAGGAGGATACAGAAACTAAATAATTAAACGGAACCAAACACGACAATCACCATGAGCACCGAAGTTGCAGAAGTTGTCAAGGAAAAGAAGAGCGAACCCCTCTTCTCGAAGAAGAACCGTAAACTGGTTTCTAACCCGCTGGACATCGACAACCCGATTACCGTCCAGGTATTGGGTATCTGTTCCGCACTCGCAGTTACCACACAGATGAAACCGGCTTTTACAATGGCAATTAGTCTTCTGGTTGTTGTAATTGCATCTAATGTGGCCATATCTGCCCTGCGCAATACTATCCCTTCTCGAATTCGTATTGTGGTGCAACTTGCTGTTATTGCTACGTTCGTGATCCTGGTTGACCAGGTACTGAAAGCATATGTATACGATGTTTCCAAGCAGTTGTCTGTGTTTGTAGGACTAATTATTACCAACTGCATTGTGATGGGCCGCTTGGAGGCCTTTGCAATGGGCAATAAGATCGGCCCTTCCTTACTTGATGGCTTCGGCAACGGCCTTGGTTACGGTATCATCCTGATGATTGTCGCTTTCTTCCGCGAGTTGCTGGGTTCAGGCGCCATCTGGGGTGTTAAGATTTTTGAACTCGTTGGCCTCAAGTATCCCGGAAACGGACTCATGCTGCTACCTGCCGGAGCCTGTATCGTGGTCGGTGTCATCATCTGGGTTCAGCGTTCATTAAACGGTTACCGTGAAGCTTAATTAATCGTTAAAGCAGTATGGAGAATTTAATCAGCATTGGTGTTCGTTCGATCTTTATCGACAACATGATCTTTGCCTACTTCCTGGGCATGTGTTCTTACCTGGCCGTATCGAAGAAAGTAAGTACCGCTTTCGGTTTGGGGCTTGCCGTAATCTTCGTGTTGGGCTTTACGATTCCGATCAACTGGTTGATTCAGAATCATATCCTCAACCAGGGATCATTGGCATGGATCAGTCCGGAACTGGCTAACATAGATCTCACCTTCCTTCAGTTTATTGTGTTCATTGCGGTTATTGCCTCCATGGTGCAGCTGACTGAAATGGCTATTGAGAAATTTTCCCCTGCCCTGTACGGCTCACTGGGTATCTTTCTTCCGTTGATTGCCGTAAACTGCGCTATTCTTGGTGGTGCCCTCTTCATGGTCGGCCGTTCATACACACTGGGCGAAGCAACGGTGTTCGGCATTGGTTCCGGCATCGGCTGGATGCTCGCTATTGTAGCGCTGGCCGGTATTCGCGAGAAAATGAAATATTCCAATGTGCCCGGTCCGCTCCGCGGCCTGGGGATCACGTTCATACTTGTAGGATTGATGTCCCTCGGCTTTCTGAGCTTCATGGGATTCTCGCTGTAAGCGACAGATCACGTAACAAAGAAATTGCGGATGGCTTCTTTCCGGTGTGGAAGAAGCCATCTTTGTTTTCAGAACATTTCAACGTGTATTTATCCGCTCAGTCTGTCAGCGCGGGCCTCACCCGCAGTCCCTGACTCGCGATCCCCGAATCCGGTTAAACGCTTGTCGCGATATATTACAATCTTTGCACAGAAATCGTCTTTCACGTTGCCTGACTATGGAAACCACACTTCGCAGCCTGTTCCGCTACTTCCTCGGAGGTCTCGTATTCATCGTGCCGCTGGCCGTTACGGTGTATTTCATCGTTGAATTTTTCAACTGGCTCGATAACCTGCTGGGGCTGCCGTATCCGGGTCTGGGCTTCGCTATCATCCTGGTGGCCATCACGCTGATCGGCTACCTGACTTCCAACCTGGCGTTCAAAACGATTACGCAATGGTTCGATCAGGGCATCAACCGCATACCGATGGTGAAACTGATTTACTCCTCCATCAAAGACCTGATCGGGGCTTTCGTTGGTGATAAGAAGAAGTTCAGCAAACCGGTACTTGTCTTAATGAACAAAGAAAACCAGCTCTATCAAATCGGTTTTGTTACACAGCACGACCTTTCTGAACTGGGATTGAAGGATATGATCTCCGTGTACCTGCCGCATGCGTACAATTTTTCAGGGGATCATTTTGTCATTTCGAAAGACCGGGTAACATCGCTCAATATCTCCGGCCCGGTAGCCATGAAGTATGTGGTTTCAGGCGGTGTATCCGGATTTAAACCAGAGGCTTAATGCCCCGCAGTGGCTACCGCTATTTTTGAATCTGCAGTGCCGTAATACACCATCCAGCGCTGGTTGAACCATACCAAGGCTTCTGCGAAACATACGTTGTTTACCTGCCCGGTGATTTCGAAGGGCTGATCGGGCGTGAGTGAATAGCCTGACGATCGTTTCAGCAACCGTTCGGGATTGTTGCGGTCAAACAAGGCCTGCCCGGCAGCATAATTTCCATCCGGCAAAGTATTGTCGCCTTTCGATACAATGTTCCTGCTGTTGTAGAGCAGCCAGATGCCGTCATCGCGCAGGATACCCTGCGGACCAGGCTCGACAAGGTCACTGTCGAACATGCCTTCCCGCGGACTGAGCACAGGAATAATATTTCCTTCAGCATCCGTCAGCGGTGTCCAGTGAATCAGGTCTTCCGAGTAGGCCAGAAACAGATGCGTATCTCCCCAGTACATCACATAGTGATTGCTGATTTTTTCCGCGATGAATTTTTCACCCTGCTGCCGGGTAACAATCGAACCCGACTTCGACCATAAATCACGGTACTCCCCATCGCCAAAGGCTAATCCGTGTTTGGTCCAGTGCATCAGATCCGTTGAGGTGGCTACACAAAGCCGCGCGGTCTTGCCATCGTAGGCCGTGTACGTGAGAATGTACCGGCCATTTTCATCTTCCACCAGGCGCGGGTCTTCCACACCACCTTCCCATTCATAAACATTCATGAAATCATGATCAGGAAAGAATACCGGTTCCGGGAATCGTTTAAAGACAGCGCCATCGTCACTGATAGCCAGGCCCAGTCGGGAGGTGCCTGCATGTTTTCCGACTTTATCCTCTGCGCGGTAGAGTAGAAAAATTTTTCCGTCACGAACTACGGCACTGGGATTGAAGACATCTTTCTCTTCCCAGTAAACAGTGTCCTGCCTGACCGGGCAAAAGAACTTCGATTGGGCTATGGGCTGCAACACCGGATTGACAGCCGGTTTGGTAAATGGTCCGAGTTCCCAGTTCGCGTTTTCCGGTGAGGCGAAGCGGCATGCTGTGGTGATAAGCAGCAAGGAATACATAAGGTGTTTCATGACAAGGCGGTTGATCCCCTCATCAAATTAGAAAATTCTCAGCTGATCACACCCGAACCGATGAGTTCTTCACCGTCATACCACGCGGCAAACTGTCCGGGAGTAATGGCTTTTTGCGGATGCTCAAAGACGATATACAATCCTTCGGACTTCTGTGTCAGTGTACAGGGGTCTAAAGTCTGGCGATAGCGGATGCGGGCCAGGTACCTGCGCGTTTCACCTTCTTGCATGCGCAGGTCTT
>JALOMI010000305.1 GCA_025455465.1 Cyclobacteriaceae bacterium | reverse complement strand
CGGTATCCGGGAGATAATATCAGCATCACGTATATGCGCGATAAAAAAACCAGCACGGTGCAAATCACCCTGGTTAACAAAAACGGCACAACGGAAATCGTACGCAGAAAAATCATTTCGTCCGCCAGTCTGGGTGCCGATCTGGAGGCCACCGAATACGGTGTGAAAGTATTCCGCATTAACGACAGCAGCATTCTCAAACAGGTAGGCATTACCGAAAACTTTACTATCATCGCCCTCAACCGGGTTAAGGTCAAGGAGCCGGCCGAAGTGATTGAGTTCTTTGAGAAGTTTAAGGGGCGCGGCTCCGTCTTCGGTATCAACAGCAGCAAGCAACAGCTGGAGATTCCAATCCTAATCCGCTGAGGATCGCAATATACATAAACAAAAAGGGTGTCAGTGATGACACCTTCTTTGTTGTATTTAAAATATAATTAATTCATCCTCATTTTCAGCTTCTTGCCAAGCTCTTCCACACTGGATTTGAAATTAGCATCCGTCTTCATCATATCCTCCACCGACTCCAGGGCATGTATCACCGTGCTGTGATCACGGCCTCCGAAATTTTCTCCGATCAGAGCTAGTGTAAGCTGAGTATAGCGCTTGCAGAAATACATGGCCACCTGGCGCGGAATTACGATCTCCCGTTTCTTAACCTTACCCTTCATCGAATCTAGGTCGACTTTAAAATATTCCGCTACCGTCTTCTGAATATAATCCACGCTGACATCGGACTGGATTTCCTTGATGATGTTCTTCAGCACCTCTTTCGCCAGGTCTAGGTCGATATTTTTCTTGAGCAGGGTGGCATGGAAGATTAATGAGTTCAACACTCCTTCCATGTCGCGCAGGTTGGTATCTACGCTGTACGCCAGGTATTCGGCTACATCGGTAGGAATTTCAATGCCGTCTGCCTGCATCTTACGGTGGATGATGGCCAGTTTGGTTTCGAAATCGGGCTCCTGCAAATCAGCCGTAAGTCCCCACTTGAACCGCGATAGCAGTCGCTCCTGGAAACCTTTCAGATCGCGTGGCGGACAGTCACTGGTCATGATGATTTGCTTGCCGGACTGGTGCAACTGGTTGAAGATATGGAAGAACATCTCCTGCGTCTTTTCCCGACCGGCCAGGAATTGCACATCATCGAGTATCAGCAAATCAACCTGAAGGTAGAAATTTTGAAAATCCTGCAGCTTGTGATTCTGAAGGGCATTCAGGAATTGGGTGGTGAAATCGTTCTGATCAACATACAGTACAATTTTGTTCGGCATGTTGTTTCTGATTTCATTACCAATAGCCTGTACCAGGTGTGTTTTACCAACGCCTACACCACCGTAAAGCATCAGTGGATTGAACGATGTAACACCGGGTTTCTTGGCCACCGCCAAACCCGCTGACCGGGCAAGCCGGTTACAGTCGCCTTCAACAAAATTATCGAACGAGTAATAAGGATTCAGGCGGGAATTAACCGTTTGCGGGTTTAGCGCCTTAAAGGTAAACGGTGAATAATCACTTTCAGCACCGGGGCTGCCGTTACGCTTACCGCCCATGCCGTTGGGATAGTTGACCATCACCGGAGGGCTTTGCGTATTGCCACTGTCAACAATCACAGAATATTCAAGCCGTGCATTATTGCCAAGCACTTTTGTAATAGCCTTCTTCAGTGTAGGCACATAATTATCTTCGAGCCACTCGTAAAAAAATTGTGATGGTACCTGAATGGTCAACACATCTCCCTCAACACGCAGCGGCACAATAGGCCGGAACCATGTATTAAAATTCTCTTCCTCAACGTTTGTTTTGATGATATCAAGGCAATCATTCCAGAGTGTTGTACAGTCAGCTACCATTTACAGAAACAGGTTAATGATCAGGCCCTTTTTTCAAAGGGAGACAAAGATGTGAAAAAAGGTTTTAAGAATACAATGAGGTCTGTCCTTGACTTTTTTGAAAAAAATCTTGAACTGATGGAGGCACAAATTCAGACTCCCAGAGCGTATAAGTAGAATGTCGTTTTTTTAACCAATCCATTTTTCAGGACTACATTCAACACCGATTGCATGGTGCTGATTTTCGCTGACTCGGGCACAAATAATGAGTTTATCGTTGTTTTTTCAATTGTAAGCAAGCCTGACTCTTCCTTCGATGTCTTGCCTTAAAGCAGGGAACAAATTCTTCACACGGGCGAATCATTGGGAGGTAAAAGATTTTATCCACATCATCCACATTTTTTGCACAAAGATGTCCACAGCGCTGCACAGATGTGTTTGAAGATGCTTTTAAGCAGAAGTGCACCGCGTCAGATTATCGGCTTGCACTAATCAAAAATCCTCCAGAGTTAAATTTCGATCTTCTCTTACAGGCCAATAACGATAACTACTCAGGTTTTCCAATGCGGTCTTAAATTCTTAGCTTCGGAGTCTCATATCTAAACGGAAGGCTTTACACATGAACTGGCGATTATACGCAATCCTGTCTGTATTCATTTTCATCACCGTTGGCCGCATTGAAGCGCAAAAGAAATATGATAAAGCGCTGCAAAAAGCCGACAAGCAATACAATGCCGGAAACTACGCGAAGGCACTGAGCGCATTGAACAGCTTCCGCGCCTCCGTCACTTCTGGTCTGGGGGCCAGTAATCCCTACATGGTCAAATACCACATTCGTGATGCGCGTTTTAATCTGGCCTATGGCATGGTGAACAACCTCGACCAGCGTCTGAATAATGCCATTGATGTCAGCAAAGCTGTTTACGGTGAAAATACCTTAGAACATGCCAATACGCTTGTGGAGGTGGGTGAGATTTATAATCAGTACGGATACTTTCGCTTAAGCAATGAAGTTCTCAGCCAGGTTACCAGAGTGGTTATGACTGCCGATAAGAATCATGACGCATTACGCTCCAAATACATTCTGGCGATGGCTGAAGCGCAGATCGGCCAGGGTTACTACGACCGGGGCATTGCCTTATTGCGCAGCAATGAAGAATTCATAGCCGGGCGTGCCACCACCAAAGAAGTATCTGCTGAAAGCGGAAAACTGGTTACCCGTCAAGTACCTGCCGCAGAGTTACTGGAGCGCTATACAGGTTATGCACGCATGCTCTCCCTGACAACCCTGGCTTACGGAAAAAAGGGTGATATCGACAGCATGGATATTTCCCACAGCCTTTCACGACCCTGGCTGACCAAAAACCTTAAAACATTAGAGGAAAAAGATATAGCGCTGATTCTAGTTCAGGCAGACTATATCTACACACGGATGTACGCGGAGAACAACGATGGAGACGTTCCCCCGATGCTTCCCAAATACGCGGACTACGGCACGCAGCTGGCCGAATTAAAAAAAACCGGTGTAGCACCTTCCATCCCCTTGGCGCACGATATTTATCTGTCACTGATCAATCAGCGGCAGCGAGAGGATAATAAATCTGGCTACGTCAATACCAAGGCCGAATACGAACGCATGCTGAATAAATACTTCAAAAAAGAAAGCGTGCTGTTCATTAACCTCAAATCAATCGAGTTCGACTCCCGCGTACAAAAAGACAGGATCACCAACATTGAAAGTGATGCCCTCTCCACCATCACTTCCAAATCACTTCCGCGCAATCATCCTACTACGCTGCGCATTCTCGATTTCATGTATGCTGCTTCCGTGCAAGGCAGACGAT
>JALOMI010000088.1 GCA_025455465.1 Cyclobacteriaceae bacterium | reverse complement strand
TCCAAAAACCATCTTAATCACTGGTGCTTCCGGCCTTATTGGTGCAAGACTGACGGAGTTATTGGTCGAGCGAGGATTTTCTGTTCGTCATCTGGGTCGTTCAAAAGGAAGCGGAACAGTTCCCTCGTTTGTTTGGGATGTATCGCGGGATTTTATTGAAGACGGAGCGCTGGAAAATGTGGATTCCATAATCCACCTGGCAGGTGCAGGCATTGCCGATGAACCGTGGACGGCCAGGCGCAAGAAGGAAATACTGGAGAGTCGAACCCATTCAACAGCATTCCTTTACCGGGTATTAAAAAACAATGCCAACACCGTTTCTGCATTTATCTCAGCATCAGCAATCGGTTATTACGGTTTCAGGCATACGGATGAAGTGTTCACTGAAGAAAGTCAGCCTGGCACCGACTTCTTGGCAGAAGTTACCCGTAAGTGGGAGGCCGAGGTCGATCATGTGCAGGAACTTGGCATCCGCACCGTGAAGATTCGCATCGGCATTGTGTTGAGCGAAAAAGGAGGAGCACTCAAGGAAATGGCACAACCCGTGCGCATGTTCGTTGGTGCACCTTTGGGCACGGGTAAACAAATAATGAGTTGGATACATATCGATGACCTGTGCCGGATGTTCATCTTTGCATTAGAAAATGAATCCATGCAGGGTGCATATAACGGTGTGACGCCAACCTGGTGCAGCAATCGCGAATTAACCAAAGCCATTGCCAAAACTGTGGGACGCCCCCTGCTGCTTCCTTCCGTTCCTGCCTTTGTGCTGAAATTTATACTGGGTGAAATGGCCAGCCTCGTGCTGGAGGGCAGTAAAGTCTCTGCCGATAAGATCGTTCAAGCCGGATTTCACTTTAACTACCCCAACCTCGACCAGGCGCTGGGAAATCTGCTTCAACACCAGAACGATTAATAAAAACTCATTTTCGTGCTTACTCGTATATTTCGGAATTACCGATTGATACGATGAAAACGAAAAAGAAGAGCAACTCCAAAAAGGCGGACATCGACTCCATCCAGCAGGCTATTGAAGAGGAGCACCGCATTCGAAAAGCGTTTAAAGACAAAGACTGGGCCGAGATCAAAGGCGCCAATAGCTGGATGATCTTTAAGGTGATGAGCGAGTTTGTGGAGGGGATGGAGAAGCTTGCCAAGATTGGACCTTGTGTGACCATCTTTGGTTCCGCACGAACAAGACCAAGCCATGCGTATTACAAAACAGCCGAAGACATTGCTTTTCACCTGGTGCAGCATGGCTACGGGGTTATTACCGGTGGCGGACCAGGCATCATGGAAGCCGGTAACAAAGGCGCTCACCGGGCCGGAGGCAAATCGGTAGGGCTGAATATTTTTCTTCCGTTCGAGCAAAAAGGCAACATCTATATCGACCCTGACAAGCTGATCACCTTTGATTATTTCTTTGTGCGCAAGGTGATGTTCGTGAAGTATTCCCAGGGTTTCATCGTGATGCCCGGAGGTTTTGGCACCCTTGATGAATTAACGGAAGCACTAACACTGATACAAACCAAAAAGATCGGGCGTTTCCCCATTGTGATGGTGGGGAAGAAATTCTGGCACGGCTGGCTCAAGTGGGTGAAGGATGTGCTGATCGAAGAAGGCATGATCAGCGAAGAAGATCTTGAACTTTTCAACCTGGTCGATACACCAGAAGAGGCCGTTAAAGTGATTGACGATTTCTATTCGAAATATTTACTGGCGCCAAACTTTTAAGTTTCGAACAGGGCGTGCAGCTTCAGGTTTTCAGAACAAACTATCATTGTCGAGTAAGTCCATGCTTGAAAAGAATTTCCCTCTAGTAATTGCTGTACTCGCGCTGGCGGTAGCCCTGGGCTACATCCGCTATTCGAATGCGAAGCTGAATGAGTTGCTGGCCGCCCAGGAAAAGACTGAACAACTGCAGGAAGGAACACTTGCCCCGGCCGACTGGAACGGAACTGCTTCTCCGTTTCCGGCCATATCCTATGATCTGCCCGCCAACCTCAGTTTTGCCGGTGAACCCGTACCTGTCGAAATTCCGGATGTGCTGGAACGCCTTGACAGAGAATTGCAGATCAATATCTACCTGCACAGCAACACCATCTTCCTGATGAAGCGCGCCAACCGGTGGTTGCCCCAGATGCAGGAAATCCTGCGCAAGCATAATATACCCGATGACTTTAAATACCTGCCGTTGATCGAGTCGGGTCTGTTGAACGATACATCACCGAAAGAGGCGGTGGGTTACTGGCAGATTCTGAAAACCTCGGGGCGTGAACTGGGGCTGGAAATCGAAAATGATGTGGACGAACGATACGATCCGCTGAAAGCTACGGAGGCCGCATGCAAGTACCTTAGCAAGGCCTATCAGAAATTAGGTAACTGGACGTTGGTAGCGGCTTCGTACAACCGCGGTATTGCGGGCATCAGCCGCGCGTTAGAGAATCAGCAGGTGGATTCCTATTACGATTTACACTTGGTTGAAGAAACAGCGCGGTATGTATTCCGGATTATTGCCATCAAGGAGATCATAGAAAACCCAGCACGTTATGGTTTTCAGGTGAACCCGCGTCATCTCTATCAGCAGGAAGCGTTGCGCTATGTGGAAGTGAAAGATAACATTCCGGACCTTATACGTTTTTCGAAACAGCAAGGGGTGAATTACAAATTGTTAAAGCGGCATAACCCGTGGCTGCGCGATGATAAGCTCACCGTCAAACGCGGCAAAGTATACCGCATTGCTTTACCGGCCTGAACGATTATCGCATCATATCGATGCGCTCACCTTCCAGTGTAGTGTATGCTTTCATCACATCGGCTGTCAGGCAACTGTGCACCGGTAAGATGCCCAGCCAGTCCCCTGTCCTGACCGTCTCCGGATTTTCACAGTGAATGACACCGTGTTCCTGCGAAACGTACTTCACATACATGTTAGTTTCTGCGGTACTCCAGCCTTGATCGGTTAGCTGCACTACTTTTCCGTAAATCGTTTTTCCGTGATACAGCATGGAATCTTTGGAGAGATGAACCGCTCCGCCATGAACAACCACCTCATGGCGGTCAGGGTTTTCAGCGACTACCGGAACAGCCAGCGCTACCGCGATTTGGTCCAGTGAACAGGAGCCGATGTGGAATTGTCCGTAGTCGTAAAAAACAAAATTACCCGGACGGATTTCATCCGCGCCAGCGAATGATTCAAGGATGCTGCAGGTGGGCGTGTCTCCGGGTGATAGGATCAGGTCGGGATAGTGATGCTGATAGTGTTCTTTAAGCTTCCGTAATTGACCGATGATGGAAATTCCTGTGTGATGAATTTCCCTGCGATCACCGGTGATCTTATAGCTGTGGCCGCCATGGGATAAGAATCCTTTGAATTGAAGATGCGGATACCTGCTGATTTCAGCTAAGAGGGCATCAATACCCGCAATATCCGTGTGTTGTAAACCGGTGCGATGCTGCCCCGTGTCTATCTCAATAAAAAGACTGACGCTGTGTTTTACTTCGCGTGCAAGCCAGGCAATAGGTTCAGGTGAAACCACTAAAAGATTCAGCGTGATTTTTTCCGCCAGCGCATTGATGCGTTTTTTTTCATGAACATTAACCGGAAAGGCTACGGTAATATCATTCCATCCGTCATTAGCAAAATACTCCGCCATTTTCACGGAGGACACCGTGATTTTATTCACACCGGTATTACGGATCCATCGGCCTACTTCATGCGACTGATGCGTTTTGAAATGCGGGCGAAAGATGACATTGCTTCTCTTTGCCCGCTCTGCCATGGCGGCAATATTTGCCAGGCATCTCTGCTTGTCGAGCAACAAGGTGGGCTCGAACAACTGAAGTCTTTCGGCAATCATCACCACCCGATACCGTAATCTTCGCCATGATTGCTGGAACCGCCCCAGAAGCTGCCATGCCTCCAGTCAAAGTAGATGGCATTGATTGGTCCGCTGGTGCGTTCGCGGTAGGATATGCGGTAACCTTTTTGTCCGAGCTCCTTGCGCACCCACGGAGACATCTGGTTGTTAAGAATCAATGAGCCGGGTTGTTTTTCATGATCGCCAAAACTGGAGAACATCTGGTTGGTGAGGAAACTGGGCGCTTCACACGCCTCCTGCACGGTCATGTTGAACTCCACCATGTTGAGGAAGAACTGGATGAGCAGCTGATCCTGTTCGTCACCGGCCTGTTTGGCAAATGATAAGTAAGGCTTGCCATCCTTCAATGCCATGCTGGGTGTTAACGTTACGCGAGGGCGTTTGCCGGGCTCCACTACGTTGAAGGGATTTTCTTTTTCATCGAGCACAAAACTCTGCATGCGCTGGCTCATGCCGATGCCGGTATTGCCGGCAATGGTAGCGGGAACCCAGCCGCCACTTGGTGTAATGGATACCACCCAGCCTTCTTTGTCAGCGGCTTCCACGGAAGTGGTTCCTGCCTGAAAGTCTTCGAAATATTTTTCCGTCAGCGGAGAAGTTACACTGCTCTGCAACTTACCCCAGTCTTTCAGCAGGTGGGTGTATGGGTTTACTTTGCCTTCAAAAGGATACGGATCACCGGGGCCGATCTTCGGATCATTGCGATCAGGGTTGATCAGTTTGGCGCGTTCCTTTGCATACTCCTTGGAGAGTAATCCTTTCATCGGTTCTTCCGGGGCAAAAGCCGGATCCCCATAGTAGAAATCCCGATCAGCAAAAGCCAGGTTCATCGCCTGATAGAGTGTATGGATGTAGCGCCCGGAATTGTAGCCCATACTTTTCAGGTCGAAGTTTTCCAGGATGTTCAGCGTTTGCAGCATGACAGGTCCCTGTGTCCACTGCTGCAGTTTGTACACCTCAATGCCTTTGTAGGTTGTCATCAGCGGCTCTTCGATTTTTACCGACCAGTTGGCAAGATCTTGTTCCGTAATGAGCCCCCCCTGTTCCTGGCAGCCACGGGCAAATTCCTTGGCGATATCCCCTTTATAGAAGCGGTCGTAGGCAGCATAGATGGCATCTTTACGCGACTTGCCTTTCTTCAAGGCCTGTTGTTCGGTATCCACCAGTTTCTTCAGGGTTTCATACAAATCTTTTTGTACGAAAATCTCTCCCGGGTAGGGGGCCTCGCGTTCTTCACCCGGATGTGTCAGGAATACTTTTTTGGAATAAGGCCATTCCTTGATGCGCGCTTTCTCACGTTCGATGGAGTTGGCGGTCTGCGCTTCGATGGGATAGCCTTCGGCCATCTGCATGGCCGGAGCCAATACATCTTTCAGGCTCATCGTGCCGTATTCGGCCAGCATCACCATCAGTCCGCCCGGAGTGCCCGGTGTTACTGCGGCCAGCGCACCGTACTGCGGAGGGTACTTCATGCCTTTGTCTTTAAAAAACTGTGCTGTGGCACCGGTTGGCGCAACGCCCAGTGCATTGATGGCGATCACTTTTTTCGTTTTCGGATTGTAGATCAGCGCCTGCGTTTCACCGCCCCAGCTCAGCACATCCCACATGGTACAGGTGGCCGCCAGCATGGCGCAGGCAGCATCCACCGCGTTGCCGCCTTTACTGAAAATCATGGCACCGGCAGTAGCAGCCAGGGGCTTGCCGGTGACGGCCATCCAATGCCGCCCGTGCAGCGGAGGTTTTTGGGTGGTGACCGGAAAGGTGTTGAAGGATTGCGCGAAAGCAACGGCCGTGAAAAGCAAACAGGATAGTAAGGTGATTAATGATTTCATCGCATGGTGGTTTACTCAGGAGCCGGCATCCCTGCCGGAATTAAATGTAAAGCAAATTGAGCTGAAATTTGAAAAGATTTTGTGAGCCGCATCGGGCTTGTATTATTGGAATCTCTTCTTTTTGAATTACTACCTTTAGACCCTTATGCTGCAACAGATCAAGGACGCATCCGAATTCATTCAGTCGCGCATCCATAAGAAGCCGGAGGTGGGTATCATCCTCGGCACAGGACTGGGTAATCTGATGGTCGATGAAATTCACAAGTCTGTAGTGATCAACTACAATGTCATTCCGCATTTTCCGATGACGACCGTTGCCTCGCACAAGGGTCAGCTGCTGTTCGGAGAAATACATGAGCGCCCGGTGATGGTGATGCGCGGACGGTTTCACTATTACGAAGGCAACACCATGCACCAGATTGCATTGCCCATCAGGGTGATGAAAATGCTGGGGGTAAAGTACCTCCTGGTTTCCAATGCCGCGGGCAACCTGAACCCTGACTGGCACAAAGGGGAGCTGATGCTGCTGGATGACCACCTCAACCTGATGCCGGATAACCCGCTGCGCGGAGAAAATTCAGAACTATTTGGACCGCGATTTCCGGATATGAGTGCGCCCTATTCTATTGAACTGAATAAGAAGCTGAAACAAATTGCCCGCAAGAAGAAGATCACGCTTCATGAAGGTGTTTATGCCGGGGTGCCGGGTCCCACATTGGAAACGCGGGCGGAATACCGCTACCTGAAAACCATTGGTGCGGATGCGGTGGGCATGAGCACCGTGCCTGAGGTCATCACCGCGCGTCATGCGGGCATCACGTGTTGCGCCATTTCTGTGCTGACCAACGACTGTGACCCGGCATCGTTAAAACCGGTATCGCTGGATGATGTGGTGAAGGCGGCAGGCTCATCAGAAAAAAACCTCGTGACTTTATTTAACGAACTAATCCGATCACTGTAAGTGATTCTAAACTTTCTATGCTGAACGAAATCAACGAAGCTGTAGCGTTTTTACAGAAGCGCGGCATGAAGAAACCCGAAGTGGGTGTTATTCTCGGCACGGGCCTCGGCAACCGGTTTGTGGAGGCGATTGAAAATCCGCTGATCATCAACTACAATTCCATTCCGCACTTTCCCATTTCTACCGTAGAGTTTCACAAGGGCAGGTTAATCTACGGCACTGTGCACGGAAAAAAAGTAATCGCCATGCAGGGCAGGTTTCACTATTACGAAGGGTATTCCCTGAGGCAGGTCACGTTACCTGTTCGTGTGATGAAACTGCTGGGCATCAAGCACCTGCTGATCTCCAATGCAGCCGGTAATCTCAATCCTGAATGGGAAAAAGGTGAACTGATGCTGCTCGATGACCACCTTAACCTGTTGCCGGATAATCCGCTGCGCGGAGAAAACTATGACGTGCTGGGCCCGCGCTTTCCGGATATGAGTGAACCCTATGCCCGGGCGCTGAATCAAAAACTCAAGGGCATCGCGAAGAAGAGAAAAATCAAGCTGAACGAAGGTGTCTATGCGGCCATGATGGGACCCAACCTGGAAACACGGGCCGAGTACCGCTTCCTGCGCACCATCGGTGCCGATGCCATCGGCATGAGCACCGTGCCCGAAGCCATTGTGGCCAACCACATGGGCTTGCCCTGCTGTGCGATTTCGGTATTAACCGATGATTGCGATCCGGATAACCTGAAGCCGGTAGACCTGAAAACCATCGTGAAGATTGCCAACAAGGCTGAGCCGCAGCTGACAGAACTCTACATTGAGCTTATCAACCAATTGTGATTACAGGAGTTTAATTTTCAGAAACTCAGCCGTATAACTCCCCTTCGCCTTCTTCACCATGTCTTCCGCAGTGCCGGCAAACAGCAGCTGTCCGCCTTTTTTCGCCCCGCCTTCCGGGCCCAGGTCAATAATCCAGTCGGCACATTTGATGACGTCCAGGTTGTGCTCAATCACCACTACGGTATGCCCCTGGTCGACCAGTGCATTCAAGGCTTTTAACAGTTTCGAGATGTCGTGAAAGTGAAGACCGGTGGTGGGCTCATCGAAGATAAACAGGATGTGTCCGTCCGGTGCATTCTTGCCAAGAAAGGAAGCCAGCTTCACCCGCTGGGCTTCACCACCGCTTAAGGAGTTGGAGGATTGCCCGAGCTTGACGTAGCCCATACCCACATCCATCAATGGCTGAATCTTGTCTGCAATAGCTTTTTTGTCTTTGAAGAATTCGAGGCCTTCTTCAATAGTCATGTCAAGCACATCGGCAATGTTTTTACCGTTGTATTCGATTTCGAGTATCTCCTGTTTGAATCGCTTGCCATGGCATGATTCGCAGGTGAGGAAGATATCGGCCATGAACTGCATTTCCACTTTGATTTCTCCTTCACCTTCACACGTTTCACAGCGCCCCCCCTCCACATTGAACGAAAAGTGCGAAGGTTTGTACCCGCGCTGCTTCGCCAGGGGCTGATCGGCATAGAGCTGGCGAATGGCATCGTAAGCCTTCACATACGATACCGGGTTGGAGCGCGATGACTTGCCGATGGGGTTCTGGTCGACAAACTCCACCTGGGTGATGCGCGATACATCCCCTTCCAGTTTATCATACTTACCGGGTGTCTCCGCTACCGATCCGTTCATCCGGCCAACGGCAGGATAAAGAATTTTTTTGATGAGGGTGGACTTGCCCGAGCCGCTGACTCCAGTAACCACGGTGAATGCGCCCAGCGGAAATTTCACCGTTAGGTTTTTCAGGTTGTTCTCCCGCGCGCCCACAATCGTGATGGAATCTTTCCATTTTCTTCTGCGCTCCGGCACGGCAATGGTGTCTTTTCCGGAGAGGTAATTAATAGTGTGTGAATGTGTCTTTCCCTGCCCGTTGGTCAGGCGGGCATTCAGGTTTTTAATGCTTCCCTGGAAAACCAGCTCTCCCCCATGTGCACCGGCATCCGGACCGATATCAATAATCTGATCAGCGGCACGCATGATTTCTTCTTCGTGCTCCACCACAATTACCGTGTTGCCCAGGTCGCGGAGTGATTTCAACACCTCCACCATGCGGGCCGTGTCTTTCGGGTGAAGGCCGATGCTGGGTTCATCCAGGATATACATCGAGCCTACCAGCGCGCTGCCCAGGGATGTGGCCAGTTTGATACGCTGATACTCCCCACCGGAAAGCGTGGAGGTTAACCGGTTCAGTGTGAGATAACCCAATCCCACTTTCACCAGGTATTCTAATCGTGTGCGGATTTCAGTAAGAATGCGCTCACTTACTTTTTTATCGAAGTCAGGCAGTTTGAGTTTTTCAAAAAAGGTCAGTACGTCTTCAATGGGCATCAGCACCAGGTCGGTGATAGAGGTATTCGCGATCTTAACGTACTGGGCATCTTTGCGCAGGCGTGTGCCTTTACAATCCGGGCAGTTGGTTCTTCCGCGGTAACGCGACAGCAACACACGGTACTGAATTTTATGGGTTTTGGATTCGAGGTATTTGAAGAATCCGTTGATGCCGTCAACGTATTCATTCCCGTTCCATAGGATGTCTTTTTCTTTTTGCGACAGGTCGCAATAAGCGCGGTGTATCGGAAAATCGAATTTGATGCCGTGCTTCAGCAGTGGTGTGAGCCATTCGCCCATCACTTCGCTGCGCCAGGGAGCCACAGCGCCTTCATACACGGATAGAGTTTTATCGGGAATAACCAGGTCTTCATCAATGCCCAAGACTTTTCCAAACCCTTCGCACGTGCGGCAGGCGCCAAACGGATTGTTGAAGCTGAAGAAGTTGACGGAAGGCTCGGTGAACGTGATGCCGTCCAGTTCAAAACGATCGGAAAACCGAAGGGGGGCTTTTCCTTCCGCATAGACGATGCATTCGTCCTGTCCTTCATAAAAGGCCGTCTGCACGGAATCACCCAGCCGGAAAACGGTGTCATCATCTGCAGGGTTAACGGTAGTCCGGTCAATCAGAATATCAAGACCTTCAATCTTCGTTTTCTTCTTATCCTGCAGCAGGTCTTCAATGAACCGGGGTTCACCATCGGCCAAAACGCGGGTAAAACCCTTGCTGAGCAGCAGGTTGAGTTCATCCTGAATTTTTCGCCCCTTCTTGATTTTCAGCGGGGCGGCAATCATCACCCGGGTACCTTCGGGCAGGGTGTTGATGGCATTGACCACATCGGTTACGGTATCGCGCTTCACTTCCATTCCGCTGACGGGGGAATAGGTTTTTCCGATGCGGGCGAACAGCAGCTTGAAGTAATCATACACTTCCGTGGTGGTGCCCACCGTAGAGCGCGGATTACGCGTATTGACTTTTTGTTCGATAGCAATAGCCGGTGATACCCCGCGGATGTAGTCCACCTCGGGCTTTTCCATCCGGCCCAGAAACTGGCGTGCGTATGAGCTTAAGCTTTCTACATACATGCGCTGTCCTTCTGCAAAAAGAGTATCGAAGGCTAACGAAGATTTGCCGGAACCGGATAATCCGGTGATGACCACCAGTTTGTTTCGCGGAATGGCAACACTGAGGTTTTTCAGGTTGTTGACCCGCGCCCGTTTGATGATGATGTACTCACGGGGGTCGAGTTCATCAAGGCGGGAATCATCAGAAAGATTTACAAGGTCAGCCTTCAACGGTCATTTAGTTTAATCCCCCTTTTCGGGATGCCCGTGGTGCGGGGCTGCATCATTAACAGCAATAGCTGTTGGGTGTTTCGTCTCGTGCGGGTTATATCAGTTATCGAAATCGGGGTCGTAGCTGGCTTCGCGGCTGCGCTTGCTGCCGCCTTCTTCATCGTAATCATCACCGGAGCCGTACTCGTCATCACCGGAGCCAGAACCGTAATCATCTCCACCTTCACCGGTGTTGTCAAATTCCTGGGGCGCGCCCGACTCCACATCGTACTCGCCCTCACTGTTTTTGGTGGCCGGCACTTTTACCAGGTAGATGGCATCGTCCGTTTCCAGCGGGAAGACAAAGATGGGTTCCTTCTTGGCGTTGGTGATGCGGGTAATGCTTCCCTCATAGCCAGTGGGGTACTGTTTTTTCAACAAGTCCAACAGGTCTTCGCTCAGGTTTTCCAGGCTCTTGATAACGCGCTTTTTCGTATCGGGCATAGGGTTTTTCGCTCAAAAAATCGAAAACAAATACCTTAAGAATTTCACTGCGAGGCAAGAATTTTGAAAAAATTATTTGCGCCCTTCCGGGGAATATCTATATCTTTTCACTCTCAATGTTTCACTAAAACCCCGGACAATATCGAGCACGACTTCTACGTTACCTAAATGTGAGCTAGATGACAGAGAACAGATGCAGCGACAGCGAATTGCTGTTGCGCTATCAACAAGGTAACGAAGGGGCTTTTGAAACGCTTCTTTACCGCCACAAGTCCAAGTTGTATACCGCCATTTACCTGATCGTTCGCGATCGGTACGTAGCGGAAGACCTGCT
>JALOMI010000087.1 GCA_025455465.1 Cyclobacteriaceae bacterium | reverse complement strand
GAGGGTACAAATGTGCTTTGTCGGATTGCAACCGAATACAATATTAAACGTATTGTTTTTTTTTCATCCGTAGCGGTTTATGGGATTCGTGATGAAGTAACTAATGAAAAGTCGGAACCAAGTCCTGATTCACCATACGGAGCATCGAAACTTGCAGGTGAGAAAGTCTTAACAGATTGGGCGTTGGATGATCCTGAGAGAAGGGTTTTGATTATTAGACCAACTGTAGTTTATGGGGCAAATAATTTGGCAAATATGTTTAATTTGATTCGTCAAATTGAATCTGGTTATTATTTCCACCTGGGAAAGGCCTCCGTTGTTAAGTCAATTGCTTATGTCGAAAACGTGGTGCAGGCTACGTTATGGCTATCCGGGAAAATGAAGAAGGGAATTCAAATATATAATTATTCCGATGAACCTCAACTGACAACTCGTCAAATAGCTGAATACATTGCGCAATTCCTGGATCGTAAAATCCGATTTACATTGCCCGCTGGTTTAGGTCCTGTATTTGGTTACCCGTTCGATCTGGCAATAAAGATTACGGGAAAGAATTTACCGATATCATCTGCTCGAATAAAAAAGCTGGGCACTCAAACATTTCACTCTGCCGAAAAAATATTTTCGGAGGGTTTTGAACCACAATACACCACAATTGAAGGATTGGAAAGAATGGTGGCGTGGTACAAAAGCATTAAATAATTTGCTACTAAGTTATTTGAAACAATTATAAGTTAATTTGAACTATATGAATCAACAAAATCAAACTAATTCATCTGATGAAATCGATTTGATTCATTTTTTTCGAAATCTTGGACAAGGTGTCAGGAATACCGGCAGAGCAATACTAATGGGTGTTGCAGAGCTTCGTTTTCAGCTATTAAGGAACAAACTACTATTTGTTGTTATAGTTTTTATTGGAGTATCAGCAAGCATTGCCTATTCCGGTTTCTTTGAAAAGAAGCACTATACATCGTCCATGATAATAAAGAGCGAATACCTAAATATGCGTATTATCGATAATACGATTGAAAAACTCAACCTGTTATGTGTCGAGAAAGACAGAAAAGGGTTGACTGAAGTTCTGCAAATCGATCAGCAAACGGCCAAAAATATTTATCGCTTTTCAGCGAAGAATTTTGTGTCCGAGAAGGACAGGATAGAAATCGAAGTCTTGAAGGAGCAACTAAACAATCTTGCGCCTGACCGAAAAGAACTGGTAAATAAGGTAATTGGAAAGATCGAAATTGGCAATCACCAGAGTTTCCTGATCAGTATTCAGGTGCACGATCCTGAAATCGTTAAACCGTTGGAAGCGGCCATCGTTAACTTATTTAAGGATAACGAGTATGTTAAGAAACGTATCGAAGCCAACACCCAGAATCTGCTGGCAAGACGGGCAAAAATATTGTCTGAATCAAAAAAGCTGGACAGCCTTAAGGCGGTGATTTTTGTGAACTATCAAACCATGGCCAACCAGCGCAGGGATGGCTCAAATAATGTTATTCTAAGCGACAAATACCTGACTGATCCCATTGATGTTTTCAAGGAAGACCTAAATCTTAACAATGAGTTACGCACCATTGAGGAGCAGCTTTATATCCGTCCTTCCTTTGAAGTAGTGGACGGATTAACCACCTTCCGTGAACCGGATAATTTCAGCTTGCCAAAAGTAATTGTCATTTCCTTTTTCGGATCGATACTGGCCGGGTATATTTTGTTAGGCTTGTGGAAGTTTAATAAATACTTGTCATCGCTCGAACCTGCAGCATAATTCAGAATTCACTAAAACCAAAAACGGAAGCCATCAGCTTCCGTTTTTTATTGCGTTCAGTTTTTCCTTAAGAAATCTTCCTCACTTTACCGCTGCCGCTGCTGTTGGAATTAACACGGTCAGGATTGCCTTTGTAGGTAACGCTGCCGCTGCCGCTGATACTGGCGTTCAGCTCGCTCTTCACATTCACGCTCGCGCTTCCGGAACCGGCTATGCTGATATCGCAAGAGTCAGTAACTAGGTCACCGGCACGCACACCTCCTGAGCCGCTAATGGTAGCTTTAAAGCGACTGGCGCTGCCCGTGGCAGATAAGTTACCGGACCCGGAGATACGGGTTTCCAGCCGGTCGGCCACTGCCATTTCCAGATCAATATTTCCTGATCCGCTGATACTGCTTTCCAGGTTGTTGGCCTTGCCACGTACGCGTGAATTGCCCGAACCGGAGACGCCAACCTCTACATTGTTGGCTTCAATATCCGCCTTGATGTTGCCGGAGCCGCTCACTTTGATTTCCATGTCACCGGACGTAATTTTTGTCTGGGTTTCCAGATTGCCGGAACCACTGACGTTGAGCGCACGGATTTCGCGGGCTGTTATGTAAACCGTTATACGGTCTTCACGCCCCCAGCTCCAGCTCGACCACTTTTCTTTGTTTCTGATTTTCAGGGTGCTTCCTTCAACCACTACTTCTATTTTTTCCAGCACCTCTGCTGAGCCTTCCAGTTCAACTTTTTGTGTGTTACCCTGGCTTACCAGTGCCTTGCCGGGCACACCGAAAGAGATTTTCGTGAAGGTGTCCACATTGCGGGTTTCCCGCTGCTGAGCCTGGCTGAACAACACGGTCATGACCAGGGCACAGCTTAAAAGAAGTTTTTTCATAGTGTATAACGATTGGTATAGTTCATTCTACAGACCGGTATTAACCGGCCGGGTTGCATGCGGCATCCGGAATCTTTTTCTTTGACGCAAATTCAGCCTTATACGTTGCACAAACCGGCCTTTTCTTTTTTGACCATTACAGAGCCTGTAAACGGTTCTTACCGTGAAAAGGGCAGCAAATTTCTGGCGTTCGCTTTCCCTGTGGAGGATGAAGCGGCCATCCAGGCTGAGCTGGCCGCCTTGCGAAAAGCCCACTATGATGCCCATCATCACTGCTATGCCTGGGTGCTCGGGCCGGAGGGTGTGCAGTACCGCGCAAATGATGATGGTGAACCGGCACACTCTGCCGGTGACCCGATTCTGGGCCAGCTTCGGTCTCGCCAGCTAACAAACATACTGGTGGTTGTGGTTCGCTATTTCGGAGGTACCAAGCTGGGTGTTGGCGGGCTGATTCACGCCTACCGCGAAGCCGTGGCTGATGCGCTGAATAAGGCCAGTATCATTCGCAAAGAAGTAATGTTTTCTATGACTATCCGCTACGGTTTTGGCAGCACACCGGAAGTGATGAAACTCATCAAGGAGTTTGATGCAACGATCATCGCAGAGCAGTATGATGACACGGCTGTGCTTCAGGTCAATGTACCTTTAAAGCATCGCGAAGCACTGGTTGAAAAGTTGGAACTGCTGAAAGCACTGAAGCATGAGATCGATAAACGTGTTCCGTGACGCAGCGATGATGCTGTCAAACGATCGGGTAGGGGAACGTTGACTTCAGCATTATTCGTTTCCCGGTGGCCTGCGATTGCCGCACGGCTTCGATGATTTCCAGCACATGCAACGCATGCTCGGCATTGATGCGCGGCTCGTTGTTCATGGCAAGGCTTTCGGCAATTACGGAAGCGCCATGTTCCCAGACATAACTTCCGGTATCAGTTGCCACCCGCACACCGTGTTCCTGTTCAAGCGTAGCCTCATCCACACCAAACGGTGCCCAGTCGTAACCGATCAGCTGCAGGCTGCCCCGTGTTCCCCAGATGGAAATCGTTGGCTTATCCTGTCCTTGTCCTTCATGCCCGTACGGATCGAAGTAGTTGAACCCGCACTGCACATGCGACAATACACCGTTGCCATGATCCATCAGCACCATGGCATTGTCTTCGGCCACCACCTTAATTTTTCCTTTGTTGTCTACGTTGCGCTCGGGTGTAACGATGCTGGTCATGCCCATCACGGATTTGGCCGGTCCGAGTAAACCGGTCAGGGTAGCGAGGTTGTACACACCAAGATCCGGCAAACTGCCACCGCCCTGTTCATAGAAAAAGGCCGACCACGTGGGGCCGAGATGACCATAGTGCGCATGCGCAGCAGCAACCTTCCCGATTTTTCCCTGACGGATAGCCGTGGCCATATACGCAAACTGGGGACTGTTCACCACGGCCGGTGCACCCCAGATACGTACATTGTTTTTCGTTGCCAGGTCCAGCAGCGCCTTGCCTTCAGCATACGTGTTGGCCATGGGCTTCTCACTCCATATATGCTTACGCGAAAGTATGGCCTGCCGGTTCAGACGTCCGTGTTCCTGCATGTCGGTAAGGTTCACCAGCAAATCAAACGGTGCGCCAGCCAGCAGCTTATCGATATGGGGATAGGCATTGGGAACATGGTATTTGTCAGCCGCCTGCTGTGCCCGCTCAACGCGGATGTCGCAAACGCTGACCAGTTCCACATGAGGCGACTTTGACAAGTGGGGCAGGTACATGCCGGACACACTGCCGCAGCCGATCACAGCCACCTTGATTTTTTTATCGGGCTGATGAAGGATGCCTGCAGAAGATATAAACGGTGCAACGATGCCGGCTACGGCCAGCCTGGCGCTGTGCTCCAGGAATTCCTGTCGGTTCATGACGGATGGGTTAACGGGTTTGCTACTTTCCGAAGAGTAAGATAAAATATCTTCCCGATAATCATTTCCGGTTTACACCACACCGTGCATTATTCTATATTCGGAAAATTTTAGCCATGTCATCCAACCGGAAACCTGCCCTGGGCTTCATCTTCATCACGCTGCTGATCGATGTAACCGGCCTCGGCATCATCATTCCGGTGATGCCCAGGTTAATCCAGGAGTTGAGCCACGGTTCACTCAGTGAAGCGGCTGCCTATGGCGGCTGGCTTGTGTCGGTCTATGCCATCATGCAGTTCTTCTTTTCACCCATCCTGGGTGGCCTCAGCGACCGGTACGGCCGCAGACCGGTGTTGCTGGCATCCCTGTTTGGCTTCGGGGTGGATTATCTCTTCCTGGCTTTTGCACCCACCCTGGGCTGGCTGTTTGTCGGGCGGTTAGTTGCCGGCATCATGGGCGCCAGTTTCACCACGGCCGGGGCCTACATTGCCGACATCAGCACACCGGAAAAGCGGGCGCAAAACTTCGGACTGATCGGTGCCGCCTTCGGATTAGGGTTTATCATCGGCCCGGTGATAGGCGGGTTGCTGGGCAGCTACGGTTCGCGTATTCCGTTTATGGTGGCCGCAGCATTAACCCTGCTCAACTGGTTGTACGGTTTGCTGATTCTTCCCGAATCCCTCCCCAAAGAAAACCGAAGAGCATTTGAATGGAAGCGTGCCAACCCGGTGGGCACCATGAAGAGCCTGTTCCGGCATCAGGTCATTGCCGGCCTGCTCATATCCCTGGCCTTGCTGTACATCGCCAGCCATGCCGTGCAGAGCCACTGGTCGTACTACACCATTGAAAAATTTCAGTGGAACGAGCGGAACATCGGCATCTCGTTAGGCGTGGTGGGAATTGCCTCAGCACTCGTGCAGGGATGGCTCATCCGGCTGATCATTCCCCGGTTAAAACAGGAACGCAGTGTGTATGTGGGGTTGGGTCTGTATGCCCTGGGTCTTCTGTTGTTCGCACTGGCCACCGAAGGATGGATGATGTACGCGGTCACCTTTATTTACTGCCTGGGCGGTATTGCCGGACCTGCCTTGCAGGGCATCATGTCGGGCATCATTCCGCGCAATGAACAGGGCGAGTTGCAGGGAGGCTTTACCAGCCTGATGAGTTTTACCTCCGTCATCGGTCCGCCCCTAATGAACGGACTCTTTGCCTTTTTTACCGGGCCAGGTACGCCCTTCTACTGGGCGGGCGTGGCCATGATGCTCGGTTCCGTACTGGCCATCATCAGTTCCCTGCTGGCGCGCAGAAGCCTGAAGCGCACGGTGATAACGAAGTAGTGTTGCTTTGGAGTTAAGTCGATAGTCCATTGTCTATGGTCCATAGTTTAAAGCCTGCCATCGACTATGGACAATCGACCATGGACTTTCTAAACCATTAATCAGTATTTGATAACGCTGTAATCCGGAAATCACCGGCCCATTTCAATTAGCCGCTTATGAATCTCCAGGCACACCCACGCATCAGTGGCGGCATACTCAATTTGCTTTTGCGTCAGTGTCTGGGCTTCCCAGTTGGAGGTCTGCGCGCTTTTGGAGATGCGGAAGCCCAGCAGCAGAGCCGTTAATTTTTTTACGCTTTCCACCTGGAGTCCGGAGGCTTTGGCCAGCGCTGCAAGTTCGGTGAAGCCGGCCGGATCAAAGGCGGCAATTTTTTTAAGGGCATGGATGTCATCGCGGATGCCTACTCCTGCTTTTTCGGTCTGATGGCTTTGCAGAAAATCGAGGATGGAAGAATGAATGCCGGTATAATTCAGGCGGATGAGGAAAACTTTTTCCGGCAGGGCAATCTGCATCAGCGACACTTTGTGGGATTCGCCCTTACGGAAACTCGGCCGCGTCTCGGTATCAAACCCGATCACACCATGCTCGTTCACTTCATCAAATACACGATTGAGCTTCTGCTGTTCCTGCACCAGCACAATTTTCCCGGAGAAGGTTCGCAGCGGAAGCGCATTGATTTCTTCGTGCGAGATGTTCATGACCTCAGGTGTTTGAATGTTCAGGCTTGTCTTCCAGCCGCCTGATTTTGATGTTCAGGTAGGCGAAGAGCATGGTCATCAGCGGACTGATGATGCAGAAGAAGCAATACGGGGCATACAAGGCTGTCTTGACACCGAGCACACCGGCC
Source organism: Cyclobacteriaceae bacterium (assembly GCA_025455465.1). Classification (GTDB taxonomy): domain Bacteria; phylum Bacteroidota; class Bacteroidia; order Cytophagales; family Cyclobacteriaceae; genus UBA2336. Next base: position 4,440 of record JALOMI010000087.1, on the reverse strand, counting down.
TGGGTGGCGCCACAGGTATTCCACGGTATAAGTACGGACGTAACCGTGCCGGAGTCTTCCAGCGTACGGCTCAGTACTTCAGGCTTCAGTCCGCGTTTGCGGTAGGTATCTGCATACATGCGGCCGGGCACGGCAATGGCCATGTATTGATCGGAAGCAGTAACATTAAAGAAGAAACAAGTAGCCGCTGTGGAGGTAACCAATGATCCGGTGGATTTTGCAAAACGGATAATTTCCATCGCAATGCGGTTCAATAAACCGCATGATTCCATCACGCCACCGAAAATCATCGCACAGATAATCAGCCACACGGTGTTCAGCATACCGTACATACCTTTACCGGTGAGCAACTCATTAATAGTCGCATTATCGGTTTCAACATGAATGGTGGTCGACAGGGCGTTCATCACCGCTACAAAAGAAGCATGCGCATATCCTTCTTCAATGCCGGAAACCTGCCGAACCACATCGGGCTGGAAGATGACCGCAAAGAGTCCGCCCAGCAAGGCTCCTACCAGCAGGGCAGGCGCTGCCGGCACACGCTTCACAATCATGAAAATTACGAGCGCAGGCACAATGAACAGCAGGGGATTCAGGTTGAACTTCGATTCAATAGCCTGTAACACAACCGATGAATCGGTTTGGGCGGAGGTGGTGTCCATGGCGAATCCCCACACCAGGAAAATGATTAATGTGATAATTAATGAAGGCACCGTGGTATACACCATGTACCGGATATGGGTGAACAAATCGGTACCGGCCATGGCAGGTGCAAGATTGGTGGTGTCGGACAGGGGGGATATCTTATCACCAAAGTAAGCACCGGAGATGATGGCACCGGCAATCAATCCTTCGGAAATATTCATGGCCTGTCCGATGCCAAGCAAGGCAATACCCACGGTGGCAATGGTTGACCACGAACTTCCGGTGGCCAGCGAAACGATGGCGCTCACAATGACCGCGGCAAATAAAAAGATCACTGGGTTGAGGATTTTCAAGCCGTAATAAATCATGGCCGGCACAATGCCACTCAGCAGCCAGGTGCCTGAGAGGGAGCCGATGGTTAATAATATAATGATGGCCGGCAGAGCTGAGCTGATGCTGCGTACAATGCTGTCGTTGATCTCTTCGTAGTTATAGCCCAGCTGCCAGGCAACCAGGCCGGCAACACCGGCTGAAATCAGCAGCACCAGCTGATTGGCGCCACCGATGGCATCTGAACCAAATACGGTAACGTTGAGTGTTAGCAGGGCAATCAGAAACAGTATGGGAAGCAGTGCCTGGAATAGTGTTGCCTGTCGCTTTTCAGTCATGCGGTTAACGTTCGTGCGGACAAGATAAGGTTTTTATCCAAGTAACGCCTACGATTGCTTCCGGTGATAATGGACACCGCGATCGTGAAGATGGTTCAAAATAAATTCAAAATTCTCCGCGTCTTCGCCAAGGTATTCCGGAGGACAAATTCCCTTCCGGTTGAAGCGATTGCCGGCCAGCAGGTGCACTGCTGCCGTACACGTAAAGCCGGTGGTGCGTGCCATCGACAAGGTGCCGGTGGCAGTGTCGGTGAAATCAAGCACGTGATATTCGTAATGCTTTTTGCTTCCGTTCTCTTCGCCTTCCACCTGTATGCGCATCACCGTGAATTCTTTTTCACCGGGTTTGAGCTTCCATTTCGGAAAGAGGAGTTTGGCGGTGACATCTACCGGGCGAATTTTCACTCCGTTCACGTCAATAGTATCTGTGGAGAAGTACCCGGTCTCCCGCAACACCCGCAGGTATTCAATCGTGCCGGGGTAGCGCAGGGTCTTTTCAATCATGTTGGGAATGTGCGGCATCGTATTAATGAGGGAGCGAAGTCCATCGGAGTTCCATGATTCCAAAGTGCCGATCGTATCAAAGTATACCAGTTCCGGATCAGACAATGCTTCACGGATAACAACGGCACCGTTCTGAACGTAACGTGCCGGGCGCACATATTCTTCAATCACATCAATCGGAGAGAAAACCGCGCGGTATTCATAGGGCCACTCGCGCACGTTGGGTAAACCGCCTACGAGGCATTCGTAGCGATTTACTTTCATCCGCGCGTTGTGATAACCCAGTATGATGTTGCTCATGCCGGGAGCCACACCGCAATCCGTAATCACCGTGACTTGCTTTTCGCGGGCAAGCTCATCGAGTTGGAAAGGGTCTTCTGCAAAGAAGGAAATATCCACCATAGATTTGCCGGCTTCGATCACGGTCTTTACGGTATCATAACCCATAAACCCCGGAACGGCACCTACGACAAGGTCAAAGGGTGCTATCAGTTTTTTCAAGGCTACCGTATCGCGCAGGTCGGCTTGAATAGTTTTAACAGGAAGAGTTGACGGAAAACGCAACGCCTCCGGATTAGCATCGGCTGAAGTAACATCAAACGAGGATGCCAGATCGATAGCGATGGATTTGCCCACCAGGCCTGCACCTAATACAATGATTTTTTCCATGCCCAAATGTAAGCCCTTATCCGAAATGGGCATAGCGCTATTATACCGGTGCAGTACTAGTCAATAGCGGAAAAGGGAGCGAAACACTGAACCAGGATTTATTATGAGTAACAGAGAAGATTCCGGCCTGTTCCTTCTCCGGTTAATCCCGTTAATTTCTGTGAATGGTTTAGCTGGTATTGGGATGCGAATGGTTTACCTTTATCCCCGTTAAAATCCGGTTTATGTTTAACCAGCAAGAAGTTCTGCAAAAGGCCAAGACCTCAGCGTTTTACCTGTGGTTGCTCAACCGTTCGCTTTCGCGGATGATACCGTTCAACAAACCCCACGGTTTCCGGATTGTCGAAATTGATGACTACCGGCTGAAAGTGCTGATGCCCTACCAGCGCAGTAACTGGAATCACATCCGCGGGTTACATGCCTGTGGCCTGGCCACCATATCCGAATTCTGCACCGGCTTCCTGTTACTCAAAAACCTGGACATGAAAAAATACCGCATCATTATGCAGCGTATGGAGATGGAATATCATTACCAGGGAAAGATGGATGCCTTTGCAGAGTTTGTTATTTCCAGGGAGTGGCTTGATGAACAGGTAATCAATCCGTTGAAAATGCAGGAAACTGTGGTGGTGCCCTGCGAAGTAAAAATTCATGATGCTGCCGGCAATCACCTCACCACCGGCAACGTTTTCTGGCAGTTTAAAGAATGGTCGAAAGTAAAAACCAAAGTTGCCTGATCGGAGAGGGGAGTTATTCCGCTCACATACCGGACGGCTTCACGCGCCTGTACGAACCTGATCTCTTTCAGTTGCCGGATCATCTGCGGCTGCAGGCTGATGGTGACTGGAAATCCTTTTACCTGCTGGACCAATCCACATTATCTGTTGTGGGTGAAATCCATTTTTATTTGAACGATCGAGTAGCTGTAAGTCCGGGACGCGCCCCTTTTGCTTCCTTCATGCTCGATGAAGCAATTACTGAAGAACAGCTTGATGATTTCATACAGCATGCAGAAGAACAACTGACATCCATCAACATCAGCAGCATGGTACTTAAGAATCCATCGGCCTGCCTTCATCCCTATGTTGTGTTATTGGAAAAGGTATTGGTAAATCGTGGTTACCGGATAGTCACGGAGGAAACCAGCGCAATCATTCCGGTAGATCAGCAGCTTCTGCATCAAAAGATGAGCCATGGTAAACGGTATCATTTGCATCAGACTCATAAGCACGGTTTGTTGGTTGATTTTATCGGACTTCAACAATTGCCAGCGATTTATGCTTTTCTCAGTCGTTGCCGTTCGGCCAAAGGGTATATGTTGAGCATGTCGCTGGAAGACTTATTGTCGTTAGCGGAAGTTTTTCCGGATCGCATACTGCTGACGGTGGTGCGGTCTATGGAACACATGGTTGCTGCTTCTATCAGTGTACTGGTCAGCAGTGAGTTGTTGTATACGTTGTATTATGATCATGATGCGGCCCATGATTCGATTAGTCCTGTAGGTTTGCTGATCAGCGAACTATATACCTGGAGCCGGCAAAGGGGCATCGGCAACATCGACCTGGGCACATCCAATCCAGACGGGTTGCTAAAACCTTCGCTGCTGCAGTTCAAAACCGAGTTAGGGGCAGTCGCCTATCCGAAGCGTACCTTTGAAAAGAAATTACAGGCCCGGTGAAACAGCCTTTGGTCAGCGTAATATGCCTGTGCTATAATCACCAACTATATGTACAGGAAGCGATTGAATCGGTATTGAATCAGACATGGTCGCATATCGAATTGATTGTGGTCGATGATGCCAGCACAGACACCAGCCGGGAAGTTATTCGTGCGTTGCAGAAGGAACATCACCTGCAGAAGGTGTTGCTGCTGGAAAAAAACATGGGTAACTGCGCTGCCTTTAACCGCGGATTGGCTATAGCCACCGGTGATTTTATTATTGATCTTGCGTCAG
>JALOMI010000304.1 GCA_025455465.1 Cyclobacteriaceae bacterium | reverse complement strand
ACTCGGTCTTTGGTGCGTTGGCAAAATTGGCTCTTTTGGTTTTGCTTATGTGTAGGTTCGGATTGTTTAAATCCCATTTTTTTAATCACAGATAACGCTGATAAATTAGTGGTTGTATCAATAGTAGTGTCTAATGCCGTTTGCCATGAAGAGGTCGTAATCCTCAATGTTCGAAATGTGTAGATGGGGTGCATTGTCACCCGTGCCCTCATGATATAAGCCTTCTGCATCCCATAAAATGTTCCTTTTTTCTTTTGATGGAATGCCTTACTTTTTACCCATCAACTAAAATTCAAGACTATGTCCATCTCCAGATCCGGCAGAAGAAAATTTATTCAGCAGGCCAGCCTGGCCGCGGCTGCATTTACCATTGTTCCACGCCACGTGTTGGGAGGTCCCGGTTTTCTGGCGCCAAGCGATACGCTGCGTGTTGCCGGCATCGGTGCCGGTGGCATGGGGGGTAATGATATCAGCGGGGTGGCTAAAAGCGGTAAGGCAACCATTGCTTTTTTATGCGATGTAGACGACCGCAGGGCTGCCGCCTCCGTCAAGAGTTTTCCCAACGCGAAATACTACAAAGACTACAGGGTGATGCTCGATAAGGAACATAAAAATATCGAAGCGGTAACGGTATCGACACCCGATCATAATCATGCCGTGCAGGCCATGGCGGCCATGCAACTGGGAAAACATGTCTATGTACAAAAGCCATTGACGCATGACATCCATGAGGCGCGTGTGTTAACTGAAGCTGCCGCGAAATACAAGGTGGTCACCCAAATGGGTAATCAGGGTTCATCCGGTGACGGTGTGCGCCAGTTGCGCGAATGGTTCGATGCAGGCACCATCGGTGACGTGCACACGGTCTATTGCTGGACTGACCGCCCGGTATGGCCGCAAGGCATTGCCTGGCCGGAGGGTAAAGCGGAAGTGCCGAAAGAACTTGACTGGGATCTGTGGCTGGGCACAGCTCCGTATAAGGATTATGTTGAAAAGCTGGTACCGTTTAACTGGCGCGGCTGGTGGGATTACGGAACCGGTGCGCTGGGGGATATGGCCTGTCATATCATGGAGGCACCGTTCCGGGTGCTGGGCTTAACGTATCCGGACGATGTTCATGCCAGTGTGGGCTCCGTCTATGTGGATTCCTTCCGGAGAGGATATTTCCCGGAAAGTTGTCCGCCTTCATCCCACATCATTTTTACGTTCCCTAAAGTGGGCAACCGGCCGAGTGTTAAAATACACTGGATGGACGGTGGCATTCAGCCGGAGCGTCCCGATGAACTCGGGCCCAATGAAGTATTTGGCGATGGGGGCAACGGGGTCTTATTCATCGGCTCGAAAGGCAAGATGATGTGCGGAACCTACGGTGTTAACCCGCAATTGCTGCCCACTTCGCGCACTGCGGAAGTGAGGGTGCCTGAGAAATACAAGCGCGTACCTAATGGCAGTGGCGGCCATTACAACCAATGGGTGGAAGCGTGCCAGGCCGGTTATGGTAAGATGGAACTCAGCTCATCGTTTGATATTGCCGGACCATTGACAGAGATGATCCTGATCGGCAACCTGGCGTTGCGCAGCTATGATATCCGCAAACCGCGGCAGGGCAGCTCAACACAATTTGATTACCCGGGCCGGGGTATCAAACTGGTGTGGGATACCGCCAGCATGAAGGTGAAGAATTTTGATGACGCCAACCAGTTTGTGAAGCGCGAGTATCGGAAGGGTTGGTCGTTGTAATTATTACTGATCAATCGGAAAACCTTTCGGAAGCGGATAGATAGCCAGTCCGCTTCCGTATTTTAATTCATTGCTCCGGATAACCACGTCCGGAGCTTTTCTGCCGCCACTGCTTAACTGATTAGCAGTCAATTTGCCAAAAGCACCGGAAGCCAGCGCGGTGTAGAGCGAACCATCTTCATCAAAAGCAAGCTGGTGCAGTAACACGCCTACACTCAGGGTGATCTGTATATCCGGGGTTATTTTGGCGGTTTGCATCAGCTGGCTTTTCGGTATTTGTGCGATGACATTCGGGCCGAAATAACCGACCCATAAATTTCCTTGCCGGTCGAAGGCCATACCCTTGGGCGACCGCAATACATTGATTACCGGAGGTTTCGATTCGCAGGTAATGGAAACCAGGCCGCTCAGTGTTGAACTGGATTGCTGAAGCAGGTTTTTTGGAATTTGCACCACATCATTCTTGTTGTAGTTCGCAGCCCATAAGTTGCCATCACCGTCAAAGGCGATGCTTTGTGCGCCATCAAATGCGGGGCCGCTCAACACGATATCCGTTTTATTGCTGCCGCTCTGCTTCAGCCGGGCTTTGGGAATCCGCATGATCTGGCTGGCTTTCTTGCCATCGGTGAACCATAGGTTCCCGTCTTTGTCGAAAGCCAGTGAAGCCGCATCATGGGCCAGCGTTATGGTTGGAGTAACATTGGTATCTCCTAATTTATTCCAGCCATACATGTTGATGTTGCCGGCATCGGCTACCCAGAGATTGCCATCCTTATCAAATGCCAGGGAACGGATGGAGGTGGCTTTGCTGGTTAACCGGGTGGCAGGTGTTGTCGTTGTTGATCCGGCCAGGACCTCATCGGCATAGGCGATAATGTGCAGGCTGGCATTGGCCGGTGCGGTCTGGTTGCCCATCCAGATCTTATCGCTTCCCGGCATTTGCTTGTAGGCAAAAGTTACGGCCTGGGTATCCCGCTTAACGGTAACGCGTGTGTTCAGGTTGGTCAGCCGGAGTGCCTTGCTGATGGAAGGCTCTCGCTGGATGATGATGTCACTCTGAAACTCATAAACGCCATCGGCCAGGTTTTCCAGTTTCTGACTGCGTTCCAACACCCGCGAATAATTGTTGGGACCGGTTACCCTGATTTTACCTTCCTCACCGGCAGGCACATTGGTGATGGAGACATTCAAGACACCGACAGGCTGTTGGGCGTAAAGACCCGCCAGCGACAGTACGGTCAGCAACAGAAGAGGGATCCACGTTTTCATAGGTCAGGTATTGGTAATTGGTAGTAATAAAGTTATTGCGTGTTGCGCGCACGAACAATCGGTAACCGGATATTTTATTGCCGACAATCCGTGAAAAGAACGGGAAGTGCTTGAATACCTGATTAAAATCAGTTTTGGTGCTGAGGGATGGCAGTCCTTGACCCTGTGGATTACGCTACTTTTCACCGTAGAAGTACCCTGACGATGGCTGACATCCGATTTAAAAAACCACGTTTCCCCATCAGTACAGCGTTGCGGCAGTACCTGAAGGACACGCATCGCGAAATCGATGTGCCCATCAGCTATGCCGAATTGATGCGCTACAGCAGCTCAATCACGCTCTATGATAAGAACGGCAAGGATACCCTCTGGGAGACACTGATCTATACCGAATCCGACCGGGAGTTTATCCATGAGGCCTTACGTCAAGTGTATGCGTTGCTGAAAGTGGGGGGTGATTTGTCGGTGATCAACCACCTGTATATCGACCGGGTAGATTACTGCCTCTATGCGAATACGCACCCGATACGCATCCGCATAGTAAACCGCCTGAATGATCTGTTTGATTATTTCTACATCAAGCAGGCCGATGCTTCGCGGGTTTATGGTATGGAGCTTGAACACCTGCTATCACCGAATAAAATCAATTACCTCGTTAAAGGGGAGACGTTTATTGAAG
>JALOMI010000303.1 GCA_025455465.1 Cyclobacteriaceae bacterium | reverse complement strand
CGAAACATGGCGCGATCTGGGTGTGAATGGATCATCGCTTCCCATCCGCCAAAGCACCTTTCGGGATGATAGTGTTTTCCTGGCAACCGGAAACGGTGTGCTGGCCGGCAGCCTGAATACCAACCTGCTGAACTTCGCCAACTGGAAACGGTTTAATCTGGGCGTGTTCAATGCCACTGTTCCCGTCATCACCACATTTAACAATAAGATCTACACGGGCATCAATGGCGCAGGACTTTTTGCGTATGATCAAGGACAATGGACACTGCAGCATCTTTCAGGTGAATCATTCAACGCCCTGGCGGCCTCAGTCAATTTATGGATTGCCACAACCGGTAAAGTATGGCAGGTCAGTGCCAATAATGTTTTGTCCGAATTGACGAACTCAAAAATCACAGTTCCTTTGGCGGTCAATGAATCAGGCCCGGGCATGGTGTGGATTGGTGATGCGCGCAATGGCCTTTTTACAGGCAACGGAGAAACTTACGTTCCGAATGGTCCGACTTTTTCAGAAACATTCCGACTGAGCCGGGATGGATTCAATCAGGTATATGCCATGTCGGGTGGTTATACCGCCACGTTTACACCAGCCGGAAAAAATGAGCTGATCAATTCGTTCACGGGAGGAGTGTGGCGTACAGAAAATAACCTGCTTTCGCAGGACGTAACCGATGTTGCTTTTGAAGGAGTAACAACCTATGTGGCCACGTTTGGAAACGGCCTTCAGGTAATTGAAAACAATCAAGCGGTAACCTACACAACCGGCAACAGTCCGTTGCTGTCGAACAGAATCACCACGCTTGCTGCGTCAACCGATGGACTTTGGGTAACAGCCTATGGCAACTCCCCTTCACTTTATCTTCTTAAGCCTGATAAAACATGGGAGCCGATTACATTGCCGTATAGCGGTGCTCAGTTCCCATTGCAGATGATTACCGACCAGCTCGGGCAAGTTTGGGTAGCGTTGAATCCGCAGTTGGGTGGCGGACTTGTAGTTTATAGCCATAAGGATAACCGAAGTGTCTTGCTGACCGAAGCGAACGGTGCGGGTGCGCTGCCTTCACGGCAAGTGTATGCGTTGTCTGCGGACCGCAACGGCCAGGTGTGGGTGGGTACGGCTGCCGGTGTGGCCTATTTCCCGAATCCGGCACAAGTGTTTTCCGGTACGGTGAATGCCGTCAGGCCGATCATCAATGGCCGTTTCCTGTTACGCGATGAAACAGTTACTGCTATTGCAGTAGACGGAGGGAACCGCAAATGGCTGGGTACGCAGCGTGGTGCATGGCTAGTCAATCCTTTTGGAGAAGAGGAGATTTACCGGTTCAACACTGCGAACAGTCCGCTGCCGGAAGACCGAATTGCTGATATTGAGGTTCATCCCGTAAGCGGGGAAGTTTTCTTTGCCACATCAAAAGGCATCGTTTCATTCCGCTCGACCGCTACCCAGGGGGAAGCTACTTTCAGTGAAATAAGAATATTTCCAAATCCGGTTACGGCTGATTTCACCGGCTTGGTGAGCATCACCGGATTAACCACTGATGCGCATGTTAAGATAACAGATATCTCCGGCAAGCTGATCTGGCAAACGAGGGCCAGCGGAGGCAGCGCCACCTGGAATGTTCGCGATTACAACGGAAGACGTGCAGCCACCGGCATTTACCTGGTGATCGCTGTTGCTGAAGACGGGTCACACAGTATCATCGGAAAAGTCGCGGTGGTTAATTAAATACTAAACAGACCCCGGTTATGGGGGAATGAAGGAAATGTTACAGAAAACGAACGGCATCGTTTTTCGTTTTACCCGGTATGGAGACACCTCCATCATCGTCAATATTTTTACGGAGTTATTCGGTTTGCAGAGTTATATCGTGAACGGTGTGCGCAGCTCAGCAGCCAGAGGTAAAATGGCCCTGTACCAGCCGCTGAACCTGCTTGAAATGGTAGTGTATTATCACGAGAATAGGTCGATAAAGCGCATCAAGGAAGTAAAATGCTTCCATCCTTATCACAGCATACCCACCGATGTTCGGAAATCGGCCATCGCCATGTTTTTGGATGAGTTGCTTAACAAATGTGTAAAAGACGACAGCCATTCGCGGGAGTTATATCATTTCATGGCTGAAGCACTGATTCAATTGGATAACCTGACAGAGGGATTTGAGAACTTTCACCTGGTGTTTATGATCCGGCTTAGCCGCCTGCTCGGCTTTGGGATACATAGCGTGGAAGATGTTTCTACGAGTTACCTGGCTGAAGAAGCCGCACGGGAAAAATTCAGTAGGCTGATTCACGCAGACTTTGCTGATCAGGTACCGGTGTCGCTGGAGCAGCGGAGGATCATACTTGATCTGCTGCTTAAATTTTATGCATCGCATTTTGAATCTCTGGGTGAGTTCAAATCCGTTGCGGTGCTGCGGGAAGTTTTTGCGGAGTAACAATCAGGCTTGGTGCCCACGCAGTTATTCCATTACTTTACTGAAAAAGCAACGCTTGTAAATCAACAGCTATGAAAATTCTGGTATGTGAAGATGATCCGGTAGTATTGAAAACCATGGAGGTAGCTTTGCGCCTGGAAGGAACCGAAGTGCAACTGGTTTCAAACGGAGAGAAGGCGTTAGCCTGCCTGGCGGCTAACCGCTATGATCTTATTTTTTCCGATATCCACATGCCCTATGCGACCGGTGCGGATGTGATGGAGTATGTCAGGCAACACAACATCAGCACGCCCGTGGTTATTGTCTCTTCCGATGATGAAGAAGAAGTTGTGGCGCTGGCCCGAAAAATGGGTGTGCATGCTTTTCTTTCCAAACCGGTAGATGTGGAGAAAGTCCGCAAGATTGTCAGGGATCTGAAAAAGTAATAGGCTGTCCGTCACAGGATAGCGCTTGTTATTTCACTCAATCGTTAGCAGTAATACAGTAGCATTCGAAGACGCATTCCTGCGCTAAGCTGATTATCTTTGTTGATGGGCTCAGCATTTCAACAACTCGTTTCCACCCGGTACCATATTTACAATAGTCTTTTTCTAAATCTGCCGTTCAGCAATATCTACCGCATCGGTACCCTGTTGCCGTTCGTGCAGCAGTACGCTGAAGAAGGCTTCGAACAGGGAAAGGATCCGCAGGATATTATCGGACAGTTCTTTAGTGATTTTGCTCCGGATGCTTCGCGCGAAGCGCAGTTTGATATGCTCTTCAGTTTCATTCAGTATGCTGAGCGGCAGATTGTATTGTTCGATTCCATTGAAGACGCTGCTTTCGATCAGGTGAATGACCTCCAGGGAAAGGGCACCGTTAATTCGCTGTTGATGCGGGCTGCCTCACCGGAAAAGCAGGATCGGTTAATGAAGAAACTCCGGCACTTCAGCGTACGTGTTGTGCTGACCGCCCACCCGACACAGTTCTATCCGGGACAGGTACTGGCGATTATCAATGACCTTGAAATCGCAATCCGTAATAATGACCTGAAGATGATCAATCAGTTGGTGCGGCAATTGGGGAAAACGCCCATCATCAACCGTGAGAAACCTTCCCCATTTGATGAAGCGGTAAGCCTGTGCTGGTACCTCGAGAATGTATTTTACCACGCAGCACCACAGCTGATTACCAAACTAATTAACGGGTTGCAGGTGCCTGCTGATGCGTGGAAGAATTTCAACCTGATCCGCATCGGTTTCTGGCCTGGCGGA
>JALOMI010000086.1 GCA_025455465.1 Cyclobacteriaceae bacterium | reverse complement strand
ACTGGCTTCTTATTTCTCCTTTTGCACGAATACCTTTCGGCCAGTGAATGACCATACCATTTCGTGTTCCGCCAAAATCTGAGGCTACCTGCTTGGTCCATGTAAACGGAGCATCGGTTGCCACAGCCCAGCCTGCTGCCATGTGCGGATAGGTACTTTCAGAGCCCCACTCGTCATAATGCTTCATCATATCGGGAACAGTCTCAGGTACCTGGTTGAAATAAGTCATTTCACTAAACATCCCATTCATCTGCCCTTCGGCACTGGATCCGTTGTCTCCGGCAATAAAAACAATGATCGTATTATCCAATTCACCCAGGTCCTCGATGGTCTGAACAAGCCTTCCGATTTCATGGTCGGTATGTTCTGCAAAGCCGGCATACACTTCCATTTGTCGTGCAAATAATTTCTTTTCATCAGCGCTTAACGTCTCCCAATCCTTTATCTCCTTAGGCTTGGGGGCTAACTGAGTATTTTCCGGAACGATGCCCAATTTCTTCTGACGGGCGATAATTTCTTCACGCAGTTTATCCCAACCGCCATCGAACTTGCCTTTGTATTTGTCGATGTATTCCTTGGGGGCATGATGGGGTGCATGGGTGGCACCTGGTGCATAGTAGATGAAGAAGGGCTTATCCGGCTGCAGTGATTGTTGCTGCCGTACCCACGATACGGCCTGATTGGTCATGTCGGTGGTGAAATGATAGCCGGGATAGTTCGGAGTTTCAATCAAGGTTACGCCATCGTAAATAAGTGGAGCCCATTGATTGGTTTCACCCCCCAAAAAGCCATAGAACTTTTCAAACCCGGAGCGCGTAGGCCAACGGTCTTGCGGACCGTTATTCGAAATCTCCCACGGTGGCACCTCGTGGCATTTTCCAAACTGTGCCGTATTGTAACCATTCTGCCGGAGTACCTCAGCCACCGGAGTTATCGTTTGCGGACGCACCGCGGTATATCCGGGATAGGTGCTGGCCAGTTCGGTAATAACACCCATGTTGTTCGAGTGGTGATTATACCCGGTAAGCAATGCCATGCGGGTAGGCGCACAAAGCGCAGTGGTGTGAAAACGGTTGTAACGCAAACCGTTTTGTGAAAGCTTTTCCAAAGTCGGCATGTGGACCGGCCCGCCAAACGATTCGGAAACGCCAAAGCCCATGTCATCAATCAAAATGACAACGACATTCGGGGCTTCTGCAGGAGCCTTTACGTCAAATCGCGAAGGAGGTGTGGTATTTCGAACATCAAGATCAGCGTACCGCGGCCGCTCCGGTTCACGAATGGGTAATACTGATCGGTCAAGTCCTTCCGTGTTTTGACTTGCAACCGGTTCAGACTTCTTCGGTTCACATGACATGAGAACAGACAAACTGATTAGTGTAATCAACGAGAGGAATCGGAATGGAATCATAAAGATTATTACAAGGTTAAACATCAAAGATTGATAAAACAGGACTATACTTCTAAACGGTACCGTTTACTAAGCCTAAGGGTTTTAGCTCTGCTTAAAAAAATTCTTGGCCAACTCGCGTACCTCTCCAAGGAGGTTTCGCAGAAACAATTCGTTCATATTTTCGTCAGTGATACGGGCATAGAACATATCACGCGACTGGTCATAAAAAGAAGCTACCAATTCATGATGGTTCTGCAGGCCTATAAAATCCGAAAACAAGCGCAAGATCTCCGGATCGACCATGGCGTTGATGGTTTTATATAAATCGTGGCATTTTTTTATGTGCCGGTTACGCACCAGCTGCATGTGAAAAAGAATGGACGGTTTAAAGGCAATCAGAATGGAAAAAAAATCAGGATCAAACGTTGCCGCGTTCCTGAACTGCAAAACAATTGCATGTGCCTTTTCTAAATGGTATGCAAATAACTGATCAATAAATGAATCCAGATCACCGAAATAATAATAAAACCCGGATTTATTGAGATCCAGTATTCTTGCCAGCCGCTCAACTTGCAGGCCTTCCGGTCCTTCCTTACTGAAGATAGTATAGCCAATTTCAATCCATTGTTGTTGAGCATTAACCGATCGGGGCATTATTGGCAGGTATTTTTAATCAAGATAATTTATTTCCAGCATCGCTCAACGCGCTTCAATAATTTTTATGTGCCTCCTACAGCTAGTAAAGTACCCGGCAGCGTAAATAAGATCTTAGCTGCTTCATACGTTGAACACAACGAATCCGATATGAATTCACCAATCCTGTAACCTTAGCCATCAATCCATTACCTTTATCACCACAGTCGCCATAACCAATACAGTATGTTTCGTTTAACACTTTGGTCGATACCTATTGCTTTTACGCTGTTAGCGTGCGGATCCGGGAGCAACAATATACCCGAAGAAGCTCCTCCTGGCATGGTTTGGATCGAAGGCGGAACCTTTACCATGGGTGCTGCAGAGCAGTGCAATACACGGGATGCCCAGCCCTTTCACACCGTACAGGTAGATGGTTTTTGGATGGATGAAACCGAAGTAACCAACGATCAGTTTGCTGCTTTTGTGGCTGCAACCGGCTACGTCACCTTAGCCGAACGCCCGGTTGACTGGGAGGAAATGAAAAAGATGCTGCCACCCGGCACACCCAAACCATCTGATGATATGCTGCAGCCCGGATCACTGGTATTTACGCCACCCGATCACCCGGTTATGCTGAACGATTATTCACAATGGTGGTCGTGGGTTAATGGTGCTGACTGGAGACACCCCTCAGGCCCCGGAAGTAACCTTGACGGAAAAGGGAATCACCCGGTGGTTCACATCGCTTACGAAGATGCCGAAGCGTATGCTGCCTGGGCCGGCAAGCGATTGCCGACAGAAGCCGAGTGGGAATTCGCTGCGCGTGGCGGCATGGACCGGCAGGAATATGCGTGGGGCAGTGATCTCGTCATGGAAGGCAAGTACATGGCCAATTATTTCCAGGGTGCATTTCCAAATCAAAACACAGTTGAAGATGGATTTGCAGGAACATCGCCCGTTAAATCGTTTCCGCCCAATGTCTATGGATTGTATGATATGATCGGTAATGTGTGGGAACTCTGTTCTGATTGGTATGCTGTGGATGATTTTGAAACTATACAGTATCCCAGGCTATTGAAAAATCCTACCGGGCCTAAAGCGACATTTGATCCGCGTGATCCGCTAAGTATCAAACACGTCTCCAAAGGAGGTTCCTTTTTATGCAGTGAAATGTATTGCAGCAATTACAAACCCAGCGGCCGTCAAGGTTCGGCCTATGACACGGGGATGTGCCATACCGGCTTCAGGTGTGTAAAGAATTGAAAAGTAAAACGCCCGGCTAACCACTTTTCCAGTCGCTGCGCAATAAGGTCAAGACATACTTATTCCGTGAATAGCTCCCGCAACTCAACCATCTTTCGGTTAGGAGCATCGAGGGTAATCAACCCGGTGCGGGGCCGGTCGAGATCAATGATGGTATAAACCGTAGCCGACAACATCACTGAAAAACTGATAATCACCACCCAGTCGAACCTGTTCTTGAAGTCATACCCCAGCAGGAAAGCGTTTGCCAGACAAAGAACAATGAGAAAGTACAGGATGGAATCCGGTATATTCGATTCACCCACTGCCCTGCGGGTGGTAGCAATGTCAAGCATGGCATTCAATGCCGGAATCAGCTCAGATGTCCGTGTTGTGATGTTATCCTTTCGTGCATAGGCTGCAGCCGCAGCCCAGACTTCCTTGCCGATCGCATCAGCCCGCAGATAGGCATCGATCAGTTTCGGAACATCCATACCTACCTGATAGAATTCGATGCGTGCCTCAAGGTATTGTTGAAGGTGTTCACGCAGCACCTGACGCATGCTGTCCGGATAAATCGCTGTTCGCAGGATGGCCGTGCTGATGGCATTGGTTTCTTCCGTTACCGATTGCCTGCGCGCATCATACCTGGAGTTAGCCATACCAAACGTAAAAGCCAGCAGCAAGGCAAGAAGGCCCAGAAGGGCACCGTTGATAGCACCCAGTTCTTCCATGACGTTGGGAATACCCCTGGCCTTTTTCCAGATCCGCAGGCGGTAGCCGGCATTGTAGGCGAGAATCAGCAGAATAAACAACATCATGCCAATGACACTGGCGGGAGTACGTTGGAGCCAGGATAGTTCAATCAACATAGAATGGTTTTCAGAGGAGTGGTTCCGTTAAACGCTACTACAAGATGTAAAAAAGCCCACTCGGATGAATGGGCCTTTCCATGAGGTAACCTCGTTATTTCTTAACCGGAGGATACTTCATAAATATCTGCTTGACAGCATAGCTGATGTTCTTGTCCCGTTGCTCGGCACTGGCATTTTCATCGATCGTTTTCGTAGCTCGTCCTTGCCAAACAATTTGCTGTTTGGCTACATCAACCATATTGATGAACAGCGTTCCTTCAATATATTCATTGTAATTAACGGTGGTAGTCGAGAATCCACCGCCATATCCGTAACGCCATGGTCCACCATAATAGCCAGGCCCGGTTGTATTGGCAATCGCCTCGGTTTTTTGTTCAGCCCGGATGTGCATATCGATCCAGATATCAGGCTGGTCAGACTTGGTAAAACCTTTGGCCGCCATTTCGGTATCCACTGCGCTCATAATGCGGTTTCGGTTTAAATCTCCCACAGGGAGCTTCTGTGAATCTTCACTGTAGGCATAGGTCTTATACTTACCAAAATCAGCTTGCTTATCGTAGTCGTAAGTCACTTGCAGCGAACTGCAGGATACAGCCAGGATTAATACGGGGAGAAGGATGTACTTTTTCATTTTATTGATGATTACTTTATTGTTAATCTATGGTAAGAACGATGAGTAAAGGTAGGAATGTTCCTTCCTGTGAAATAAGCTGATAAAAGTCAGGAATTGTATTGTTGATGCGCTTCAATATACCCGGATACAAGAACAAAGATGTTAACCCATTTACCCGTTGTAAATGCATGGTCTCCCTAATGGAAAGTTGAACTATGTACGATCAGTGTCCTATAAGAATACTCATCCAATTGACCGGAAGTTCATAATGCCACGCTATCGATTGAATATTGACAAGACTTGCCATACCTTGAGGGGAGATTAGCTAACCATTACCATGAAAAAATACCTTTGGATTATCTGGTTCCTGTCTGTCGGCTGCAGCAGCGTAAAAATTACAGATGTTCAGAAAACCGATAATTTCTCTGTCCGCAACTATAAAACATTTGATTTTCTTTCCGTGGAGGCGGGAGGTGATGCCATCAGTCCGCTGGACGGCCCAACATACAAAGCCAACGTAGCCCATGTCAAAGCATCCATCGCCAGGTATCTGGAAGCGCAGGGCTTACAGCAGGCAAGCAGCCATCCATCGCTGGTCATTAACATTGGTGTAGTGGTTAATGAAGAAGTTCAGACCCGGCAAACCAGTTTCGCCAACCCGGCAGACCGCACGGTTTACATGGGGCAACGAAACTACCATTGGAACAGTCAGGAAGTGGAAGTAGGAAAATACAGAAATGGCACACTGACTGTACACCTGGTTGACCCGGCAAAAAATGAACTGATGTGGAAAGGTTCCGCTGAATCAGTATTGCCCAACAAGCCCAAGGAAGTACCTAAACTGATTGAGAGTGCCGTGCAAAAACTGTTCAGCAGACTGCCGTAACCGGGATTACTTCAATAATTGAACGTAATCCAATCAGTCATTGTCAAATGTTGCGTTTTCATCCCCTTGAAAAAAGAAGCAACAGACAATTTCGTTAAAACAAATTTGCCTGTTGCCTGTGCTTTCCTTTTACTAAGCACCCTGACCGCAAGCGTCACGACTGCCTGCTGCCAATTGCCTGCTACTTGATTTCCAGGGAAACCTCACTTACCTCAGCGCCATTTCTGAAAACAACGGAATATTTACCCTTATCGGCATACTTCACTGAGGATGATGGTGTTGCTGTGGTTTTCGATTTTCCTTTTGCCGCTGCAGGTGCAGGCGCAGCATTAATTTTCAGGTCCCACGTGAAGACCTGAAAACCGCTGGCACCGCTGGCACTTTGTCTTTGCACGACATTTTTCTTTTCATCGGTTATTTCAACACTAATCTGTTCTGCCTGTTTACCTACGTAATACAGAACATTAACCTTCGGCTCATTGGCAGCGGCCCACGGGTATGGCTTTTGTCCCCAGCGTTCGCTGTGGCGGATGCTCTCCGGTGCAAAGGCCACGATTGCCCGTGATGTATTTTTCAATGCCTGCAGGGGCTTGACATCGGCTACGATCACACTGCGGCCGTGTGTGCCCACAACCAGTTCATTATCGCGCGGATGCACGAGCATATCGTAGGCCGGTACGTTGAGCATACCGTTGAAATAATGCCAGGTGGTTCCTTTATCCAGCGAGACAAACGTACCGTGATCGAGACCACAGTACAACATATCCGGATTGACCGGATCCTGAATAACCACATTCGCTACGGATTCAGGCAGGTTGCCTTTGATGCTCCTCCAGGTTTTTCCGTAATCATCGCTGATAAAAAGATACGTTGAGAAGTCATCATCACGGTAGCCGTTGAGGGATATCAGCACGGTACCTTCACGATGGGGTGACGGTGAAATGCTGCTCACCCATTTTTTTTCAGGCAATCCGGAGGTAATGCGATCCCAGCTGCCGCCACCATTGCGCGAAACCCACACATTGCCGTCATCGGTACCGGCATACAACAAACCGAACTTCAGCGGAGATTCGGCCAGCGAGCTGATGGTAGAAAACGGCACATCACCTTGTTTCCGATTCGTGGTCAGGTCATCGCTGATGGTCTCCCAATGATCACCTTTGTTGAGGCTGCGGAAAACTTTCTGTGCCGCCATATAAACAATATCCGGATTGTGTTTGCTCAATAACAACGGGGTGCGCCAGTTCCAGCGGTAAGCCGGCTCACCGACATCATTCCGTGGTGTGATGCGCGCAGGTGCCTTGCCCGGCTCCACGCGGAAGTAGTTACCGAACTGAAATCCCCAGTACACCAGTTTGCTGTTGCGCGGATCGGCCAATACATACATTCCGTCACCGCCACCGATGCGTTCCCAGTGCGGTGTGATATTAGGTACCGACTTCGAAGAACCTTTCAGTACGCCATTATCCTGTAAACCACCGTAAACATTATATGGAGTTTCCATATCGACACTCACCGTGTAGAACTGTCCCACCGGCATGTTGTTGATGTGTTGCCAGTATGCACCTTCATCATAACTGACATAGAGACCTCCGTCATTGCCGAGCATAATATGTTTGTTGTTTTTCGGATTGACCCACACCACATGATGATCCACATGGATGTCCTGCTGTCCGCGCAGCGTATCGAGGTGATTCCAGGTGGCGCCACCATCCGTTGATTTCAATAACGGCACACCATAGATATAGACTTTGTCCGCATTGGTCGGATCGACTCGCAGCTCTGCGAAATAATAACCGTAGGTGAAGAACACGCCATCGAGGTCGTAGCTGTTTACCTTTTTCCAGTTGGCACCTCCGTCATCCGACCGGTACACTTCTGCGCCCAGAATTTTCGTATTGAACAGACTGGCATTGGCATCGCCACCCAGGTAATCATACAAAGCTGCAGGTGCATACTTGTCCTCGCTCACCTCACGCTTCACGAGGCGGGCATTGTACTTCTGCGGAAAGCGGTTGTCGCGTAAAAATTCATCCAGCTTTTTATCGTCAAGCTTTTGAAAAGCCTCTTTGGTCATGGTCTTAAAATCGTCTGCCTTCAGCTTGCCATCCGCTGCTGCCGGCTTTTGTGACTGAGGCACCTCCGATTGATTATCCAGAATGGCATACACCACATCGGGTGATGACCAGCTCCTGTCCAACCCGATACGCCCCACGTGTTTACCCTGCGGAAATCCATTTACCGATTTGGTCCAGGTTTCACCACCGTCATCCGATCGGTAGATAGCTGATCCTTCTCCTCCTTCCTTGAAATCCCAGGCCCTGCGCGCCTTGTCCCATGAGGATGCCAGCAGCTGACGGGGATTTTTTGGATTGATCACCAGGTCGATAATACCGGTACTGTCATTAATATAGAGTGTCTTCTTCCAGGTCTTGCCCCCGTCCGTTGTTTTGTAAACACCGCGTTCCGGATTAGCTGAATACAAGGCACCTATGGCAGCAACCCAAACGGTGTTTTCATCGCTGGGGTGAATGATTACGCGGCTGATGTGATGCGTACCCGTAAGGCCAAGGTGTTGCCACGTCTTGCCGGCATCAGTGGTTTTATACATGCCGCTACCGGCATACGTAGAACGGCTGCTGTTCTTTTCGCCCGTGCCCACATATATCACAGAAGGATTGTTTTGGGAGAGAGCAAAGTCGCCAATACCCATGGCATCCTCGTGATCGAACACGGGTTCGAATGTGATGCCGTTGTTGACCGTTCTGAAAATTCCTCCTGAGCCATACCCAAGATAATATTCGTGGGGATTGTTTAAGTTTACTTCGATGTCGACAATGCGCCCGCCCTGTATGGTAGGGCCGATGTGACGAACAGGGTAATTTCGGAGTATGGAGTTTGTTGCCATTTTCTTTCGCACTCCGTAGGAATCTTCAATGCTTTTATCGGGAGCAGGTTGCGCCAGCGATTGAATAAATAAAAAGGTGAGTAGTGCAATCAGGAAATGTTTCATAGAATCTTCATTTTAGATACTTAAAATTGAAATTTTTCAAAGACCAACCGTGCAGAAATACAGATATTATTTTAACGGCTAAGAAGACCCTCCATGACCAACGATCCTGAATTGAATGGCAAATACCTGGGGACCATCTCCTGGGATTTTGTCAAGGTGGCTGATACCATCAAAGAAGCATCTTACCAGATCCGCAAGCGCGGCTTCTCGGAATACCCCATTTTTCCGATCTGTAAAGAAGAACAACCAGTCGGCCGGATTCTGATTGATAAACAGGTGGCCGAAGTTGATTGGAACTACTACGCTTCCTACCTGGATGAATTCGTTCAACGCGAACTCATCGCTCCCGACAAACAGGAAGCATTCAAGAGCACGTATAAAGATCCGGACGAATATTGCTGCCTCTTTGTCGTGGATAAAACCTTTACCAATTTTGTGTATATCCCCTACCCGGAAGACTGATGATGCTGAGAACATCTTGGTTGTTGTTGTTGCTGCTTACGCTGGCTCTTTCCGGTGTATTTGCACAGAAACTGCCGGCATCCGTAGACTTTGAACATCTGACGATACCCGGTTCTGTCAGGTCATCTGAGGTACTGGATATGATTCAGGATCCGGAAGGTGTGATCTGGATTGCTACCGATGGCCTGATCCGGTATGACGGATATGCGTTTACTACCTACAAACTGCTTCCAGACTCCAGCTCCATTGGCGGACAGGAAATCAATTGCCTGTTGTACGATCAGCACCAGCGCAGGATTCTGGTCGGCACGCGCAACCATGGCGTTGTGGAATATAGCTACAAGACTAACCGTTTACGTGCCTTGCCCGTAAGCGAAGGTTACCCTTACGTCAATTCCTTAGTGCAGACTGCGGACGGAACAATATGGGCTTCGGATTTCACGAGTGGAATTTTTTATCTGCAGAATGATACCGTAACCCGTTTTTCTTCGCGTGCTGTCATTAATCCCACATCTCCTTATGCCTGGCAGGATAAGTTATTGGTAGGACAAGGCTCAAGTATTTTGGTATTCCGAAATCAGTCCCTTGTGGATTCAATCCCCCTCCTGTGGGAAAACAGGAAACTGAATATTTATGGGCGTGTCACTGCCCTTCATCACGACCAGCAAAGCAGGTTATATGTTGGCACCGAAAAGCAAGGTGTACTGATTTACGATACGGACAAACGGGCTTTCGTTGATTACCTCAAACCTGAGAACAATCCTTTATACAACCGCATCAACAAGATTCATATTGACCGGGAAGGACTCGTTTGGATACTGACTAAAGGAGGAGGCATTGCGCTGTACAGCCCGAAGGAAAAACGGTTAGTAACGATCAACAAAAATATTCTCAACCTCAACTCCCTCAGTCATGATAATTGCCTGTCGATACTGGAAGACCAGACCGGTATTATCTGGGTTGGTTCCCTTGGCGACCTGAATAAATACGATGCCGATCAGATTCGAATTGCGCATCTGACATACAACCCCCTTCAGATCAACTCCCTCAGCGATAAGGTAGTGCGCGGTATGATTGAAGATGACGAGAGCTACTTGCTGGCAGGTACTGATGGTGGATACCTGAACCGCATTAACCCGGTAACGTTGGCCGTACAAAAAATTGAAGTGACCCTGCCTGGTTACACCGGCATTGTTGTGCCGTTTTATTTTACCGACTTCGATAAAGACCATTTCCTGGTATCCACCAATGTAGGCTTGCTCACGATGCATAAGCGCAGCCGTACCTTCCGTTATTACCAACCGCTTTATCCTTATATCGAAAAATCACCTGTTCGCCAGACGATTTTCCATCGCGGCAAGCTGTATTACATTTCCTCCGGAAGCTTTGCCATCTATGATCCGGCTACGCAGCAACACATAAAATATTATTACAGCAGTCCTGATCCAAAATTTCACATCGCAAATCCAACCTCTATTTTCATCGACAGCCATGACCGTGTTTGGTTGGGTGTACGTGGCGGGGTAAAACTAATTCATGATGACTTCAGCACGACCGATTTTACCCTCGACACCCGCACCAGACGCCCGGAAGGAAATTACTTCATGGTGCTTTCCATGAATGAAATTGATAACAAACTATGGATAGGCTCCTTTGATTCTGGTTTGTTCACACTAGACATCAGTCAGGGAATCAATCAACCCGGGATTACGCGCATCTCATTACCCGCTGATTTCATCACAACCTCCATATACAGTACTTTGCCTGATGAAGCTGGCAACATCTGGCTGAGCACCAATCATGGTTTGCTAAGCTATAATCCCGTCAGTAAACTATTTAACCGTTTTACACTCAATGAAGGCTTGCAGGATCTGGAATTTAACCGGCTTGCCTATTGCAAACTGCGATCGGGAAAAATGGCGTTTGGTGGAATTAACGGCATCAATGTGTTTGATCCCGCGGCACTTCAGATCAAAACGATTTCAGTGAAACCCTCCATTCTGAGTATTTCAAGTTTCTCAGGAAAGGGAAACCCCTTTTTCATGGATGTGCGGAGTGACTCCTCCGTTGTTTTGGATGCCACCAGCAATTCATTTTCCATTCATTTTATCACACCGAATTACGAAA
>JALOMI010000302.1 GCA_025455465.1 Cyclobacteriaceae bacterium | reverse complement strand
AGCCGATTTATTGGTAACCACCGGAAGGATAAGCCCCTGGCTGCCGTTGCCGTTGAGCCACAGGATGGCGTTGGCTTTCGTGGTGGCCGAGCCGATGGCAACCTCATTCTGAGCTTTCAGGTCAAGGTGAGTCAAAGGGAGCAACAGAAGAGCGGCTGCAAGTTTTAGAGTGGATAAGATTGCCTTGGTTTTCATAGTAAATGTCGTTAAGCCAGGGGTAGAATTTTTCATGGCAGATGCCGGATATACTGTTCTTAATTCAACTGATGGAGTATCAAACGGTTAGGCGGAAGCTTCACCGCTTTTTATCGAAATGTCTTTTCACAAGCACTTGCACTTATTTCTTACGCATCGGGTTATATACATTCTTGCGGAAAGCGTTAACTGATCTTCTCGGCTTCTTCT
Source organism: Cyclobacteriaceae bacterium (assembly GCA_025455465.1). GTDB lineage: Bacteria > Bacteroidota > Bacteroidia > Cytophagales > Cyclobacteriaceae > UBA2336. The sequence goes on along the minus strand of JALOMI010000302.1, from coordinate 3,303 downwards.
TCGGAGAATATTTTGATTTACCGGCACTGTATCCTTTCTTCGGAGGAGCCGATTTATTACTCATCGATAACTTCTGCACATTCTGATAACGGCTGTTGGGGGTATACGGAGCCAGCTTCTTCTGTTTTTTCTGTAGTTGCCGCGGGTTTTGCGCAGAAATACGCTGCGGGGAAGTCAGTGTTTTTCTACGATAGGCCATCGCATTTTTGTAGTCGGCCCGGAAGCGCTCTTTATAGCTCTCGTCATTAAAGTCGAAACGCAATGTAATCTCATTGGCGGCACCAACATAGCCCCCAATAGCGCTGGTAATCATTTCGCGGGAATAGCCGATCAGCGTTTTCTTGGTTGGCCGGAAGGCGATGGTGCCGTTGAAAACACTTCCCTTACGAAAGGCAGCACCTGCAATGATTTTATTATCGAAAGTGTAAAACAGACCGATGTCGTACGTATCATTTGTTTCAGAGAATTTACGCAACGCAAAATAGGGTTCAAGCATATCCTGGCCACCGCGCGCGGGAATTAATCCTTGCACATAGGCCGAATAATAATTCGAAAGATTCGATGACTCCTGTTTGATCCACGCGGTTGACAAGCGATTCATGGCGAAGCCGGCTTTCAGAAAGCGAGTCTGGTAATTCACACCAAATGAAAAATCGTAGGTCGGGTCACCATTCTGAAGTTGCGAGATTACAGGGTCCAGCCGGAAATTTTCTGTATTGGATGTGCCATTTAACCGGGTGATGTTGTACTCTCCGCTCACACCAACAGATAGAACTTTGAATTTGTCAAAACGCAGGTGATACGCAAATGCTGCCGAGGCAAAGGTGTTACGTATAAAATTGACATCTTCCTGAAACAGGTTGAATCCGGCACCGGCTTTGTGATTCGCGAACGGAGCATGCATGCTCAGAAAATTATTTCGCGGGGCACCGGTTACATTGGCGTAATTCTGCCGGTAGGAGTAAGTGACTGATCCGAATGTATTTCCTGCAAGTGCTGGGTTATAGATAAAGGAGTTGGTCAGCTTCTGGCTGAACAACGGGATATCCTGAGCCTGCGTGGTACCCAGTATGATCGCGAGAAAGAAGAGCGAGAGTAGAAGTCTTTTCATCAATTGCTTTTAAGTACGCTGATCATCTGAGTCATATTCTGTTTGGGTCCATCGGCTGTGAGTTTATATTCCAGAACGCAGATGTAATTTCCCGGGCTCAGTCGGGTAAAGTCGAAGTTATCGGTATTGGGATTGATCGGATCGTCATAATTAGTGAAGTTCTTCCAGGTTTTAACCGGCACACCCCACCGGTCGATGATGGTCACGGTATTTTCAACGGTATACTGGATATTGATAATCTTCAGTTTGTCGTTGATATCATCCACATTGAATGGCGTAATCAGATCACTGATGCGGATATCCACTGTCTCTGCCACGCCTAGGGAAAGAAAAGGTTTGGTAGCCGGCTGTAAACTCACCACGAAGTCTTCAGTAACACCACCGCCCAGGTTGGTCGCTGTGCCACCCAGGGTTTCCGATTCCACTACAGTTAAGCGTTGTGCGGCATCGACTGAGGAGCCCGGATAATACAGTGAAACACCGGAACCACTGAATGCTCCCCCCGAGGTTGAGATGGCCCAATAACGATTGGAGGCCACAGCAGCCACGTCCGGTGGCAAGTCAAAACCGGGATTGGATGAAAAGGCCTGCACACCGATTTCAACATTTGCTTGCAGAACGGAACCAAAGGCCATGGGAGCATAGACATTGCCTGCTCCGACAGGAAAAAACCGTGTGCCGGTGCCGCGCTGATACAGGATGCCGTTGAAGAAGGAATTTGGTTTTCCTTCCAATAAGGTGCTGCCGGTATAAACAAGTTTGCCATTATCGCTGGCAAGTACTCCCTGGTCGAACAGAAGATTTTGTGTTACTGTCCAGTCACCCCGAATTGCTTTGTTTCCTCCACCTTTGACAATAATACCTTTCACTGCCATCGGTGTGGCAGTTGTGATTGCCTGAGTGGTACCGGTGAGGGTAAGTTGCGCATTACCCAGGTTAGTCTGTGGGCTGTTATTTACCAGGTTGCCGCGAATGGCAAATGAATCGGCCTGGATAATCATTGTTGAATTTGGCCCGATCGTCATTTGTGCATTGACGAGACTGGTAATCAGGCAAGTAAAAACAAAAATTATCGTTCGAATTATGCTGGAGGAAGCACCACGGGAATATTCTGAATATTTTGAGGCCAGAGGCCAATACCCTATTTTTTTTCCTGCAGTTTTAATAGAACTGGGCGGAATCCTGTTCGAGATCAGGACCATTTCACGATGAACTTTTGCCGATGCGGAAAATGCCAGATGAAGGATGAAACAGGTCAATCCTTGTAGAATTCTTTGCACCAACTGAAGAGCCATTATTAGACAGGAATTAGGTTCAGTAACGGAAAATGAAACGGAAGGTATCAAAATTCCGCATAGTATGCTACATAAGTTTAATTCCGTAAGCCTGGTTGACTTAAATGGTAAAGGTTTATACCTTTGCCACCCTTCGAAGAAAGCGGAAACGCAAGCGAAGAAGGAATTTGTTCTTAACATGTTGATATGTTCCTCGCCCAGGTGGTGAAATTGGTAGACACACTACTTTGAGGGGGTAGCGCCCGAAAGGGTGTGCTGGTTCGAATCCAGTCCTGGGCACAACAAATTCCAGATTTGAGATTTCAAATTTGAGATCAGGAATTTATCTTACCGAAGTGGTGGAATTGGTAGACACGCACGTTTCAGGGGCGTGTGTCGCAAGACATGAGGGTTCGAGTCCCTCCTTCGGTACTCCTTTCATTTTCTCAGCCTGAGATTATCTGTACGAGAAGTTTATCCTAACCGAACAAAGCGAGCATCAGGATGTCTAGGTTCTTGTACTTTTTTCTTTTCCTTTAATATTGAGTTGGTAAGGTGTTCAGCTAATCCTCACCAATTTGAGCGAGCCGAGATTGGGATTTTTCCTAAGGGATGCCATTGGCAGAACCCACGATCTATGGTCAGCTTACTTTTGGAGTTGCCTGTCGGAGAGCCGAGAATGGGATTTGAACCCACGACCTACGGTTTACGAAACCGTTGCTCTACCGCTGAGCTATCTCGGCTGATATCATCACAATCAGATGCGCAATTGTAAAGAAAAAAGATAACTTGAGCAGCGTATATGTTATCGAAAAAGTGCAAGTACGCTATTCATGCGCTGGTCTTCATGGCGCACCGGCCGGAAGAAAAATTCATTATCAAAGACATATCGGAAGCCTGCCGGATACCGAAGAAATT
>JALOMI010000301.1 GCA_025455465.1 Cyclobacteriaceae bacterium | reverse complement strand
GCTTTAGCCTGGTGCTGTTTCCCAAAGGTTAATGCCTGCACTTTTTTGGCAGCCTTAACCGCATCCAGACGAGTGGGGTTGATGGTCTTTGACAATTCATTTTTTATGTCTTCAACACCGGGCACATCATTCATGGTAGTGAGAATGTGCAATAGCTGTTTATGATCCTTCTGGATATCGGCAGTATATTCCTTCCAGGCATGATCTTTTGCTTTGCGGGCACTCTCTTTAGCCTCTTTTTCAATGATGTCAATTTCTTCAGGCAGAACAAGTACTTCTTCTTCTATCCATGCACGCATCTTCCGGATGCAATCATGCTCAGCCTCCCAGGTAAGCCGTTCTTTCGACTTATACCGTTCATGCGAGCCCGAAGTGGAATGTCCTTGCGGCTGGGTTATTTCTTCCACATGTATAAGAACGGGAACATGTTCTTCACGGCAAATTTTTTCTGCCTGCGCATAAGCAGCAAGCAGACCCGGATAGTCCCATCCTTTCGTTGTTATAATTTCGAATCCCTTACCATCGGCATTGCGTTGAAATCCGCTGAGTGCTTTTGAGATGGATAATTTTGTTGTATGATATTCCTGGGGAACGGATATACCATAATGATCATCCCAGACAGATACCAACATAGGCACTTGCAGAACACCGGCTGCGTTAATGGCTTCAAAAAACATCCCTTCAGAAGTGGAAGCATTACCAATGGTGCCGAAAGCTATCTCATTTCCGTTGTTTGAAAGACCTGAATACGTTTTCAGCTCAGGATTTTCTCTAAAGAGTTTTGACGCATAAGCCATGCCCAGCAACCGGGGCATTTGTCCCGCTGTAGGCGATATATCAGCGCTGCTGTTCTTGTGTGAAACCAGGTCTTTCAGTTTTCCCTGTTCATCAAGCATTCGGGTGGCAAAGTGCCCGTTCATCAGGCGACCTGCAGAGGCCGGGTCAGCATGAACATCGGTATGCGCATAGAGCTGCGCAAAATACTGCTGTAGTGTCAGCTCACCGATAGCGAACATAAAGGTCTGATCGCGGTAATAACCCGCCCGGAAATCGCCTTTCCGGAATACCTTGGCCATAGCGATTTGTGCTACTTCCTTGCCGTCACCAAAAATGCCAAACTTGGCCTTACCCATGAAAACTTCCTTTCTGCCGATAACACTGGCTTCACGGCTTTCGCAGGCCAGACGATAGTCAGCCAGAATCTCCTTTACACGAACCTGAGAATATTTCACTTTTGATTCTTTAACGGTGCTCACGCTGATCGGTTATAGTTTCATAATGACGTTCAAAAATAGCCAATCACCCGGCAAATGACAATTGACTATTGATAATTGGCCCTTATCTTTGCAGCCTGTTAAAACGATTGCGATCATGATTATTGGCGTTCCCAAAGAGATAAAAAACAATGAAAACCGTGTTGCTCTGACACCTGCCGGCACACAGGAACTGGTTAAGCGCGGACATACCGTCTACATCGAACAAAATGCAGGCAGCGGAAGCGGCTTTCAGGATGAAGACTACATAAAAGCAGGCGCTAAAATTATAACGACTGCTGCTGAGGTTTACAGCCTTGCTGAAATGATCATCAAGGTTAAGGAACCCATTGAACCGGAATACAAGCTGATCAAAAAGGACCAGCTGATCTTCACCTATTTTCACTTTGCATCGTACGAACCCCTCGCGAAAGCCATGTTGGAAACCGGAGCGGTTTGCCTTGCTTATGAGACCGTAGAACGCGTAGACGGTAGCCTACCCCTGCTGATTCCGATGTCTGAAGTAGCCGGTCGGATGGCTATCCAGGAAGGTGCCAAGTATCTTGAAAAACCACTTAAAGGAAGAGGCATATTATTAGGTGGCGTTCCTGGAGTTAAGCCAGCTAAAGTCCTGATTCTGGGTGGTGGCGTTGTAGGTACCAATTCGGCCAAAATCGCAGCCGGTATGGGTGCTGATGTAACGATCGCTGATGTGAACCTGGCCCGCCTGAGATATCTTGATGATGTAATGCCTAAAAATGTACACACAGTTGTTTCCAATGAGTATACCATTCGGGAAATGGTGAAGGATCACGACCTGATAGTCGGTGCTGTACTGATTCCCGGTGCTAAAGCGCCTAAACTCGTTACGAAGGATATGCTGAAAACCATGCGCCCCGGCACGGTTCTGGTGGATGTTGCTGTTGATCAGGGCGGATGTATTGAAACCTGCACACCGACCACACATGAAAACCCAACCTATATTATCGATGATGTGGTGCATTATTGTGTAGCCAACATGCCTGGCGCTGTTCCTTATACCTCTACGCTTGCACTGACTAATGCCACCCTGCCTTATGCCGTACGACTGGCTAATCAAGGGTGGAAGAAAGCATGCCAGGAAAGCTCAGAACTCCGCTACGGACTCAACGTCATGTATGGTGAGGTGGTCTACAAAGCGGTATCAGATGCGTTTAACCTGCCTTATACAGACGTCAAAAAGTTTCTTTAATCAACAGCTTTATAGTCAGGAAGCGAAGTCAGCAGCTTTTCGGGATTGTTGCGATCCTGACAAAATAAATGCAACCCATTGGTTATAACCACATAACGAGCGGACAATATCTGATTATAGCTGAGCAGTTGATGAACCGTTTCGCGACTTAATACTACTTCGGGTGCTTTGCACTCAATCAGTATCCAGGGTTCTCCCTCACGGTTGAATACCACTAGGTCAGAACGCTTTTTCAGTTCACCGTAAGAGAAATTCATCTCTGCTTTGATCATTGATTTCGGATAATGCAGATGATCACACAAGTAATGAACAACGTGCTGTCGAACCCATTCTTCAGGTGTCAATACCAGAAACTTTTTCCGAATAATATCAAAAATCCATACTTTTCCCTGAACCTGCCTGATGCGATAGTCAAAGGGCGGAAGGTTTAAGCGTATCATGGTTAAATGTAAAAAGAAATGAAAACCAAACAGGAAATAGTTGAGAACTGGTTGCCCCGGTATACCGGCCAGCCGCTTGATCAATTCGGTGAATATATTCTACTGACCAATTTTGATAACTATGTGAAATTATTCGCAGAATGGCACAATGTTCCTGTATTGGGTCTTGACCGACCGATGCGAAATGCAACAGCACAAGGCATCACCATCATCAACTTTGGTATGGGCAGTCCGAATGCCGCTACGGTAATTGATTGCCTCAGTGCTATCAAACCTAAAGCTGCATTATTCCTTGGAAAGTGCGGTTCGCTGAAAAAGAAAAATGACATCGGTGATTTTATCCTGCCGATTGCCGCCATTCGTGGTGAGGGTACTTCTACTGACTACTTTCCTCCGGAAGTTCCTGCCCTTCCGGCCTTTGCATTACAGAAAGCCCTTTCAACCACCATCCGCGACTACAATCAGGATTACTGGACAGGGACAGTATACACTACTAACCGAAGGGTTTGGGAATGGGATGAAGACTTTAAAAACTACCTCCGCAAGATCAGGGCGCAGGCCATTGATATGGAAACGGCCACCATCTTTTCAACCGCATTCTACAATAAGATTCCGGCCGGTGCACTGCTGCTGGTCTCCGATCAACCAATGGTTCCGGAAGGTGTAAAAACCGAAGTAAGCGATAACAGTGTAACCCGAAACTATGTGGAACTTCATTTGAAAATCGGTATCGATTCACTGAAGCAGTTGATTAACAACGGCATGACTGTCAAGCACCTTCGGTATTAGG
>JALOMI010000300.1 GCA_025455465.1 Cyclobacteriaceae bacterium | reverse complement strand
AGCAGGTCGAGTATCTCTGACCGGGTTTTATAGTTGTTGGAGAAGGGGGCAAAATCATTGGTGATGAGCTGGAAGCGTGTATCCGGAGGGAAGACAGACACCAGTTCGTTGGCTGCCTGAATGCCCGCATCCAGGGCGCGCACTTTCTCACCCACCGGCACTGACATGCTCAGGGAGTTATCGAGGTAGAGGATGATGTTTTGAACAGAAGACACCTGCTCACGTGCCGGAATAAAAGGCTGAGCAAAAGCGAGCACCAGGAAGAGGATGAACAACAACCGTGAAGCCAGGATGAGGTAGTGCTTGAGTTTTCGCTTGGCCGAAGTGGCCTCCTGAACCATGCGGAGGAAGCGGTTGCTGGAGAAATAGATCTTCTGGGTTTTGCGGAAATTAAAAAGATGGACGATGATGGGTATCGAGAGTGCCGCCAACGCCCACAGAAATGCCGGATATACAAAACTCATCGTGGCAAATTACGATTTACGGATGACGAATTTCGTATCGTGTGCCTGAAGAACATGAAAATTTGACCAGTGGAGTAGGCCTGACGCTATTCAAAATATCCCCGGGAACAGGTTTGAATAAAAAAAGCCCGGCCCGTTTCCGGACCAGGCTTTCAGCCAACCATTATCGAAGATCAGGCCTGCTTGCCGCCAAGCATCACGAGGTCGTTCACGTTGATTTCGGTGATGTAGCGTTTCTCGTCTTTATCAGTCTCATAATCGCGGTGTACGAGGCGGCCTTCGATGCAGACTTCCTGCCCCTTCTTCAGGTACTTCTCGGCCACACCGGCCAGCTTGCCCCAGATCACCACGTTGTGCCACTGGGTGTCTTCCACCTTTTCACCTTTCTGATTTTTGTACGTGTCTGACGTAGCGATGGAGAAGGAAGCCTTCTTCTTGTCGCCATACACTTTCACTTCGGGATCCTTGCCTAAACGACCGATCAACTGAACACTGTTTCTTAAACTTTTCATAACTGTATAAATTTTAGGTTAAACATACTTGCCTGTGCCGCACCCGGCCGGGGCCTGATGCTGGTGTCAATCCGTTTGTCGTGATCAACGATGCAAAGGTGTGGGGTGCAAAAAACGGTACTTGTATGATAATCGCTTACTTTCGGTTATATTCGTTTGTAAACGTTTATCAACGGATCAAAAAAACCTGAAAAACGCGGAAATCATGGCTAAAATCGAAGAAAAAACCTGCCTGGAATGCGGAGATAAAATCAAGGGCCGGGCCGATAAAAAATTTTGTTCCGACCAATGCCGAATCGCCTATAACAACAAACTGAACAGCGATGAAACCAATTACATCCGCAACGTCAACAACATCCTGCGCAAAAACAGGCGTATCCTGATGGCGCTGAACACCACCGGCAAAACGCGGGTGAGCCGGGAGAAACTGAATGAAAAAGGTTTCGACTTCACCTATTTTACCAGCCAGTACAAGACTAAAGAAGGCAGCCTGTATTGCTTCTGCTATGAGCAAGGCTACCTGGAACTCGAGAACAACTACTTTTTGCTGGTGGTCAAAAAGGAGAGTTTCTGATTACCTTGAAGAATCAAACACGAAGAAATCGAATCAACATGCAACAACTTTTCTATACACTGCTGATTACGCTTTTAACGATAGCCTGTTCAGCCCCAAAAGAAAAACAACCGGAACGCGAAGCACACCGCCTTCAGTTTCATTTCACACCCCCGTCTGGCTGGATGAACGATCCGAACGGACTGGTTTATTATGATGGTGAATACCATCTCTTCTACCAGCACTACCCCGACAGCACGGTGTGGGGTCCCATGCACTGGGGGCATGCCATCAGTCGTGATCTGATTCATTGGGAGCATCAGCCTATCGCTCTGTACCCGGATTCCATCGGTACAATTTTCTCCGGCAGTGCCGTAGTCGATGAGAATAATACTTCCGGATTGCAAACCGGAAATGAGAAAGCCCTGATCGCCATGTTCACCTACGATAAAAAAGGATTTGAAACACAAGGCATCGCGTACAGCAACGATAAGGGACGCACGTGGACGAAACATCCAAACAACCCCGTCATCAAAAATCCCGGTGAGCAGGATTACCGCGACCCGAAAATATTCTGGCACGAGGCATCGGCACACTGGATACTCTCGCTGGCCGTGAAAGACCGCATCGAATTCTACCGATCCAAAAACCTGATCGACTGGGAGAAGACCGGCACGTTTGGGCGCGAATACGGTAACCACGGTGGCGTGTGGGAATGTCCGGATTTATTTCCGCTGACTGCAGAGGGCACCAACGACACGCATTGGGTGTTGCTGGTGAGCATCAACCCCGGTGGCCCCAACGGAGGCTCAGCCACACAATACTTCATCGGCAACTTTGACGGCAAGACATTTACCACCGATGCCGATCCGAGCAGTGAACGATGGATTGACTGGGGTCCCGACAATTATGCCGGTGTAACCTGGAGCAACGCCCCTGACGGCCGGAAAATATTCATCGGATGGATGAGTAACTGGCTCTACGGACAGGCAGTCCCTACCGAACGCTGGCGCAGTGCAATGACGTTGCCACGGGAACTTTCACTGAAACAAACGGCAGCCGGCCTTCGCCTTTCCTCCCTGCCATCGCCTGAAGTGAACCGGTTGCGGGGCGCCCGGGAGTCTGTGACCGCTGGTAATACCTATACGTATGGTTCCCTAGCGGAACTGCAGCTAACGGTTGATCTTGCTGCTTCAACAGCCAATGATTTCGGTGTTGAATTTTTCAACGCAGCCAATGAAGTGCTTCGCATCGGTTATAATCGTTCAACAGAAAGAATTTGTATCGATCGCACCCGTGCCGGAAAGAAAGCATTTTCAGATCAGTTTGCGGGCGTACATTATGCTGCCCGTTCCTCCGACTCGCCAACACTGAAACTGCATCTCTATATTGATGTTGCTTCCGCAGAATTATTTGCCGATGACGGAACTACCTGCATGACTTCCATCTTCTTTCCAAATGAGGATTATACGTCCTTCCGACTGTTTGCAGAAGGAGGGGATGTTACCCTGACAGACGGATTCTGGCACAGGTTAACATCGGTTTATTGATTTAAACTGCTTGAGCTAGGGCAGGTACTAGCTAAAAGGCCCAGTTTATTTTTTGCAGAGCAATCTGTATTTTAGGAACTGTTACCCGAAACCGTACCTGCATGCGATGTCATTATATACGATACATTGTTTTAGTTATTCTATTTTTCTTCATCGCGTTGCCGGCAGCGATGGCCCAACCCATGGGTCGCGTGGTACATCGCCTTTCACGCATATACGTTGAGAAACAATTGCTCACGGTTGATGAAGAAGTGCTGGTCCAGATCGATAATAAAGAAGCTGGTTTCCTGGGCAATATTTCCATCCCCTATTCCCCTGATGAAAAATTTGAAATACTGGAGGCGGTTATCCTTAATCAGCAGGGTGCGGTGGTGCGCAGTTTATCTAAAAAAGAAATTAACACCCGAAGCTACTTTTCCAGCGATACCTATTTTGCCGACAAACTGGTGAAGGAATTCCATTTGCACTGGAATGAGTTCCCGTACCAGGTCCGTTACCGGTTTCAATGGGTCAGAAGTCAGTTTGTTTCTGTAGCAAACTGGTCGCCACGGCTATACGGTAATGTCCGAACCCAAAAGGCAATACTTCAGGTATCGCTTCCTGCGGATTACCCGGTAACGGTTACAGCCGCTCCG
>JALOMI010000085.1 GCA_025455465.1 Cyclobacteriaceae bacterium | reverse complement strand
TTGGAATCTTCCGGAATCCGGGTGAAGATTACCTCAAGCGGATTGAAGCTGTGGTGAATGCGGTCTGTCCGGCTCCACCGATAACCAAAATTGGCATACACCGAATTCAACCGGTACAAATCAAGGCGATTAAACAAGTTATACCCCCACGAGATGTTGGTTTTGGGTAAACTTGCTTTACCCATATTGGCTAAGAACGAAGGGTAGAACCGGGGGAGCTGATAGTTAAACTCAAGCCCAAGTTCGTAGGCAGGATTAATTTCGCCATCGACCAATTGCACTTCAAATCTTCCCCGCAGATTTACCTTCAGCATTTCGGAACCCCTTTTCAAATTGCGGTCGGTGTAGCTGAACAACACGCCCGGGCCAAAGTAATTGGTGGACCGGAATATGGCATTCGCTTCTGCACTGTAGGCGAATCGTTTTCGTTGTGATAAATAGAGCATCATATCCAGCTCGTCTGAATCCGCATTGCGCGAAAACCGGATGTTCGCATTCCGCACAATGGGCAGCCCGTTCATATAACGAATGGTGTGCATGTAATTCGACTGGGCAAACCGTTCGCCCGGCTTAAGAAAAATTCCCTGTTGAAGGGCCTCGAAGCGAAGTGCCTTGTGTTGAGAAACCAGGAAGTAGTCACCAAACTGAAGCGTGTCGGTCTCGGCATTGTCGAGTGCATAATCATCGTGAATGTACACCTTCCGTATGGTGTACGATCGTCTGGATTCAGGCGGAGTCTCAGGCTTAACCGATACCACGGCACGAACCTGGTGATCTCCCGTAACCGTATCGGCCCGCACGGTAATGAAATCAGGATTGAAATAGATATACCCTTCTTCTTTCAACTGTCTATCAATCCGTAAGCGTTCATTCTTAACAGTTTCCAGTGTATAGATGTCACCAGGTTTCAGTAATGATTCGGTTTGCGTGGACGCCATTTTTTCGGAAAGGTCATCCGTGCTTTTCGGAAACAAAATGTGCTCAAACCGGTAAGGTTCATGCAGCGTGATGGTATATGCATACTTCGCCTTGCGGTCATTGATCAAAAGGGTATCATAAGTTACTACGCTGCGGAAGTAACCGTTGTGGAACATTCTGTTTTGAATGGCTGCAGCCACCTGCACAGGTTGGGTCTGTGAAAGCAATACCGGCTCGGCAATTTTACTCTTCCAGAATTTTTTCTTCTTCGCCTTTTCAGACAGCATGTTGTTTCGCGCCACTGAAGGCCGCATCCAAAGCAACTTAGTATTGGGCGCGGGCTTCACAACTCCATGGGCAATGCGGGCGAGCTTTTTGTTGCCTTCCTTCTTATCCGAAAAGTTGATTTCATATCCGGTATAAAGCGGATCTTCGGATGTAACATGTTTCATCCCCGTACATCCGGCCATGACCAAGAGAACTAATGAAATCAACCAAAAGGATATGCGACTGGTCATTTAGCCTTGCGTTTCTTTCTCTGTTTGCTGTCAAAATCCCGGATGAAGATCAGCGAGATACCGGTGTTGCGGATTTCCTGGTATACAATATCATACGTTTCATTGTTGAACAGCTTCAATTGCTTGTCGTTATTGCCGGTAAGGTCGTAGATAATGGCGATGTCGCCCCGGTAGTTCTTGGTGCCCGTATTGGCCCCCGATTGGTCCTGGCTGACAACCGGTCGTTCATCATACTCTTCGAAACCCGGAAGTCCATGGCGGTTTGTGTTTTGCCACCGGGTGCAGAATAATCGCTGTACGATTGTATGCCGACATCAATGTTCACACCCTTGATGTATTGGCTGGTAAACCGGTTCAACTGGCCGGCCAGCAAACTATTCACGCTGTTCGCCAGCGCGGTGGTGGCAATGGCGCTGGAGTTGATATCGGAACCGCTCGTTTCCGGTAAGAATCCGCCCAGCACCAGCAAACCGAACACCTGCTTGTTCAGTTCGGATTCATATTCCGGCTGCCGCAACCGGTCAAGTTTATTGGCAAGCACCGGGTAATTTGTCTTTTCGTTTTGCGGAAGATCCAGCGAAAAGGAGATAACCGGGCTCTCAATGGTACCATTGATGTTGATCCCAACCTGGTAATCCAGCGACCGCTTGTAAATCGATTTCTCGTTTTCACCGATCTCATGTCCAATCAACCCGATGGAGTTCGATGTTACTGAATGGATGGCTTTGATATTCAGGTCACCGTTCTTCGGATTTCCGTTCCAGGTAACAGATGAACCCGGCACCAGCTGAAAATTCTTTTTCACCAGATCATAAAACGAAAGCCGGTAGACCCCTTTCGTGATGGTGTAAACACCATCGAGCGTAAGGTTGCCGGTGCGGTCGTAACCCAATTCCAGTTTGGCGCCTCCGGAAATCTCCAGGGCATCACCCGACTGCTCATCAATCACCACCTTAAGCGTGGCATTGTCTTCAATCACAACCGTTGCCCTTACTGTGAAATCCGGAAGCGTGGCAATCAGCGAATCATAAAAATCAACGGTAGCCATGAGTGCAGTTGAATCCAATAACAGGGCCGGATCAACAAACTCAACGATTCCTTCAGCCTTCAGCAAGTTGATATCATCGCTGGCCGTAACAAGGGTGAGGCTGGTAGCGTCTTTAACGGTGAGCCGGGCATCTATGCTCTTGTCTGCTGCATCCCCCTTCATCACAATGTCACTGTCAATAATAAGCTTGCCCCTTAACTGTCCCTGGGTTGAATCCGGATTATTAAAGAGTGTAAACTGGACGCTGTTGATCTTCAGGTTGTACGCCAGGTATTCATAATCGGGGTAGGAAATATTGCCATCAATGGTCAGGGGATTGTGTTCCTGATCGTAGAGCGTAAACCGGTTAAACAGCAGGGATGAATTGTCAACTGTAATGCGGTCATTCTCCACGTTAAATGTAAGCCTCGGGTTGGCCAGGGTTAATGCGAGATCACGGAAGCCAATGAATCCCTTTATGTCCGGCCGCTGAAGCGAACCGCGAATGGCAGCTTCACCCTGAATGGAACCGTGAATTTCATCTAAAACGCCTGATGCCAGAAACGTAAACAACTCCGGATTATTCACATCCATCAAAAGGGAAGCATCCACTTCTCTGATCCGTGAAAAATAGGTGCCCGTCAGATCAATCGCATTCGCTGGATTGGTCAGCCGGAATTCAAAAGGCACATCTTCTCCCTCGCTAACAGCGGTGGCGGCAATGGTCATCGGACTGGAATTGTACAGCATGAGACTGTCCACAGCCGCGCGCAGATTAATTTGCTGGCCCCGGGTATAGGAAACTTTTCCGGAGAGAAGACCTTTCGTAATCACTACCGTATCCGTTGATACCAGGAAGTTCAATAAGGCAAGATCCAGGTTACGGAAGGATGTCTCGATTGCGTTCAAATTACCATTCAGTTTAATCTCCATGGAATCTCGGCTGATGGTGAAATGATCAAAGGCCACCTGTTTCTTTCCCAGGTAGACAGGTTTTTCCTGATCAACTAAATAATCATGATTGAATGCCAGTAGTTTGTCCGGATAAAACAACCGGCCACTGTCAACATGTACAATGTGTGTGCGCAAATCCAGCAAGGTTATGGTATCACCTTCCACCTGAAGATTGGCAACAGCCGTGTCCCCGTTGGTCAGAATATTAAAATCCAGTTGGCCCAGTTTAATGGAATCATAATAGAGATTCGTTGCGCTCAGGCTGGTGATAATGCTGTCGCGAATCAGGTTAACACGCGAATAAAGAGTATCCAGGGAAACACCATACCCACTGAATTTCCCGGTTGAAGCCTGAAGAATGGTTTGCTGTTGCTGTTCATTAAATTCTCCACTTGCCTGTAAGTAATCAAAATCATCTACCTCGATGCCGAACAATTTCACGATGCTGGCATCCTCCAGCTTCAGCTCAAAACGGGCGGTGCGTGTTCCCGATGGTTGAGCTTCAGCAGCCGTACTCAAAAATGCATCCGTCTGCTTACGAATTACATCCCCCGCTTCCCGCAGGTCAAAGTTCGACTCGAGGTTAATAGTAGCATAATCCGTACGGTAAGTGAACTCACTTTGGGCAGGAGAAAACAGCGCATGAAGGTTCATGGAATCCAAAACGTATTCAAAAGATTGTTTATGAAAAAACATCTTCCTTCCATCTAAAAAACCTTCTACCGAATTTTCACCCAGAATGATCCTGGACCTCGTGTCACCGGAGATGGTCAGTGTGCTGTCAGTACGCAGCAACTTGCCAAGCATGAATTTATCAAACTGAATTTGGCTGGTCAGTGACAGCGGCCCCGCGAATGAAATGCGTGAATCGAGTTCCGACTTATAGTTCGGGTCCGTTACCGATATGGCAACAACGGCACTGTCTTTCAAAACTGAACCCTGAAAATTAATCTGATTAATCTGTTGATCCAGGATTTCGATGGTGCTGATCACACCACTGGTCGTAACAGTTAGCTCATCGCCTACTATTCCGTTGGCTCTTGCCGTCATATCCACAGCACCCAATAACGGATTAGCCATCCATTTCCCCAGGTCGACCTGCTTCGTGCTCACGGTGGCATCAACTATTCGGTTATCCGACATTTCCTTCATGCGGCCATTCGCCACTACATTACCCCACACGGAACTGAGTCTTGCATCTGCCTCCATGTCTTTCGGGCTACCCGAACTCTTCAAGTGGAGGTTTACTATTGGCGGCAGTGTTATTGACTGAAGAAACGGTGTTACGATATGCCGCAAGTCTGAACCAACTGTCCCATTGACTTCCACGTCATTCCAGGTGATCGTATTGAGATCAAACATGTTGTTTATTTTTCCGGAGGCCTGCAACTCACTGTTACTGGTTTTCAGGCTCACTTTTTTAAACTCTCCTTTACCTAAAGCGTAAAATGCTTCAACTGTAAACTCCGATTGCCCCAGGGGACGAAGTTGACGCATCATGGAATCAGTTAAGAAATATTCCAGTTCGCTGGGATTAATCTGCGCTTGTATATCGGCACGAAGCTCACCTGCTTTATTGGCTGAACTAAAATCATTGGGTAAAGTAAGCTCCGCGCGGAGTTCATTTGTTCCAGAAGAAAGTTGAAGATTTGTAAAAGTCAATGCATTATGACTCACCCTGATTCCTGCCTGTGCACGCGTTAACACAAACCCGGGAAGCTGAGCCGAGAGTGCATTCAGTTCAGCCGCAAGCAAGTCTTCATGCATTTTGATATCCGACAGAACAAGCTGGATATTCTTTACCGTGATGTGATTAGGGTCAAATTTTTGCGTTTCAATAACCTGATCTCGATGGAAAGAAACTTGATTATCCTTGAATTGAAGATCCCCAATATCAAAATTGATATGTGTGCTAAAATCAGGCAGGAGAAGATAATGTTGCTTTGTATTCCCGGCAATGGATAAGGTATCCGCATGATGTGTAGTTAAAACGTCAACGATTGTTTGCTGAAGGAGCAACTTTTCTGCTTTGATGGCTGTGGGCTTCGTGGAAAATTCGCCACCCGTGCAGGTGAACGTACCCAGGTTGACCGCAACAGATGTTCCGTTTATTGCAGAATTAAATTCAAACAGAATATCTTCAAGCAAAATGTTGCTGAACAAAATCTTTACGGGTGCCGATTGCGTGGTGTCCTGCTTTTCTTCCGTACGGAAGGCATCGAGTATGAATTGAATATTCAATCCGTCTTCGGTTTGAACAAGCGTTCCATCTACACCCGCTAACCGGATGTCATCAAAAATCAGATTGCCTTTGAGCAAATCAAGAATGGGTACGCTGACGGTGATTTCCCGTGCGGATAAAATTTTATTGTTGTTGGGATCCCGGATGGACAAGTTATCGATACCCACATTTCCGGAGAGAGAAAACCGGATGCGTTCTATAGTAACTTTTGCTTCCGTTTTGGACGACAGGTAACCCGACAGTTTTCGTGTAATCAGTGCCTGTACCGGTGGGAGATGAATAGCGGCAATTACCACTAAGAAAAGAACAAGCAAGCCCAGGGTAACCTTTCCCAGGATTTTTGTAATTCGCTTGATAAGGTTCAAAGCCTGCATGATTCAAATCAAAAGTACACCCTATCCCCCATCCTAAAAATGACATCGCTCATGAACAACGACTAATTTAACCCTCTTTGGCAAGAGACTAATGCCTGGTTACTTGGACAATAAAGAATGGCAACAGCACAACCCGTACCTGTGCGCTAATTATGTACCAACTAACAAGACCTTGTGCGGAGGGAATTATGTTTGACCTACTGGAAACTTCTTCGGTATAGTGAATCGTAATGTCCGTTATGGTCATGCACATTATTCTGGCTGGCATACTCCTGCCATGCCTTGATCAGGCGACTTTTGATATCCGGATACTGTGCGGACAAATCTGTTGTTTCACCGGGGTCCTTTTCCAGGTCAAATAACTCCCACTCACCCGTGCCCATCGGAACGGGGAGGCGCAGGATTTTCCACTTGCCCTGGATGTACGCTTTCATTTCAAACATTTCATAGCCAATTCCCCGATCGGGGTTCGCCAGTGTGCCTTCACCAGTCAAAAGCTGGTTTATAGACTGACCAATCAGCGGATGAATCTTGTGACCGTTAAACTCATTAGGATAAGAAGTGCCGGTGAGTTCAAGCAGTGTCGGCATGATATCCGTAACATGAATGAAGGATTTGTTCCACTGCCCTGCGTTCTTCATAGTGCCGGGCATCTTAACCATCAACGGAGCTTTGATTCCTCCTTCACTGGTAAACAACTTGAAATACCGGAAAGGCGCAGAGGAAGCCTGGGCCCAACCGGGTCCCTGAACAATGTACGATCCGGGTAAACCGCGATTGTCCGGTGCATTATTAAACGAAGCCAGGTAGCGTCCATCTTCATTGCCCGGATAGGTTTCGGCTATCGCTCCGTTCGCCCCGTTATCCGACATAAAAATAATCAGGGTATTGTCATACAACCCTTCTTGCTTTAAATACTCGAATACGCGTCCAATGCTCATGTCCATATAATCAATCATAGCGGCATACACCTCCATGTCGCGGGCATACTGTTGCTGTACTTCTTTGGGTAAAGAATTCCAGGCCGGGATAGCCGGATTTTTCCACGGCTTGATATCCGGTTGAATAATGCCCAGGGCTTTCAGATTATTCAATCGCAGGTCATAGAGGGAATCCCATCCCATATCAAATTTTCCCTTGTACTTGTCGATGTATTCTTTCGGTGCATGCAACGGATCATGCACAGCCGTGTAGGAGAGGAACGCAAAAAATGGTTTGCTGTCCGACTTATTCTTATCAATAAACCGGATCAACGAGTCGGTGTAATTATGCGTTGAATAAAAATCAGCAGGCAATTCAACCTCTACTCCATTCCTGGAGTATTCCATATGCTGGGGCGGTGCCAGGGGCTTTCCATCCTGATAGTGACTGCCACCACCGGTGCCCAGTATGAAGGTTTCTTCAAAGCCGCGATCGAACGGGTTCTCTCCTTTCTCCTCACCTAGATGCCACTTGCCTACCATGCAGGTATGGTAATTATTGTCGCGAAGCAATTCCGGTATAGTAACCACTTGCTTACTGAGTGCCCCCGAATAGCCCGGCAACTGCAGGCGGTGAAGTGCAGGATAGTCCATCTCCGACATAATACCCATACCGGCCACATGGTTATCGTTACCAGAAAGTAACGATGAACGTGTGGGTGAGCAGTTCGGTAATACATAAAAGTTGGAGAAGCGCATGCCTTCATTGGCCATCCGGTCTAATACGGGTGTTTGAATTTCTCCTCCGAAGGGACCTATATCGCTATACCCCAGGTCATCTGCTACAATAAGTAAGATATTCGGCTGCTGAACAGTTTCAGTCTCTTTCTTGGGTTGACATGAAAACAGAAACACGCAGAAAAGAACAAACCAGTATTTCATAATTAAATAATAAAAGTAAAAATACGAAGATAATTTTGGTGAAACGGAGGCCTGCTAATCGTCTTTACTCCAGTCCATGGGTGGAAAGGACTTATTCAGATACTATTTGATCCGCAAGCGAATGATAGTATTCTAGGTGTAAGAGTCGATATCCACAATGTTCTTTCTTCATGTATGGATCAGTTCTTTTCAAAAGGATAAATAATTTTCCAATCATTTTTCATATCAACAAACATCCAGCTTTTTGCCTTGGCTTCATCAAGTGCTTCATTGAAAGTACCTACATGCGATTCGCGGTCATAGGCCCATTCCCGGATAGAATCGGTATGATGAACAAACAACTTGAATGACTTCAATGTATTCGAGTCAGCCCATCGCATCATTTGCAAATCGCCATCTGAATTACCGGCAACAAAAACCGGTTTACGCCCGATATAGCGATTGATCCCCACAGGTTTTCCCTCTTTATCATCGATCAGATCAATTTCAGCAAGTCTTCTTAATACCGGGTTACCGTTATTAAAGTCATATTGTGTTTTAATGCTGCTGCCAATCACCTGGTCTTTGGGTATTCCATACACGCTTTCTGTCCACGGTCGCATGAATTCAATACCTCCACCTGACACAATAAAAACTTTAAAATCATTAGCCTTCAAGTACGCAATCAACTCCAGCATCGGTTGGTACACGAGTTCGGTGAAGACTCTTTTTTTTACCGGATGTTGTGCTATAGAAATCCAGTCCGACACAACCGTTTCAAATTCATCAGTCGTCATTCCGGCATGCGTGGTCATCACGATTTGAAGAAGACCTTTTTCACCTTGCTTCATCAACTCACCCATATCATTTTCGAGAACAGCTTTAAAGGGTTGTTGATTTTTCCATTCCGGATGATCAGCTGCCATCGCTTTTACCCGATCCATGGCAAAATAGAATTGGATGTAAATGGGCTGTTCTGACCAAAGCGTGCCATCATTATCGAATGTGGCTATTCGGTCAGCAACGGGTATAAAATTATTGCTTTGTGTATCGGTCACTTCTTCTACATAGCCAATAAGTACTTGTTTGATCTTGCCATCATTCCAGGATGGCAACGGATCACTGGTTTCTTTACCGGCAATCACCTCAGCCGAATTTTCTGGCGAAGAAGAGGGTGAATTTTGATTACAGGCAGTAAAATATAAAGTCCAAATAAGCGTAACAATAAAAAATCCTCTGGTCATAATGTGCTTGTTGAGGTGCGGGCTAAGTATTACGTAAACAAACTAATTTGCAATCAGTAAGTTAAGGCTGACGTTGTGATTGAAATTACTAAACTAATTTAAAAGACAATCTAATTATTATCATTTTAACTTCTGTCTTGTAACCGTATTTTTAATTTTCTATGAAAAGAACTGATCACTGAAAATATTTAGCAATACTAATCTGTAATTAGTACATGCATTTTAAAATAAAGAGGCTGCCTTTAATAGGCAGCCTCTGCTTTTTTACTGTTTTATAACGAAAATATTAAGATAACTTAATTGGATTCTTCCTGATATCATCCCATTCCATAATACTCAGCATGTTAATATCCTAATACCATTTACTTCGATCCTACTTGATTCATTTCTTCAATCTGCTTCTGCACAGTATCCAAACTCCAGTCGCCAGGTTTTTGACTTGGAGGAAACTCTTTAAACGTAGATAAAAACCGAATCGCATATTGTTGAATCGGAGTAATAATGAAGGCACGGTCGATGTACCAGTCATAATAAGTATTTGAACCATATAAAGCCTTTTCAAACGGGTCTCTCCTGAGGTTAAAAAGATAGGGAGCACGCAAGTGAACAAAAGGCTCCAACCAGATTTGTAGTTTTTCTGAGCGGTTCTCCAGGAAGTTTACTTTCCAATCTCCATATCGCAGTGCCACCACTTCACCACCATCATTCACATATACAAAACCTTCGCGTGCCGACTCCTTGGTTTTACCCATGAGATAATCCAATTGATTTCTGCCATCGATATAATTCTTGTAGGTACGTCCATTCATGGTTACCCCATTTTTCAATTGTTCGGCAATGTTTGGATTACCGGCAATAGCAGAAAAAGTTGGCAACCAATCTTCATGGGCAACAATCCCATTCAAAGTTACGCCAGCAGGGAACTTACCGGGCCAGCGCACAAAAGCAGGTACGCGATAAGCACCCTCCCAGTTCGAGTTCTTTTCACCATGAAAAGGTGTTGTGCCCGCATCAGGCCACGTGTTATAATGAGGACCATTGTCGGTGGAATACATTACTACCGTATTATTAGTGATCCCCAGGTCGTCCAGCAATTTTAAAAGTTGCCCAACGTGCATGTCATGTTCTACCATGCCATCCGAATATTCATCCTGGCCTGAAATACCACGATGCTCAGCCTTCACATGGGTGCGGAAATGCATACGCGTGCCATTCCACCATACAAAGAAAGGTTTGCCTGCTGCATGTTGTTTCTTGATAAATTCAACAGTAGCAGCCAACGTTTCTTCATCCACTGTCTCCATCCGCTTTTTTGTAAGCGGACCTGTATCTTCAATACGCTGACCACCTTTGCCATCGGCCCAGCTGTGGATTACACCACGCGGACCAAATTTCTCCCTAAAAGTTTTACCATCAGGCATCTTCAGGTCTTTAGGGTAATCTTCCTGCTCAGGTTCTTCTTCTGCATTTAAGTGATAGAGGTTGCCAAAAAACTCATCCCAGCCATGCATGGTAGGCAGGTGCTCATCACGATCTCCCTGGTGATTTTTACCAAATTGTCCGGTTGCATAACCGCGACTTTTCATAACCGTTGCAATTGTGACATCAGTTTTCTGCCAGCCTTGTGGCATTCCGGGCATTCCTACTTTTGTCATACCTGATCTCACCGGAACATTACCGCCTAAGAAGGCCGCACGACCTGCCGTACAGGATTGTTGCGCATAGTAATCGGTGAACCCAACTCCTTCTTTTGCTATTCGATCAATGTTGAGAGTCATATAACCCATCATGCCCCGGTTGTTGTGGCTGATGTTCCAGGTACCGATATCATCACCCCAGATGATTAGAAAATTAGGACTACCTGCCGGGGGACTGGCGACATCAATTGATGCAGGTACTGGCGTTGTTTTGGTAGTGGATTTCTTTTGGGCATTTACCCAGATTGTTGTGGCTGTTATCACCAGAATTACAGCCAAACGCGGTAAGAATAATTTCATTGTATCAGGGTTTTTGTAAACAATAATTAAAAATACGTCATCCAATCCTCATCTCTAAGTCATTTATGACTTATCTCCTTCATCGTGCTTTTACAGGATGATCTAAAATCATAAAAAGTTAGTGATCCAATAAAATTCATAATTGCCTGGAAAGGATTAAATCGATAACAATTACCATTAACCCCTTGAAGTGGACAAAATTAAAATCCTAGCGATCGGTACAAGGATTCGTATTGCGGATTGTTAGGATCAACTTCGCGCAATGCTCTTGCATGAAGACGTGCCTGTTCCATCTTATTTTGATTTATATATAAATAGGCCAGCGCATAATTAATATTCGCAGCCCGTGGTGTAAGGGCATATCCTTTCTTCAATACCGATTCCGCTTCTTTTATTTTACCCTGTTGCTGGAGCATAAGTCCGTAATTGTAATACACACCCGAGTTTACGGATCCCAGCTTTACTGCTTTTTCAAAATTTTCAATTGCAGCAGGAACGTTCTTCATTTCATACTGCAGCAACGCCAGGTTATAGAAAATGCGTTCATTCTGCGGATCGATCGCGGCTGCTTCGTTCAACGTTTGTAAGGCTTCGGGATTTTTACCCACACTATTGTAGGCAGCCGACAGGTTAAGCCGTGCGTAATTCATCAGGCTGTCTTTCTGCAACCCGCGCAGGTAATACTTGATGGCATTTACCTGGTCGTTGTCTTTCATGGCGAAATCGGCCAGCATCACATTGCCCACTGCAAAATCAGTTTGGTACGCGAGGTATCTCCGGTTCTCGGCATCCGCTGCTGCGTAGGCCGTCCGTGCCTCAGCCGGAAGGGCTTCGGGTGTCAGTTGATGGTATAGGTCTGCCGTTGCTATCCGAACGGCACGTACTTTATCCGACAAGTTGGGATAAGCTTGTTGTATCCAGACATCAGGCGGAAAGCTGGCTAATGCCCGCACGGCATGATAGCGCACCAACGGCTTTGCATCGCTGAGCGCCTTCAACAGGGCATCGGCAGTTCTTTTCGTTTGAATGGCACTGAGATAATAAACGGCTGTTGCCCGCGCGATTTCCGGCTGCAGCGTATCGGCCAACAGTTTGATCAAATGTTTTTCACTTTTATCAGTCAGCTCACTTCCCGGCAATAAATCATCCGAGAAGTGATAGGCACGCTCCGGACCGTACCAGTTCTTCACCGCATTGGCCGCCCATGTATTCGATTTGTCCGTATGGCAACTGGTGCAGGTATTGGGCGTTCCGAAAACAACGGACTGATCGGGTCGTGGAATACGGAAGCTGTGATCCCTGCGGTGGTCGTTGCCCATGTAGGTTTTCACCGGCATATGGCAACTGATGCACTGCGCACCTTCTGTTTCAATGGGATGAAAGTGATGCTCCTTGGTATTGTATTTCGGCTCATGACAACTCATGCACAAATCGTTACCGATTACCATCAACTTACCTGAATGTGGATTATGGCAATTGCTGCATCGCACATTGTTGTGAAACATTTTACTCTGGGTGAAGGAACTGTACTCGTAATCCTCCTCACGGATCTGACCATCGGCATAATAAAAATCGTTGCTGATAACCTGCGGAATTAAATCGTCCATGATTTCGGATGACCGGATCATCTCCTGCGCGATATCGGATTTGCGGGCATGACAGGGCGCACAGGTATTGAGCTGAAGCTGGGGATCGGTTTCCTTTCCGTAGAGAAATCCAAAATTAACCGACTTCAATCCCCGTTTGTATTCCGGTGAATTCATAAAATCCACATGTTCGCTGCCGGGACCATGACAACTCTCGCACGTTACGTTGATT
>JALOMI010000299.1 GCA_025455465.1 Cyclobacteriaceae bacterium | reverse complement strand
CTTGACGATGTGAACAGCCGCGTAGAGAAAAACATTAATCCCCACAATTGCGGCTATTGGTGCATCCGTAAAAGCCACCGACAGCAGCACCCCGCGGAAATAAAATTCGTACAGCACCAGGTAGATAATCCAGACCATCGCAAAGGAGAGGAGGCGGGTACTGGTCAGTGCAGATTGCTTTACTGTGGGTCTGTTGGCAGATACCTTACCGGACATCCTGAAAATGGCGAATCCCAGCACCGTGCTTCCGATCAGCACGGAAGCAACATCGCGCAGGTTGAGCGGAAATTGCTCCGAGATCAATGACACCGTATCATCGGCTCTCCGAAATCCCAGCCAGAAAAAAAACAGGATGAACACAAGAATGCCGGCCTGTCGCTGGTAATGTTCCTGAAGCCACAAATCCATTGGCTTGCCCGACATGAATTTACGCATGGTCAGTCCGGAGATGACCAGCAGTACTGCCGGCCAGGCATAGATCATATCATTAACGAGCGGTGACAGGAATGTAGAAAAAAAGGTCTCAGGCCAACGCATAAAACAGCATATCTGAATAGTACCGATGCCTCGTTTACCTGCGATCAATATACTTCCTCATCTGTGAGAAAAACATGATAATCATCAGGGCAGCACGAACAACAAGGTATCGAATGCGCCTCACACTGCCAACAATACTTTTCCGGCTGCAGCATAGCGCTGAATCTGTGCTACGTGATTGACAGTAAGCCGTATAGCGAGCCATAAACAGCGTGACGAAAACCATGCGCCCTTCTGCTGAGGAGCGTAACGTCCCTGTTAAGCGGTAATAATCCTGCTGACGGATGACGGATATCATTGAGGAGTTTACCGATGAAGGATAATTTGAGGCGCTCAATCAGGCTTCCTTCACAGCCCGGAACTATACGCACAACGTATCGAGCAACGTGATCTCAAAATTCTTTGATTATCGATATATCCAATGAAAACAACACCAATCCCATTCCTGATGCTGCTGCTAGCAGCCATAACTGCCTGTACACAGCGTGAGCAGACAACGCCAACAACTGCATCCATCACCTATGATCCGGGCAACAAGAAAGTCATCACCTATGTTACAGCCGATTCGGCCACCCTGCGGATGAAGGAGTTCCCCGCCCTCACCTTCCGCGAACACGGGCAACCGGTGGAGACGCAAACGGTGGTCTTCGTCAATCCCGATCATACCTTCCAGACCTTTGTCGGCATTGGCGGTGCCATTACCGATGCATCGGCAGAAACCTTTGCCAAACTTTCTCCCGCCAAACAGGAAGAACTGCTCACCGCCTACTACGACCCGGGTAAGGGTATCGGTTATACGCTGGCGCGCACCCACATCAACAGCTGTGACTTCAGCAGCGCCAGCTATACGTATGTCGAAGAGGGTGACAAAGACCTGGCTACGTTCAACCTCGCTCCCGATCTGCGTTACCGCATCCCGCTGATTAAGAAAGCCATCGAAAAAGCAGGCGGAACACTGCCCTTGTATGTGAGTCCGTGGAGTCCGCCCGCGTGGATGAAGACGAACAACAACATGCTGCGCGGTGGAAAACTGAAGCCGGAATTCCACCAGAGCTGGGCGAACTATTACGTCAAGTTCATCAAAGGCTATGAAGCCGAAGGCATCCCCGTTTGGGGATTAACCGTGCAGAATGAACCGATGGCCACGCAGACGTGGGAGAGCTGCATCTATACGGCTGAAGAAGAACGCGACTTCGTGAAAAATTTTCTCGGCCCCACCCTGCATCAATCCGGCCTGGCCGACAAGAAGCTGATCGTGTGGGATCACAACCGCGACCTGATTATTCAGCGCGCACAAAGCATGTTCAATGATCCGGAAGCCAGGAAATACGTGTGGGGCATGGGCTTCCACTGGTATGAAGACTGGACCGGTGGAACGCAGATGTTCAGCAACGTGCGCACCGTGAATGAAACCTGGCCAGACATCAACCTGATCTTTACCGAAGGCTGCAACGGCCCGTTTGCCCTGCCGCAGGTATACGACTGGAAACTGGGTGAACGCTACGGCCGCTCGATGATCAACGACTTCAACAGCGGCACGGTGGCCTGGACGGACTGGAACATCTTATTGGATGAACGGGGCGGCCCCAACCATGTGGAGAATTTCTGCTTCGCCCCCATCCATGCCGACACGCGCACCGGTGAGCTGATCTACACCAATTCGTATTACTACATCGGGCATTTCGCCAAATTCATTCGCCCCGGAGCGAAGCGGGTGCTGTGTTCCTCCAGCCGCAGCGCGTTGCTGTCCACCGCCTTTATGAATCCGGACGGAAGCCTGGTGGTGGTGGTGATGAACGAGACAGCCAATCCTTCGGAATACTTTGTGTGGATTAACAATCAGTCGGTGAAATTGATGGCGAGGCCGAATTCGATCAGTACGATGGTGATCAGGTAACGTTGAGCAGCTGCAAGCTGCAGGCCTCAAGCTGCAAGCTACAAGCCGCAAGCTACAAGTCGCAAGCTTCAAGCCGCAAGCTTCAGGCTTTTTAGTTTCTGACTTTTTTTCTTGCGCTTTGAGTTTCTGATTTCGAGCTACACGTTTGACTGCTCGAGTTTTTGGCAGCCATAGCCTGATGAGTAATGTTATACGGGAGAAGTTCGCTGAAAAAATAAAGCTCGCTTATACAGGACTATTCCTTGAAGAAAATAATCTGTGCAAAAAAAGCATCCGTTGGATGCTGTGTTTTCACCTCGAGCATATGTTTACCGGGAGCCAATTGTTCCGTGTCAAGAAAACAGAGAAAGCCTTTCCGTTTCTCCTTCTGGTAAAAATATGACATCCATCCAGGTTCAGGCACAGCCTGCCCATCAATGTAAACAGCATAATACTGATTGACACAAGACAACAATTTGGGTGAACCTGTTGCTGCCAGATCTTTTGCCGACAACCCACACAATTTGAGCATGTGGCTCTCATGACGGATTTCATGTTTAATGGTCAGTTCAAGAAAGCGGGAAGTAACCACCGGAGACGGAATGACAGCCTTCACCGACTCCCACGACTGATTTCGGTCACTATAATAGCCACTGAAGAAAGATTCACGCGCACCCGACTGATAGAATTCCACACCACTGAGAAACGAATCATCAGGACTTCGATTCAAAAAAAACTGACCAAACGTAATAAGGATAACAAACAGAAACAGTAAGGCACTGAGCAAATAGCGGTTAAGGTTGGAGGCAAATGTATAGTAGATAGGCCGATAAAACCGCGACAGTGTAATCCACCCTACAAATACATGGAGCGGATAATACAGCATTGCGATGTATTTGTTTTTCCGAAACCAACCCAGTGAGATGAAATCGATGGCAACAATGGCTACAAAGACAGAAATAAGATCATCAACATTATTACCAAACAGGCGTGTGTACAATTGAAAGAAAGAACCAGCGGTACCCCAATCAAGAACGTATAATATTCCAATAAATACCAATATGCCAATGAGCATACCAAGTACGACCATCATCATAAAGAAGCAGGTGGCAAACATGGAACTGCACAGCTTTTCCAGCAGTTCCACCTGTTGCATGAGATTGGGTATACGTTCAATCGGGCGCAAATACCTTGCCTGATAAGTCAGTCTGTCGATGCGGATACCGGCCGGAAATGCATATGAAAGGCCTACATACCCTACCCAAACACCCCGTAAGAATAAATGGATGACCAGGCCACACACCAGTGAATAGATCGCTAG
>JALOMI010000298.1 GCA_025455465.1 Cyclobacteriaceae bacterium | reverse complement strand
CCTCAGCGGCTTGCTGTTTCGCTTCGACAAACTGAATGATGTCATCAGCCATAAGAGTAAAGTTCCGTTGGTGGCGGACATCATGGCTTCGCGATGGGCCTATGAAGCACTGGCTGTCTATCAGTTTCAGAACAACAGCTTTCAGGAGCCGTACTACCTGCTCGACAAGATGGAAGCGCAGGCCGACTTTAAAGCAACCTTCCTGGCCGATGAGCTGGAATCCAGAAGTCGTTATATCCGTGAAAACATTGACAACCCGGCTGACTCTGTCCGTTCCAAAATCAATGAACAACTTCAACTGATTCAGCGCACCATTAAAAAGGATTATTATCAGATCGGAACTGAAGCACTGCTGTTGGAAAAACCCTGGACTGCCGAAATTGTCACTCCGGCCTTCAATGCTTCACTGACTGATTATATTGCAAGCTATAAACAATTTTACCAGCGGGTATACGCCAAAGCCGTTAATGACAAAGAAAATCTGATTTACCGGATGGAGAATGAACCGGGCAGTTCGTACCGGTATAATGACTTTAGGAACCGCTATTTCAATGAAAGCCTTGCCGACCTGGTCAAAAATGTATCGGCCAAATCAAGAGTAATTGAATACCATGGGGAATTGGTACAGAAAATCAATCCCATTTTTCTGGATCCGGCAACTGAACATCCGCTTCAATACAGGACACATTTTTTTGCACCGACAAAAAAATTCCTTGGTATTGTATGGAGTACCTACTGGTTCAATGCCATGGTGATCTGGATGATGACAGCTTTCTTTTATATGGCGCTTTATTTTGGCTGGCTTCGTAAGTTCATTGCTTTGTTTGGTCATTGACCCATACGCTGAACCGCGATGTCAATAAGTTGGCGGTGATACCTGAATTGTTAACTTTGTAAAGACGTAATTCCGAACCTATGAAAAAGGTCTTATTTGCAGTACTTACCTTACTGATTGCTTCCTGCAGTGGCAATAAAAAAACAGACGAGCAGGCTTTCCTGGAAAATCTGAAGGCTGATAACGCCCCACTGTCGGCAGAATCATCAGCGGTCATTTCGGAAATTCTTCAGCAGATACCCAGTCCGCTGGAAATTGCCGTGTTGCTGAAACAATCCGGAAAAAAGTTTAACCCGGACCTGCTGAACTCACCCGATAATCTATCGCGGTACAACAGCAATTACAAGAAGGCCCTTAATCTCGGTATTTATGGCGCTGACCTTGGATATACCAACATCTATGAACAATCCAAAGACGGCCTCAATTACATTGAGGCCATCAAGCGTCTAGCAGACGGATTGAGCATCGGCCAGTTTTTCGATATTGAAACCATCGGCCGGCTTGCCACCAACAGCAAGAACCTGGATTCCCTGCTACTGATGACCACCCGGAATTTCAACGACATCAACAGCTATCTGCAGTCGCAAGGACGCTCTAACCTGAGTGTGCTCTTACTGACCGGGGGTTGGCTGGAAGCGCTGCACATCACCACCGGTGTGGCGGCCAATGACCCCAACAATGCCGTGTTGCAGGAAAAAATAGGCGAGCAGAAAGTGATCCTCAATAACATTGTTTCCCTGCTCGGTTTTTACAAAGACAGCGATCAGAATATTGCCGGATTACTGAATGACATGGAGAACCTGAAACGTATATACGATAAGGTAAACATCACCTACACCTACAAGGAATCAACATTCGAAATTGTCAATGGCGTTATGGTTATTAAAGACAACAGCACTACTACAATTGACATTACCCGTGATACCGTGGATGAAATCCGAAACACTATTAACGAAATCCGAAACAAGGTCATCAGCTAAGAATAACCTGGAACTCATTATGAAAAACAATCTGATATTTGCCGTCACCCTGATGTTACTGACCAGTATGTCTGCGAAGGCACAATGTAATTCAGAAGGTCTCTCCAATGAATGCATACCCAAACTGACCACCGGGTTTAATTTTCTGAAAAGCTATAAAATTGACGGTGTCGGTGGAACCAAAGACAGAGTTGAATACTCTTATGTCTTCACGAAAGGCACTCAGTATTTAATTAACATCTGTGCACCCAGCCAGCCAACAGACGGTGTGCTGGTTACCTTATACGATTCACAACGCAATAAAGTGGCAAGCAGTAAGGTGAACGATCAATTCGTATCAGCCATTGCGTTTCCGTGTAATGCCACCGGTATTTACTACATCCAGTATACCTTTGACGGTTCTACATCGTATTGTGCAGGCAGTGCCCTTGGTTTTAAACGCTGACCGGTAAGCAACATTCGTATAGAGACCTCACCCATGCGGTGGGGTCTTTTCGTTTACTTCATTTAACTGGCGTTTATCATGATCGAACAACACCTTACCATTAACTTTCAGGCGCGGTATTATCAATCGGCACCCATCACACCGCAAACGGAAAAGCTCTTGTTGGTGCTTCACGGCTACGGCCAGTTGGCCCGTTATTTTCTGAAAAAATTTTTCGTTCTCGACCAATATCGCATCTGTGTTGTCGCTCCGGAAGGCTTATCGCGCTTCTACCTGGAGCCGGTGGCCTCACGCGCAGTTACCGGTAACAACCGTGTGGGCGCCACCTGGATGACGGCTGAAGACCGGCTGACGGATATCGGTAATTACCTGCATTACCTCGATCGCGTGTATCAGTCTGTTACGGCAAATCAACATCATCTGGCTGTTACCGTTCTTGGTTTTTCACAGGGAGCGGCAACAGCTACACGCTGGGTGCTTCATCATCCGGCTATTGCTCAGCGGCTGATTCTTTGGTCAGGGATATTTCCGAACGATATGAATTTCAGCGAAGCCAGGGAACGACTGGCAGACAAGCAACTGGTGATGGTGTATGGCACCAATGACCCCTTTATCAACGATCAGCGGCTACAGGAAATGACACAACTAACGGAACGATTGGGAATAACTCCTCCGGTTATCACCTTTGAAGGAGGGCATGATATTCACCCGGAGACACTTCAGCAACTCATCTAATGCGCCTTATTCACCATCGTGCTGCTGGCCTGCGCCTTGGGGAATACGGTTATATCAGCCAGCATCACATGGTCGGGTCGGGTGACCACATAAGCAATTATATCGGCAATATCTTCTGCCATCAAAGGCTGATAACCCTGGTAGACAGCGTTGGCCCGGGCCTCATCCCCTTTAAATCGCACCAGTGAGAATTCTGTTTCAACCAGGCCCGGATTGATGGAGGTAACTTTAATGCCGTACGGGTTCAGGTCCATGCGCATGCCCCGGGTGAGTGCATCCACAGCAAATTTGCTGGCACAGTACACATTTCCGTTCGGATACACTTCCTTGCCGGCAATAGATCCAAGATTGATAATATGACCGCTCTTCCTGCGTATCATGGCAGGGATGATTTCTTTCGTCACATAAAGCAACCCCTTCACATTGATATCCATCATCGCATCCCAGTCGCGCACATCTCCGGTTTGTATGGGATCCAATCCGTGTGCGTTGCCGGCATTATTCACCAGTAAATCCACATCACGCCATACCTGTGGCAGGGATTGAATAGCCCGGATAACCGCAGACTGATCACGTACATCAAAACAAAGCGTATGAACAGCAGTTTGCTGTTGTAAGGATTCCCTTTCCTGCTCCAATCGCTGCTGTCTTCTGCCGCAAAGGATCAACGAATAACCCAATCCGGCCAGCGTATGGGCAGTAGCACGGCCGATGCCCGAGGTGGCACCGGTAATCAGTGCAATCTTCTTCAT
>JALOMI010000297.1 GCA_025455465.1 Cyclobacteriaceae bacterium | reverse complement strand
TTTGGGCGCAGCCAGTTCGATCCATCCCGGAGTTTCAGCAGAGATAACATAACCCCGGCCATTCAGGCAACGTTCCGGAAGAACTCCTATCGGCAGCAACCGGTCAGTGGCGTCTAACAATAAATTTTTGTCATTAAGTCTTACTGCGCAGATTACATAATTGAATTGCGATGAAAGTGCCATATTCTCACGGACAAAGCCATTGCTTCGGGTGCTTACCAAAACGGGGCTTGCCTGAATTCCGGCTTTTTGCAGCATGGAGGTTAGCATCAGGTTTATGTGGGCTGAACTTCCCTTTTTCTTTTCGAGGGCATCTTTCAGGCTAACATCAGCAATAAACTTTCTGTTGGTTCCATCCCATTCCAGATTGGACTTAACATACTGGTAAATGGCGGCAATTTTTTCTTCGGGTGATGTTAAACCGGATACAGTTTCCTCCGCGAGTTTCTTAAGAAAGCCGGAGCCACTGACAACATCACCAAAATACGGACTCTCCAAAAAGCTCTTGTTAAGATCCTGCCATGTACCCATGATATTCTGAACTGGCTTATTGGGAAGTTTATAGGAGGTCAACTCAAAATTGATCTTGGAGATATAATCATGGGTGGAAGTCATATAGGGTTCTTCACGAAAGGCCGGCACATCCTTGGCTGCCCACCGGTGCTGAAATTCACGGTATTCAATTTTGTCTGACTGAAACTGTGTGGATGTCACATTGGTGCTGGGATTAGTTGTGCGATCTTTGGTATTTATCATAAAACTGCGGGGATATTCCTTGGTTTCATTAACCTGAAGTTGTACATAACCCTGAGTATATTTATCATAATAAAAGTATTCCGGTATGAAAGCGCGATATTCACTCCAGGCTACGGGAATGGTTGATTGAAATTCCCAGTCACGGAAGTAGTTCAAGAAGTCTGAAAATACTTTGTAATTAACCTCAATGACTGATCCTTCTTTAACGTTTGGAGCAGTGAATTTGATGATATCGGTGTTTTGATCGTACTTTTCAGTAAACAGACCATCCGATTTCATTTTGGTTTCCACAATTTTCCCGTTTTCGATATTATATGTTGTTACCTTGATGCTTGACAATTTCTCCTTCCCTGAACTGTTGTGATAGAGCGGTATCTGAAAATCGGCAAAGGAATAGCCTTCCCGCTTGAGTATCTTTATCCGGGTTGTGCGTTCAAATTGCAGTTGAAACCAGTAGTTTGAAGAATTAAAAACGATCTCTGAAACACCATAATCGTATAGTACTGCAGCTTTGGCAGAACTGTCTGAAGGATAGGAGGTCATCGTCACCTCTTCCAGTGAAACATCACCAAATTTGACGGGAGCTTTTTGTGCAATGGACCATTGAGCCACCATCGACACAAGCAGTAGTAATCCAAGCCGATACATAAAGTTTAGGTTTATGAGTCATTAATTTATTTAAAATTTTAGAAATGATCCAGTGTGAAAGTCTTCTGCTGGTCATTTTAGTTAATTTTGTTTTTTGAATGACCCATGGCAAAATCAAAATCACTTTTCTTCTGCCAGAACTGCGGGCATGAATCACCCAAGTGGCTGGGCAAGTGCCCTTCGTGTCAGCAGTGGAATACGTTTGTGGAAGAAGTGGTGAAGAAAGAAACTGCGGCCAGGGCCGACTGGCGGGAGGATCATGAACGCAAACAACGCAACAAGCCCCATCCGTTACAAGAGATTGAGTCGGGTACGGAGATCAGAGTATTAACTTCTGATGAAGAATTGAACCGGGTACTGGGCGGAGGCATTGTTCCCGGTTCTCTGATTTTAATCGGTGGGGAACCGGGCATCGGCAAGTCAACGCTGATGCTGCAGTTAGCCTTGTCGCTGAAGCAACTGAAAGTACTGTATGTTTCCGGTGAAGAAAGCGATCAGCAAATCAAGATGCGTGCAGACCGGTTGCAGCAAACCGCGAATGACAATTGCTACATCTTCACCGAAACCAATACACAAAATATTTTTCAGGGCATTAAGGAGCTCAAGCCCGATCTCGTCATCATCGACTCGATTCAGACGCTTCATTCAGAGCTGCTCGATTCAACACCCGGCAGCATTGGGCAGGTGCGTCAGTGTGCCGGTGAGCTGATGAAGTTTGCCAAGGAAACCAGCACACCCGTTTTTCTCGTGGGGCATATCACCAAAGACGGCATGCTGGCCGGTCCGAAAGTATTGGAACACATGGTGGATACGGTGTTGCAGTTTGAAGGAGACCGCCACCTGGCATACCGAATTTTGCGCACCACCAAAAACCGTTTTGGTTCCACCAGTGAGATTGGCATTTACGAAATGCAGGGCAATGGCTTACGCGAGGTTTCCAATCCTTCCGAAATTTTGATCTCGCAGAAAGACAGTGCGCTGAGCGGAGCAACGATAGGTGCAACTATCGAGGGCAACCGGCCGCTGCTGATTGAGATACAGTCGCTGGTGAGCCCGGCATCGTATGGCACTCCGCAACGTACACCAACAGGGTTTGATCAGAAGCGGTTGAATATGTTACTGGCCGTACTCGAAAAGCGATGTGGCTTCCGCATGGGGCAGCACGATGTCTTTGTAAACATGGCCGGTGGCATCCGCGTTGAAGATCCGGCCATCGACCTGGCGTTGTGTGTATCGATTGTTTCATCACTGGAAGAACTTCCGGTATCCGAAAAAATCTGCTTTGCCGCTGAAGTAGGATTGGGTGGCGAGTTGCGTGCAGTCAACCGGATTGATCAACGTATTTCAGAAGCCGAAAAACTGGGCTTCAGCGAAATCTATGTTTCTAAATTCGGACAGAAGGCTGCCGCTAAGAAGTCTACGATTCAAGTGAAATCATTCGGGAAACTCACCGAGGTTTTTTCGGATTTGTTTGGCTGATGCCGCCCACCGTGTAATCTTTGCGCGCCCTATTTTTTTATGGAAGAATTCTTCACTCAAACCCTAGGCTGGCCCGAAAACCTGTTCAGCTACGTAATCCTTCCCCTGCTAATTTTTCTGGCGCGCATCATGGATGTATCGATCAACACGATACGGATCATCTATGTATTGGGCGGCAGGCGACTTACCGCTACCTTGTTGGGTTTCTTCGAGTCGTTTATCTGGCTCATGGCCATCCGGCAAATTTTCGAGCACCTCGATAACTGGGTATGTTACATAGCCTACCCGGGTGGTTTTGCCACGGGCATCCTGGTGGGCATGATCATCGAAGAAAAAATTGCCTACGGCAAAGTGATCGTGCGGATTATCACCCGAAAAGATGTGACCCAATTGATTGCCTTTTTAGAGCAAAGCAATTTCCGGTACACCCGGGTTGATACCATCGGATCAGAAGGACCGGAGAACCTCGTATTCACCGTATTGCCCCGAGAGAACCTGGAGCTGTTGCTGGCCAAGATGAAGGAGATTGTTCCTACAGCCTTCTATACCGTGGAGAAAGTAAACCGTGCAGCTGAGAGCGGGGCAATCGTTCAGGAAAGTTCGCGATGGAGTATCGCTGAGTGGTTACGCGGAGTGAGGCGGCCTTAGCGCTTAATTATTTTAACGAGACGCTGTTGATTTCCTGACCGGAGCAGGCAGATGTATATTCCTGATGTTAAGTTCCTGATATCAAGATAACCACTGTCTGTAAAAACCTCTCTTAATAAAATTACACCGGAGTTATTCATTAATCGTATCTGCACCGATTGGTGTCCTGCCATAGCGATGTATAGATAGTCGGTTACCGGATTAGGATAAACATCCACCTGCAATTCTTCTTCAA
>JALOMI010000296.1 GCA_025455465.1 Cyclobacteriaceae bacterium | reverse complement strand
CTCGGTGTCTATGGGCTCCGAATGAATATGCCCATTTTTGACGGACTTCAGAAAAGCCGCATTATTCAGCAGAAAAAATCAAAGCTTGCCCGGGTTGAATATGCACAGGAACTTGTCCGGAATCAGATTGACCTGGAGCAATATCAGCTGAAACTTCAGCTTGAAAACAACATCAGCACCCTCCGTGCACAACGCGAGAACATGGAGTTGGCCGAAGAAGTCTATAAGGTAAGTGTCATCAAGTATCAGCAAGGTGTCGGCTCCAACATTGAGGTGATTGACGCTGATGCTGACTTCAAGCAGGCTCAAACCAATTACTTCTCCTCCCTGTATGATGCATTGATTTCTGCAGTCGATCTGGAGAAAGCCTATGGCACCCTATGGAACAAACCTGAAAACCGTTAATAAAACAGAAAATAATCCTATGAAACCCCTATATATAATCATGTTGACGGCTGCCCTGGCGGCATCCTGCACCAGTGGCTCTGATAATTCGCTGGAATCAAAGAAGAAAGAACTGGAGACCGCACAAAAGGAACTGGCCTCCATCAAGGAGCGCATAACCGTGCTCGAAAAGGAAATCAGTGCGGAAGATCCTGATTTTGCCCGCCAGCAGAGCAACGCCATTCTTGTCTCTACTTTCAAGGCTGAACACAAACCTTTTGAACACAAAGTGGATGTTCGCGGATCAGTTGAATCCAGGCGAAATATTGCTGTGGCTGCTCAGTCCGGTGGAGAGATTCAGCGGGTGCATGTGCGAGAAGGTCAGCAGGTATCAAAGGGCCAGGTGCTGGTTTCCCTGAATGCTGATATCCTTCGAAACAGTATCGCTGAGTTACGGACATCCCTGGAACTGGCCAATTCTGTATATGAAAAGCAGTCAAAGTTATGGGAGCAGAAAATCGGCACAGAGCTTCAATACCTTCAGGCAAAGAATAATGTGGAATCCCTTCAGCGAAGGCTGGCTACCGCTCAGTCGCAACTCGATCAGACCATCATCCGGGCACCTTTCTCCGGCACGGTAGATCAGTTGCCCGCACGCGAAGGCGAAATGGCATCACCCGGAATGCCGCTGGTGCGCGTGGTTAGCCTGGAAGATGCCTACATCAAAGCAGATGTATCGGAGCGATTTATCGGGAAATTTAAAGCTGGAGATCCTGTGCAAGTTTTCTTTAACTCGGCCAACCAGCGACTGGAATCCACCATTTCTTCTGTAAGCCAGGTCATCAATCCGGAAAATCGTACGTTTTTGGTAGAAGTGCGCATACCTGCGGTAACCTTCATGGTGAAACCCAACCAGGTTGTCGTTCTCGAGATGCGCGATTACATCAGCGAGGCCGCATTGGCTGTTCCGACTCGGCTTATTCAACGTGATGAACAAGGTCAGTTTGTCTACATCGTTGATGAACAGGGAGATAAACCACTGGCACGCAAAGTATATATCACAACCGGAATTACATCCGGAACAAGCACCGAAGTACTGGATGGCCTGAACGGTGAGGAACTGATTGTCGACCAGGGTTACCGTGATCTTTCCGATGGCATCGAAGTGATTGTTAAAGACAGTGTAGCATCCAACGGTATTGCCGGTAAATAATTCTTAAATCATTTTAGCTGCATCACGTTATGAGTGAATTTGATAAATCAAAAAAAATAGACAAGGAGTTTAGTCTTTCTTCCTTCGCGCTGAAGAACCGAACGACTATGGGATTCCTTGCATTTCTTATCACCGTTATGGGTGTGATTACCTATCGTGGTTTGCCGAAAGACAGCTACCCGGAAATAGAACAACCGGTAATCTACATCGGTACATCCTACCCGGGTAACTCGCCTATCGATATGGAAAATCTGGTCACCCGGCCCATTGAAAAGGAACTCAACACCATCTCTGAAGTCGATATAATCAAGTCTACGTCAGTGCAGGATTATGCCACCATTGTAGTTGAGTTTGATCCAAAAATTGCCGTTGAAGACGCGTTATCAAAAGTCAAAGATGCTGTGGATCGCGCCAAGCCCAATCTGCCGGATGACCTGCCGGCCGATCCCAACGTGTTCGAGCTGAACTTTTCTGAATTCCCTATTCTTAATATTAATCTTTCCGGAAACTATGATTTACAGGAACTGAAGCGATATGCTGAATACCTGGAAGATGAGATCGAGAAGGTTTCGCAAATTTCAAAAGTAGAAATACGGGGTATAGATGACCGCGAGGTTAAAATCAAGGTTGATCCATTCGAACTGGAAGCACGGAAGCTCAGTTTCACCGATATTGAAAATGCTGTACGTGCGGAAAATGTAACGCTATCCGGAGGCAACCTCCTGGATGATGGTATACGAAGAAACATCCGTGTCGTTGGTGAGTTTTCAGACCCCCGTCAACTGGAGGAGGTAGTCATCAAACATGAAAAGGGCAACATCGTTTACCTGAAGGATGTGGCGCGTGTGGAGTTCGATTATAAGGAGCGCCAGAGCTATGCCCGTCTTCAAAAACAGCCGGTGGTCATGGTGGATGTGATCAAGCGCAGTGGTGAAAACCTGATTATCGCTACCGAAAAAGTAAATGCTATTCTGGACAAAGCGAAAGAGGATGTTTTTCCGAAAGATCTTTCAGTTACCATCACCAACGATCAGTCTTCATTCACCAGGGAAATGGTAAGCAGTATGGAGAATAATATCATTTCCGGTGTGCTGGTGGTGGTCGGTGTGCTGATGCTCTTTCTGGGTATTCGAAATGCCTATTTCGTTGGCATTGCCATACCCTTGTCCATGTTCCTGTCATTTCTCATCCTGGGCTTCCTTGGGTACAGCATTAATATGATGGTACTCTTCGGCCTGATTATGGCGTTGGGGATGTTGGTTGACAACGGCATTGTGGTGGTGGAAAATGTATATCGTCTTTACGAGGAGGGCTATGACCTGTTAAGCGCTACCCGGTTGGGTGTTGGTGAAATTGCCTGGCCCATCATTTCTTCTACGGCAACCACGCTCGCTGCTTTCCTGCCGCTGGCCATGTGGCCCGGCATCATGGGCGAGTTTATGAAATACCTACCCATCACCTTGATTGTCGTACTGAGTTCTTCCTTGTTTGTTGCGTTGGTGATTACCCCGGTGATTGCCTCCATGTTTATGAAGCATGAAAGCGAAGGCGTCACGAATAGCCGTAAACGTACTTTTCGCCTGCTGGGCATACTGATTACGCTGGGTATTCTTTTCGTTGGCCTAAAGATTTACTGGCTGGGCAACCTGCTCTTACTGGGTGCAGTATTCACCCTGATGAACATTTATGTCTTCAAGCCCATGACGCACCAGTTTCAAACGCATATGCTGCCGCGTCTGGAAAACTGGTATTCGCGTATGATCTCAAAAGCATTGCACGGGCGCAATCCCATTTACTACTTTACCGGCACAATGGCCTTGCTGATCATCAGCGTTGTTTTGCTGGTCGTATTCCCGCCCAAGATTATTTATTTCCCGGTGAATGAACCCCAGTACGTTAACATATTCATTGAGTATCCTACCGGAACTGATATTGAGGTAACCAACCAGCTTACAGAAAAGATCGAAGAAAAAGTACTTGAGCTGATCAGGCCGTATGAATCGGTGGTTCAGTCGGTGATCGGCAATGTAGGGCAGGGCACCGGAGATCCGAATGATCCTTCCAACATTGGCATGAGCGACACGCCCAACAAGGCGCGTATTACTGTGAATTTTGTGGATTATAAATACCGCAATGGACAAAGTACGAATGCCATCATGGAGGAAATCGGCCGCACCTATTTCA
>JALOMI010000084.1 GCA_025455465.1 Cyclobacteriaceae bacterium | reverse complement strand
GATTATACGAAAAGTATCAAAGCAATTTTCAGGGAAATTAGTTCTGGTGTTGCCTATCGTCAGCAGCAATTTATTTCAATAAAGCCTGAAGAAGCATTGTTGCCTCCAGAAGTTTAATTGCGTTTACATTTTCTAAGTAAGCTGAACCGGATCATTCATCCGAATCTCTTCGTTTATTCATTTTTTTTAATCAATTCCACTAATGAAATATCATTTCATGGCAATGGCTGTATGGTATTACTTTATAGCCACATCGTGTTCCACTGAAGGCAAGGAGCAATCAATTGATAGTTATCCTGTCTTCTTACCTGTTGTCAAAGACACCTCATACTATATTGAATATGTAGCCGATATACAAGCATTAAACAATGTTGAGCTGCGCAGCAGGGTTAAAGGTTATGTTGAACGTATTCATGTAGATGAGGGCCAGACCGTTAATGAGGGCCAGCTTTTATTCACAGTGAATAGTTTGAAATATGACAAAGAATTGCAGAAGGCAGAAGCAGCTTATAATAGTTCACTTGCACAATTGCGTGCGGCAGAGGTGGAATTAGCAAATATCCAGATTCTTCAAGAAAAGAATATTGTGTCAGCAACTGAATTGGAGTTGCAGAAGTCAAAAGTCGATGCACTCAAAGCTGCTGTTGAAGAGGCCAAAGCACATCAGGAGTTGGCAGCATTAGACATTGCTTATTCACAGATCAGAGCTCCATTTAAAGGTGTTATTAACCGAATTCCAAATAAGGTGGGCAGTTTGATTGAAGAGGGTGATATGCTCACCTCGATTTCCGATAATAGTTACGTCTTCGCATATTTCAATCTCTCTGAATTGGAATTTTTAAAATATATCGATGGGGAAAATAATACTAACCGTGCTTTGCTGCGTA
The DNA here is from genome assembly GCA_025455465.1 of Cyclobacteriaceae bacterium. Lineage (GTDB taxonomy): Bacteria > Bacteroidota > Bacteroidia > Cytophagales > Cyclobacteriaceae > UBA2336. The sequence continues at coordinate 10,553 of JALOMI010000084.1, read as the reverse complement.
TGGCAAACAATGCATTATACCCGTATGAGGGGAAGATTGAAATTATTGAGAGTGAGTTTGATCAACTAACCGGTAACATTGCCTTTCGCGCAAAATTCCCAAATCCTTCCGGTGTTTTGAAGCATGGAGCGAACGGTAAAGTGATGATCGCAAAGGATTTGAGTCAGGTTTTGATGATACCTCAGAAATCTACTTTTGAGGTGCAGGACAAAACCTATGTCTATGTAGTTGGTAAAGACAGTATTTTAGAACAGCGAAGCATAGCACTTAAATTGCGCTTCCCGCATATCTATGTAGTCGAGTCAGGATTGGAGCCATCGGAGCTTATTTTATTTGAAGGTGTGCAGAATGTGCGGAGTGGTACAAGGATATCACCGAAAAGAGTGGATGCCAGGCATGCTCTGTCATTAGTCTCAACTAGTCAACAGTAGCGCTTGACCATCCTATGACCGCAAAATTTATACATCGACCTGTATTATCAGTCGTCATATCGGTAATCATTACCTTCATGGGGCTGATATCGCTTACCAGCCTTCCGGTAACTCAATTTCCGGAAATTGCTCCTCCGGAAGTAACAGTTACCACCAAGTATATCGGTGCAAATGCTGAAACTTGCGTCAAAGCAGTAGTGACTCCCCTGGAGCGAGCTATCAATGGTGTTCCGGGCATGGCGTATATGTCCTCTGTATCGGGCAATGACGGAACCAGTGTTATCCAGGTTATCTTTCAAGCAGGAACGGATCCTGAAGTAGCCTCTGTCAATGTGCAGAACCGAGTAGCTTCCGTGCTCGATGAACTCCCGGAAGAAGCCATTAAAGCCGGTGTTATCGTAGAAAAAGTTCAGAACAGTATGCTGATGTATCTGAACATACTAAGTACAGATCCGCAGTTGGATGAAAAGTTTCTGTACAACTTCGTGGATATAAATGTATTGGCAGAATTAAAGCGGATTGAGGGTGTTGGGTTCGCAGATATTATGGGTGCACGCGAATATGCGATGCGGATATGGCTCAAGCCTGATCGGATGATCATGTATAATATTTCAGCAACGGAAGTTATTGAGAAGTTGAGAAAGCAGAATGTAGAAGCGGCACCTGGAAAGATTGGAGAGAGTTCGGGTAAAAGTGCCCAATCATTACAGTACGTTCTGAAGTATACCGGTAAGTACAACACACGTGAGGCCTATGAAAACATTATTATAAGTAGCAAACCGGACGGTGAATTGCTTCGGTTAAAGGATATTGCTGAAGTAGATTTTGACTCCCAGGATTATGATGTGCTCTCAAAGGAAAATGGTCGACCATCTGCGGCTATCATGTTGAAACAGCGACCAGGAACAAATGCCAAGGACGTAATAGAAAAGATCAAGACGAGGATGACAGAAATCAAGGAGTCTTCCTTTCCTCCGGGTATGGATTATTCTATCAGTTATGATGTATCCGAATTTCTGGATGCATCGATAGATGAAGTTACGAAAACCTTGATTGAGGCGTTTATTCTTGTAGCGCTGGTCGTATTTCTTTTTCTGCAGGATTTTCGTTCAACACTTATTCCGATTCTGGCAGTTCCGGTGTCGCTGATTGGTACATTCTTTTTTATGTTCCTGATGGATTTTTCATTGAATTTGATAACCCTGTTTGCGCTGGTGTTGGCTATAGGAATTGTTGTCGATAATGCCATCGTTGTGGTCGAGGCAGTGCATGCCAAAATGGAACATTCTGGAATCGGGGCCAGGAGGGCAACCGAACAGGCTATGCGTGAAATCAGCGGAGCCATTATTGCCATTACGCTGGTGATGTCAGCTGTATTTGTTCCGGTTGCTTTCATGGAAGGTCCTACAGGTATTTTTTACCGACAGTTCTCACTTACCATGGCTGTTGCTATTATTCTATCCGGAATCACTGCACTTACACTTACACCGGCTCTCTGTGCTTCTTTCCTTCGAAATACGCATAATAAGCATCATGTAAAAACACCACTTGTGCGCTTCTTTGATGGGTTTAATCGATGGTACAACAACCTTTCCGGATTGTATAGCCGGCTTGTTGGATATATTGCCGACAAACGTATTGTTACTTATGGAATAGTCCTTTCGTTTAGTTTAGGTGCAGGTTTAATTGCTGTATTTGTGCCATCAGGATTTATTCCGGATGAAGATCAGGGCGCAATCTATGCAAACATCACCACGCCTTCAGGGGCAACTCTCGAACGCACAGAAAAAATTGTCGATGAAGTTCAGCGAATTGCATCAGACCTATCCAGTGTGAATTCAGTTTCGAGCCTGGCTGGGTTTAGTGTTTTATCCGATGGCACCGGCTCGGTTTATGGAATGAATCTGATTAGTTTGAAAAACTGGGCGGATCGTGATGTCACCGACAAGGAGATCATCGGTGAACTGGAAACGAACACGAGACATATCAAAGATGCCAGTATCGAGTTTTTCACCCCGCCTCCCGTACCGGGTTATGGTAACTCCAGCGGCTTTGAACTGAGATTACTGGATAAAACCGGATCCGGAGATCTAAGCAGATTGCAATCTGTTGTTGATGAATTTGTAAATGAACTGAATAATCGACCAGAGATTATAAATGCATTTACAACATTAAACGTCAGCTTCCCTCAGTTTCTGCTTCATATTGACGGGGAGCAGGCAGCGAAAAAGGGTATTACAGCCGAAGAAGCGATGAGTACGTTGCAAACGCTGATCGGCAGTGAGTATGCTACCAATTTCATCCGGTTCGGGCAAATGTATAAGGTGATGGTTCAGGCGCTTCCGGAGTACCGGGCACAACCGGATGACCTGATGAAACTCTATATTAAGAATGAAGACGGAATGATGGTGCCGTTTTCTTCTTTCCTGCGTGTAGAGAAAGTGTATGGTCCAGAGCAGGTTACCCGTTACAACATGTACACATCAGCCATGGTTAACGGTCAGCCGGCAAGAGGATTCAGCAGCGGTCAGGCAATCAGCGCCATCAAAGAGGTTGCTGCAACTAAACTTCCGAAAGGCTATGATTATGATTGGGCAGGTTCATCACGTGATCAGGCGCGGGCAGGTAATGAGGGTATCTATATCTTTCTTATCTGTTTGTTTTTTGTTTACCTGCTGCTGGCTGCCCAATATGAGAGTTACTTGCTTCCGATGCCGGTTATTCTGTCGCTTCCCTTAGGTATTTTTGGAGCCTTCTTTTTCCTGATGATCATGGGACTTGAGAATAATATTTATGCCCAGATCGCCATGATCATGCTGATTGGTATACTGGGGAAGAATGCCATACTGATCATTGAATTTGCTGCCATCAAGCATCGTGAAGGCAGAACGCCACTTCAGGCAGCCATCGAAGGTGCAGTTGTTCGCCTTCGGCCAATTTTAATGACTTCCTTCGCCTTCATTGCTGGTTTGATTCCATTGATGTTTGCATCCGGTGCAGGCGAGATCGGTAACAATACCATTGGTTCAGCCGCTGCCGGAGGAATGATCTTCGGAACGGTTTTCGGGGTAATCGTTATACCCGGTCTGTACGTGATTTTTGCTACGATATCAGACAAATTAAAGTTGAAGAATAGACGTGAGGAGATTCCTTACACAGAATCCATTTAGCAATGAAATCAATAAGTATCGTATTGTACTGGCTGTCGTTGGCCATGCTGATTGTTGGCTGCCATCCCATGCAGTCAACACAACAGCCTGTTACCGGGCCAATGCCTGAAACATACCGTTTACAAACTGATACCGTCAATGCAGCTGACATACAATGGAGAGAATATTTTTCTGATACATTACTGGTCAGTCTGATTGACGAAGCGCTTCATAGAAATTATGATGCACAGATAGCCTTACAGCGTATTGAACAGGCTGCTGCTGAAAGTTTATTCAGAAAAGGACTACTAATGCCAAAAGTCGATGGCATGGCAACATCGGCAGTCAGGCGCTATGGACTTTATACGATGGATGGAGCCGGTAATTCGACTACGGATATTCTTCCGGGTCAGGTTGTTCCAACCAATTTGCCGGATTATTTGGTCGGCTTTCAGGCATCCTGGGAAGTGGATGTTGCCGGTAAATTACGCAACCGGAAAAAGGCTGCAATGGCCAGATACCTGGCGAGCATAGAAGGAAAAAATTGGCTATATACCAATTTAATAGCCCAAGTGGCTTATGCTTATTACGATCTGCTGGCGCTGGATCAGGAGTTGGAAATCATACGGTCAACAGTGGCTATTCAACAGAATGCATTAGAAGTTGTCACCATGCAAATGCAAGCAGGTTTGGCCAATGATTTGGCGGTGAAGCAATTCCAGGCACAGTTACTAAATACCCGAAATCTTGAAAAGGAGATACGCCAGCTAATCATAGTAACGGAATCTATTATTAATGGCTTGTTGGGGAGGTATCCGCAGCCTGTTTTACGTGCAGCATCATCTTTTGATGGTAACAATATCGAACAATTACAAGCAGGATTACCTGCTGATTTAATTCAAAATAGGCCCGACATCAGACAGGCAGAAATGGAGGTACAAGCTGCTAAAGCGGACCTGGCTGCGGCAAAAGCTGCATTCTATCCTTCGTTAAATGTTATTGGCAGTGTCGGCTATCAGGCCTTTCAAACGAATCTGTTATTTACTACACCCGAGTCTTTTATATTCACGCTCATTGGTAATTTATCGGCTCCATTCATTAACAGAAGCGCCATTAAATCGGAATTTAAGGCAGCAAATGCTTATCAGGTGGAAGCATTGTTAAATTATCAAAAGTCTCTTATGAATGCTTTTCTCGAAGTATTTGTAGAAATCAATAACTTACAGAATCTGAACGAAATGGTTGATCAGAAGACACAAGAAGCCACCATATTAACCGAGTCAATTTCAACATCCAATGAATTGTTTAAAACAGGACGGGCGAATTACATAGAATTACTGATTACTCAGCAAAATGCATTAAATGCCAGACTTGATTTAATCGATTTGAAGAGAAGAACCTTTAATGGTCGTGTTAACTTATATAAGGTGCTTGGCGGTGGATGGAATTGATACTTAATTTAGGTAATTGGTTCATCGTATATTTATTTCGATTCAAGCTGATGGTTAAGTGAACTCGCTGGCTTTATCAGATGGATACGAAGGGAGATAGTGGATTTAATCGCAAAGTCCTGCTATGGTCTTTTCCTGCAAGTTTATTCCTTTTCAGCATGGTAATTAATTCAGCCAGTGATCAAAAGGATTAAACAGACCGACTAAAATTCCACGCGATAAGCCAATACCGGTATGATGCCCAGGCTGTACTGTGTGGCGCGCTGAAGCTGGTAGGCATCAAAGTAGCGATAAGCCACATTTTTCAGGTTGAGCACATTCTGCATGTCGAGGATGATGCTGCGGGTGTAACCGGGTTTGTGCTTGCGCCAGCTGAGCCTCAGGTCAAGACGGGTATAATCCGGGATGGCGTTCACGAAACCCTGCGCTTCATCAAAGACAGTTCTTCCGTTAAAGCCGGAGAGCAGCGGCAGTATCGGCATCTCATTCAAACCACCGAGGTATATAAACCGGGTATCCGCTGCGAATGTCTTATTGGCATTATCTTTTCGTTTGTTCCATTCCTTGCCCGCGCTCAGGTTGAAGGTGTAGTTGCCGTCAAAACGCGTGTTGCGCCACTGCCCGCTGCCATCGCGGTACTGCGACTGATAATAACTTCCTCCGGCCAGCAGGTAGAACTGCTGAAAGAATGATTTTTCGATGACGGCATCAATGCCGGTATTTATTCCGGCACCCTCATTGACCAGTCCGCCACGCTCCACCGGCTCCATCAGGTTAATCACCGAAAAAGTAAAGTCAGGCTGTACAGGTACATCGGATAAATACTGATGATAAACGGATAACCGCAACATCAAATCTTCTGTGATCGACCACTGATATCCCATTGTGAGTTGCTGTGATTTTGTCGGTAACAGGTTTTCGTTACCTGTTGAGAGATAGATGGAAGGGGATTGCAGACGGCTGTAGGAGGTATAGGATAAGCTGAGGTTCTGCTGATCGTTGATCAGATACTCAACGGATAAACGCGGCTCTATGGAATACTTTGAATACATACCGGTCTTCACACCGCGAACACCCAGCGTGGTGGTAAATCGTTCACCAACAGGTTGGGTAAGCTTAGCATAGGTAGCAGTTTGCCAGGTGGAGAATGTATCCGAAATGCCTTCATTCGGCACTGCACAGAAAAGACAGCTTAGCGGAGTGGGATATTCATACAGGTACAGGTCGGTATACCAGAAGGTGAAATAATTGCCAAGCTCCAGCAAGGCAGCTTTTCCCAGTCGCTTTTGATAACTGACGAATTGAGAACCTAAATGATTGTTTTGCATCAGTTCATCCCAGCGCAATGGCGCATTCGGGTTTCCCATAAAATCGGCATAACGTCCCGGATCGGTGCGCGACCAGGCCATACCGGTTTTAAACCGGGCATTGTTCTTCAGCGGAGTGTCGAAGGTAAGGCCCGTAATCATCACGGAGCCTTCGTAGTAGATGTTAAAGCGATCTTTATCCGTCTCCCATTCATCCTGCGGTTTTGTCTTGAAGTCGTTTTTGCTGAGCGCGGTCACAAAAAATCCTTTCAGCACGCCTTGCTTCTTGGTTCGGTAAACGAGTTGGGCCGCCACATCGTGGAACGAAATGGATTCACCGCCAAAATCAACACCGGCTGCGGAGAGCAGGCCAACGGTTGAATACCGTGCATTGAAGGTATAACTCAGGCGATCGGGTACGATGGTTCCTTCACTGCCGTAATCTAATCCGATAACACTGGCCTGGAGTGTATGTGCAATGCCGGATTGTCTTGATTCGCGCAACTCCATATCCACCACAGCTGACTGAAGATTACCCAGCGTTGGTGCATAATTGCCGGTGATAAAACGGGTAGTTCCGAGCATCTGCGTGCTGAGGACATTGACGCCACCACCATTGGCAGCCGGACGATCCCCTAACGCACCGGCATTAGACAGGTGATTTGGATTCAGTATATCCAGGTCATTCAATCGCCACAGCAATCCTTCCGGTGAATTGCCGCGCACAATGATGGCGTTGTTCTGATCGTTGGCGATCACCACCCCTGGAAAAGCGGTCGTCACGCGCACGGGATCGAAATAGTTGGCTGCGATGCGCGTAGCTTTTTCAATAGAGAGTTCGCTGATACCGGGTGTTGTGTATACACTGCGTGATGTAGCCGTCACCTGAACTTCATCCAGTTCACGGATGCGTTCACGCAGTTCAATGGTCAGGAATAATTCTTTGGCAGCCAGTAAAAACACTTCGCTGGTGTACGGGAAGTAAGAGGCATGATTCACGTCAATCCGGTAACGCCCTACGGGAACTTTCTCAAACTCAAAGTTTCCTGTCACATCAGTGACAGTCTCAACGACATTAACGCCTTCACGGGAAAGAATAACCTGCGCGTTTTCAACCGGTACGTTTCCTAACGGTCCGGTTATATTAACCCGGAGTTTTTGGGTAACATCCTGTGCTTCCGCGGGGATGATGGTTATGAAAAATAAAATGGATGCGAATACAAAGCTCAGCTGACGCATGCTTGACGGTTTGTTTTTTCAGGAAGTACCGGAAGAACCGGTTATAATCAAAACACCCCAGCGTTTTCCGGCTGAGGTGTTTTTGAGTGAATTAATCCATTGACGTTTTACCGTGTTTTAAATTCCACCGACATAATTGCGGCAATACCCTCGTCTTCAGCCAGCGGGCGTGTGACGATATAGAGATCATGCTTCTTCCCATCGGTCACTGCTTTGATCGGCACGATGCCTACACCCGCCAGGAATCCGCCTTGACCGGGAATTGAAATTTTAAATACAGACTCACCGATTTTTTCTCCATCCGGTTTATCGAGACGAAGTTCAACGGCAAATCCCTTCTTGCTTAGTTCCTGTCCGCCACCCACAATCTGCAGCATGCTCACATCCGTCAGATCAATTCCGGGGATGGAGAAAGAAGCTTGCTCTTTCGGAATGAGCATGAGCGTCATGCCGTCAAAGCTCATCTTCGAAAAGTTATTCAGACTCTGTGCCTGATCCATGCCTATTTTGGGATTGCGTAACGTGGCATTGGCGGTGGTGGTCAGCGGCCGGATATTATCTCCGCCACGATCCGTAAAGGTGGCTGTCAGGATGAATACTCCGTTATCGGATACCGGTTTGCCAACGGTAGCATTTACTTTTCCGCTGGGCGGCAGGCTGCCTTTCTCGGATGCTGTCTGGCCGAGGCCTAAAATGTAGGCGATGATCTTGCGCGCATCGTCTTCTTTCAGATCCGGGTTGGCCGGCATGGCTACTTCGCCCCATACACCGCTGCCACCGTTTTTTATTTTGTTCAGCAGGTAATCGGTTGCATCGAGGCTTCTTCGGTATTTCTTGGCTACTTCCGTATAAGCCGGACCGATGGAGGCTTCACTTTCTTTGTGACAAGTTTTACACGTAAGCGAACTGATCAGTCCGCGGCCGATCATGGCTTCCGTCATCACCAGGTGTCCCTGTGACGCTTCGGCCTGATCGAGACCGGAAACATAGTCGGCAGAAACAATCAGATCGCTTAAATCTTTTCCGGCTTCTGCATCATCCGGATCATTCACGCTCACCGCATACTGAACATCTTTGCCGGGGAAGTAGAAGGTGCTGTTGCCTTTGAAGCGAATGGATACTTCCGGTGCGATATTTCCTGCATACACTGAAATGCCTTTACTGCGGCCGCGTAACTGGCCGGGATCAGATACTTCCAGGCGGATGGTGTAATCACCGATTTTATTGTAGGTGTACTCCAGACGGGGTTCTTTGGTTACCTGTTGCTCACCATTGCCCAGATCCCAGGTGTACACCAGCGGATCATTTTCCGGATCGGATGCGGTGGCTGTCACAGTCACCTGCAGCGGAACGGTGCCGGAAGTTTTATTTACGGTGATGGATTGCACCACGGGTGTGCGGTTGCCGCCATTAAAATCAATGCGTGACAAACCGGAGTCGGCATTTTTAGTGAACCATCCGTTACCATATTCCAGCACATAGAGTTTGCCGTCAGGGCCGACTTCCATATCCATAGGCGCATTGAACACAATACCCTGCATGAAGGGCTCCATCTTATCGAAGTCACCGTTCGGTTGCATGGTCACCGCTTTGATCCAGCCGCGCACCCAATCGTAGATGAACAGCTTTCCATCGTAATACGAAGGATAACGCGAAGCAGCCGGGAACATATCGGAATAATAGACCGGACCAGCCATTGCGTTTCTTCCGCCTGTACCAACTTGCGGGAAGTCAGGGGAAGGTCCGTACGGATACCATATGAAAGCCGGCTGGGCCGGAGGGAGATCTTTAATACCCGTATTATAGCGTGAGTTGTTTACCGGTTTAGCCGGATCGAACGCAAATGCGGACCGGTTGTTATTGTAATCAAACTGCCAGTACGCATAGTTGTTCCCGACAAAGTAAGGCCAGCCAAAGTTGCCCGCCTGGCGCGCCTGGTTGACTTCATCATAGCCGCGCGGTCCGCGTTTATCCAGGCTGTCTGCGTTGGCATCCGGGCCTACTTCACCCCAGTAGAGAAAACTGGTTTTCTGATCGACCGAAATGCGGTAGGGGTTTCGGTTGCCCTGCACATAGATTTCCGGACGGGTGCCTTCTGTTCCTTCAGGATAAAGGTTTCCTTTTGGAATGCTGTAAGTGCCATCGTCATTCACCTTAATGCGGATGATTTTTCCGCGCAGGTCGTTGGTATTGCCTGAACTTCTCCGCGCGTCAAACTGCATCATGTTTTCACGGTCATCCAGTGGAGCATAACCGTTGTTTTTGTATTTGGTTGGCTGGTCAAACGGTGTGGAGTTATCACCGGTTGACAGGTAGAGATTTCCATCCTTATCAAAGGCGATGGAGCCACCGGTGTGGCAGCAGATGTTGCGCTGGGAATAGAGTTCAAGAATAATTTTCTCGCTGGAAAGATCAAGCTGGTCGTTGGCAAACTTGAAACGTGACAATCGGTTTACTTCCTTATCCTTCGGACTGTAGAACGCAAACACAAATCCGTTCTTCGCAAAATTCGGATCTTTCTGCAGGCCCATCAGGCCTTCTTCGGCATTCACTCCGGGCACCTCGGTTTTCCAGTACACATCGAGTTTGGCAATTTCACGCACAGTGGAGTCACCATTTTTATACAACAGGATTTCACCTCTGCGTTGAGCAATGAGAATATCCAGGTTAGGAAGAATGGTCATTTCGGTAGGCTCGGTGAATTCACCCACTACCAGCATTTTCTTTTCGAAACGGTTGGCTTCCGGAACGCGCTGCGTTTTCACTTTTGAAAAATCGGGTTTGGCATTCTTGCCGATGGCATACTGGATGCCGGCCAGCAGGTGTTTCAGAAAGTCTTCTTCGTAAAACGACTCCCGGGTGTGGCCGCCACCGGTGTAGAAGGCACGGCCACCGTCATAGTCATGATACCAGGCGATGGGATGATAACCCATATCGATGCCTCCCTGGTAGCTGTTTTCATCGAGGTCCATCAGC
>JALOMI010000083.1 GCA_025455465.1 Cyclobacteriaceae bacterium | reverse complement strand
TACCGAGCCCCGCTTACCGGTTTGAAATTTGATGAGACGTACACCTATCGCGTGAGCCTTAACAAACAGGCTGTAGCTGAAGCAACTTTTGACACCCGTACCAAAAAACCGGAAACCCGTTTTGCTGTCTTCGGTGACTGCGGTACAGGTTCCCCCCAGCAGGCTGAAATTGCCTACCAGGTATCGCTGCAAAAACCGCAATTTGTACTGGTAACGGGTGATAATGTCTATGTGCGCGGGCAGGAACATGAATACCGTAAAAATTTCTTTCCATTTTACCTGACCGCAGCCGGCTCACCCGAAACAGGGGCTCCGCTGATGAAATCAGTGCCGTTCTACATGTTGCTGGGTAATCACGATGTATACAGCGAAGACCTTGATAAATATGATGACGGCATGGCTTATTTTTATTACAACGATCTGCCGTTAAATGCTCCCGTGCCATCAGAAACTGTTCGTGTTACCGGTGCCGATGCCAAAGTGAAAGCCTTCAGTAAGAATACATCTCCACGTTTTCCGAAGATGGCCAACTTTTCCTTTGATCACGGAAACGTGCACATCGCCTGCCTTGATGCCAACGATTACATTAATCCGCTGGATCCCACACTGATGCAATGGCTGATCGAAGATATGAATTCCAGTAAGGCTGACTGGAAAATCGTAGCATTCCATCACCCCGGTTTCAACACGAGTAAAGCCCATTATAACTATCAGCGGATGCGGTTGCTGGCACCCGTGCTGGAACGGCTGGGAGTTGACATGGTGCTAACGGGGCACGTACATAACTACCAGCGCAGTGTTCCACTGAAATTTGCTCCTGAGCAAGATGCCAAAAAAGAGCTTTATCTTATTTCACCGGAGGGGCGCGTCAATGGTACGTTTTCACTGGACACCTTGTTTGACGGCAAAACCAATACAAAAGCCAACGGGGTAGTCTATGTAGTTACCGGTGCCGGTGGACGGGCTTTATACGATACTGGTATAACCTAAAATCCGGAATTGTGGAAACACGAACCAAAAGAAAACTGGGTGCCCTTCATGAAGCGTGTGGTATCGCATATTCACTCGTTCACCATGATTGAAACTAAAGGTAAAACCTTGACCCTACAGCAGCTGGATGCACAGGGAAATGTTTTTGACGAAATCAGGATGACGAAATAAAGTCAAAAATTACTTTTCTGATCCATGTCAATACCACAGCCTTTGAAGAATCTCCTTCGTTGGTTTCTGCTTAGTGTAATTGCAGTTCCGGCAGTACTGCTCCTTCTGCTGTACCGGAGTGACATTCCACTTGAAAAACTGGAGCCAAAATACTTCTCCGCTGAATCACGCTGGCTAAATGTAGGTGATGCAAGGATGCACATACGCATACGTGGGCATGGCCCAGCAGTGATGCTAATTCATGGAAGCTTTTCTTCACTGCATACCTGGAACGAATGGGAAGAAATACTGAGCCGTGAATTTACAACCGTTTCTATGGATCTTCCTGGTCACGGACTTACCGGCCCATCACCTTCTGCCCAATACAGTACAGATGCCTATGCCGAATTACTTTTCGCACTGGCTGACAGTCTCAGCATTGATCACTTTTCAGTGGCCGGCAACTCCATGGGTGGACAAGTTGCCTGGACGATGGCCTTACAACAGCCTGAACGTATCGGCCGGCTTGTGCTGATTGATGCTGCCGGATTCTGGTCTGCTGCACCAACGAAAGACGCTAAAAAATCTTCACGGCCTTGGATCTTCCGCATCCTGGGCAACCAAGTGCTGGCCAACATGCTGGTTAAGTGCACACCCCGGTTTCTTTTTCGGATGAACCTGGAACAAGTATATGCCAAACCATCACTAATCACAGAGGAATTGATTGACCGTTATTATGATTTAATCCTGCGTGAAGGAAACCGTGCGGCAACAGTACAACGACTACAGCAACGTGCTACCAGCAGGATTACAGACCTTGCCACCCTGAATATACCAACGCTGATTATATGGGGAGAAAAAGATGCCTGGATACCAGTAGCTCATGGAGAGCAGTTTCACCAGATAATCTCCGGTTCAATCCTTGAAACCCAGCCCGATTCGGGGCATATACCCATGGAGGAGGACCCTGAAATCACCGCAAATCTTACATTGGATTTTCTGAAAAACAGGATGGGTAATTGATTCATTACCCGGAATTTTGAACTATTATCAGCAATTTCCTGCTCCAGCGGTTACAATTGATTGTGTAAAAAGTATTATTCCTTACTTTTATGTACCTAAGTTCCGGTATTCTTACCTTTTCTGTACTGTCCTGTTCCCGGATCGATTGGTTGGCTTTCTAAACTTAAACAATTGGCTTATGTCAATAGTGTCTTTACTCAAACCACTGAAGCGTCTCCTCTCAAACCACCCCATTGTTATGAAAAACTCTACCATTAACCTGACCGCGAAGACGGTATGCTCTTCGTTGCTTTTGGTTTTTGTCCTTTCATTGTCCGGCTTTGGTCAAAATAGCAGTCCTACTGTTCGACTGGAACAAGGTCAAAATGGAGGTATAAACAATGATCCGATCAACCCGGTTAGCTGGGCTACCGGTAACTCCAACTCTTCCAATAGCCACTTTTTTGAAGGTCAATCTATTCCTTACCGTGTGACTATCACGCGAATTGCTGCCGGCAATAATCAGACCCTGGATATAGAATGGGATATTCGCTCCAATGGCAAAACAGCTATTGATTATATTACCAGTTATGATCGCATTTGTGAAAATGTCATTCCTGCAGCGGGCAATCCTACCAGTAGCTTTCAGTTAAGAGCTTCAACTGTCAGTTCTATTGCCGCAAATAGTTTCAATAATCTGACCAATACTGAAAAAAGAATCAGTGCATGGGGCGCTACCATCACCAATGTAACTTATACTGAAGGAAATTATTCAGCATCATCGTCCAGTACACGTGTACGCATAACTTTTTCAATTCCCGGAAATTCAAAAAACAATACCGTTGTATTTGCCTGGGGCGGTCACATCTCCAGCGCTGCAGAGTGGGGTGCCGGTAATTCGGCTTCCAGCATAAACGGCTCTCCGTATCATACAAGACTTGTGGCACTTAACGGTAAGGCTGTGGGCAGCCAAGACCGCTCCGTTCAGGCTGCTTCGGAAGCCATCGATCTTGATCCTAATTGCGACATCAGCGGGGAGACAACTGTCTGTGCAGGGTCTACAACCACCTATACAGTGCCTGCCGGAGCAACCTCATATAACTGGACAGCCACCGGTGGAGAAATTATCTCCGGTCAGGGATCCAAATCCGTAACCGTAAAATGGACTACCTCAGGAACCCTTGCTGTTGCTGTCGGCAATTCTGGCAAATGTGATCCTACGGAATGTCAACTCAGCGTATCCGTTTCTGAACCAGCCACGCTCGAAGTCCGGGATGCTGTTCTGTGCAGCTTAGAAAACGGAGGAAATACCAGCTACGCCAATCTTCTCGATTACGTTACATCTTCCAGTGATAACCTGGCCTTTGCCCTTAACGGACAACCTATTCCCGCACCATATACTCAAGTATTAGTTACTCAAGGTGATATTATCACCGTAACCATACCAGGGGCGTGTGTAACCCCAACTTCGTTCACCGTTACCGTCAATGACCGGCAGCTGTTTGGTATTTGTTCACAGGGAAAAGTGTACGAACTGATTGGATCCGAACTTACTGCACTGTATGAAATTGTTGTCGGCCAAGGACAACAGGTAGAAACCAATGAAGTGTTTTACATTGACAACAACCTGGTACTGATTGAAGTAATTTATTTTGCCGGAAAGTTCGAACAGGTGAAAAATATCCTGTTGCAATACAATTTTGAAACACCTGCCGGTGAAGATGAAATAAAGGAAGATCCCAGCGCCTTCATCATCACAGGATTCATCCCTATAGATAAACTGCTTCAACTCAATCAATGGAAGCAAGATATTAACTATGTGCGCCCGGCTTTTCCACCGGTGGCCAACAAAGGTATTGTCACCACACAAGGTGATGAAGCGATGCGTTCTGACCTGGTCAAGATCGGCTACTCCCACTTTGAAGGAGATGAACCCATTGACGGGCGCTCAGTAAAAATCGGAGTCCTTTCGGATAGTTATGCTAATAATCCTAATCGGCCCGGTCCGGAATTCAGGGTTAACCCGTTAACCTTTGACGGTGAAGTGATGAATGGTGAATCAAAGCAGTTCATGTTTTCCGGATTGGATGTTGCGGAGGGAGACATACCTGATAACTTATTTTTCTATCGCGAATTCCCCAGGCGCTATGGTATTGGCACCGATGAAGGCCGTGCCATGATGCAAATCATTCATGATGTTGCTCCTGGAGCCCAGCTTGGTTTCCGTACAGGTTTCATCACCGCCAGTGATTTTGCTGAAGGCATCCGTGATTTGGCAGCAGCCGGAAGTGATGTGATTGTTGATGATATCACCTATATCGCTGAACCATTCTTTACCGATGGAAAAGTCGCGCGCGCGGTGAATGAAGTAACTGCTGGTGGTGTATCCTATTTCACGGCAGCCGGAAACTTTGGCAGTAAATCCTACGAAGGTTTATTTACACCAATGGAATCAGAAGTCGTGCTTCCAAGGCCAGGTGTAGTACATGATTTTGGCGGTGGTGATCAAAAGCAGCGCCTAACTGTTTATCCGGGTACCTATACAATTGCGCTTCACTGGGAAAATGACGTGTATTCAATTGATCAGGCTGGTACAGCTTATGACCTGGATATTTATCTGGTGAACTACCAAAACTCTGCACTCTTTGGCTTTAACCGTGTTAACACGGGTGGTGACCCGTATGAAATCCTATCCTTCTCGGTGACTTCGAAAACTGATGTTGAATTGCTGATCGCACATGAATGTGATCCTGCTAATCCTACCAATCCTTGCGGAGCAGCTGTCAAATTCAAGTATGTCGTCTTCCGCGGTGACATCAAACCGGAAGATAATAATGAATACTTTACAGGCGCTTCCACGATTGTCGGTCAGGCGAATGCCGAAGGTGCGATGACTGTCGGTGCAGTACTTTACAGTAATACAACTGTCTTCAATTTCAATCCCGTACCTGAGGGCACAGTACCGTTTACGGTTGCTTCCTTTTCATCCCGCGGAGGAACTCAAACCGAAGGTGTCGTTCGGAACAAGCCTGATTTTACAGCACCAAACGGTGTTAACACTACCGTTGGATTAGGCGCTCCCAATCTGGAAGATGACGCTTTTCCAAACTTTGCCGGTACATCCGCAGCTGCGCCTCATGCCGCAGCTGTTGCTGCACTGGTGAAGCAAGCCCGTAAAAAATACTATCCGGAAAGCACCCCTAAACATCTTGACGGAAATAACTGGTCGAGTGGTGTTGGTATCAGTTTACCGGCTGACCTCCGCAAGGTTTTCACCAGCACGGCTGAGGATATGCATGAGCCCGGGCCCGATGTGAATTCCGGTTCCGGATTGGTACGCGCTGACAGAGCCTTGTTAACGCTTGCAGCACCGAAACCAAGTGAATTGAAATTAATCTTCGACAAGGACAAAATTGGTATTGAGCAAATCACCATTATCATCCAAGGAAAAAATCTTTATGAGGGATCAAAAGTCTTTTTACGTGATCAACTGCTGATCTCCTCGTTAAATACTGAAACCGGTGAACTGGAAGTTATCGTTCCTCCCTTTGATGGCAATCCTCCGGTGACAGTAGTGAACGATCCAATATCCGATATTGGAACAGACGGTGGTACCGCAGGTCCTGAATTTTTCAATGACGTAGTGAAACAGACCGTAGCGCTTATCGCGAATAATATTACCAAGAAATACGGTCAGCATATTGATCCTTTTACGCTCAACATCCAGGTATACAATGAAATTTCACAAACCTGGGAGAACAGCTCACTCACTCTGGCCGATATTGGTTTGACACTCGATCCACATGATGTCAACACAGCCCTTAAATTGGTTTCAATCAGAAGTACCATTAATGATTTTGGTGGCGACCTTGCACCCGTAGGAACGTATTCAATCACTCCCTCACACCCTCTAACCGGCTTTGCCTTCAGTGACTTCTTTATTTATGCGGGCACAATTGCTGGCGATCAGGTTGTTTATTCCGGATTCCCTGGAAAAAATTACACCCGTGGGGTAATCAGTGTAGATCCGTTGCCGATTGTACTCAAGCCGCTTGATCTGACCGGTTCAAATGCGCTTGTCTACGGTGAATCCGTAAGCGATGCAATTCAACATGAAGTTATCATTGCTGCTGCCGATGAGGCTAAGATGCTGAATGTCGCTCAGTTGAAATCTAATCTTTTAGACTTATACCGGGTTGATCTGATGCGTGCCAAAGTAATCAAGGAAGCAGCTACCGGTGAAGAAGAAGACAGCCTTCCGCTGGGTCTCTTTGATGCCCAGGTCTTTAATGGCAGGAATATCATCAATGCTGATCTGGTTAACCTGAGTTTCATGATCAGCGGCCGGAATATCATCAACGGCAGAAATATTATCAACGGTCGCAACATCATCAACGGCAGAAATATCATCAACGGCCGTAACATCATTAACACGGTGTATGATGTTCCATTGTCCTCCTTCTTTGAGTACAAGGATCAAAACCAGAATGGGGATGAAATTCTGGCAAATTTATCGGAAGCATCCGTTAACGGTCGCAATATTATCAACGGCCGAACCATCATTAACGGAAGGAATATTATAAACGGCCGTGTCATCATCAATGGCCGCAACATTATCAATGGCCGAAACATCATTAATGCCCGAACCATCATCAACGGCAGGAACATCATCAATGGCCGAAACATCATCAACGGTGAACCGGAAGCAGGCACCGAAGAAACCGATGAATTGGGCAACGTTCTGGTTATTTTCAGTGAATTCGATCTGGACAATGCCAATGAAGTTGAAATCAACGGTAAATTCTACTTCGATTACGGAGCGGATATCCCCGAGGATGAAACTGATGATGGCAACCTGGCATTCTATTCCATCAACTTGGTAACGGGAATCACTGTAGGTAATCATTTCATCGTTCCTGGCTCCTTTGAGAACCGCAACGTTCTGGTCTCCTACTTACCAGGCAATCTGGAAATAAAACCTGCTACCCTGACAGTAAACACTTCGGCTGAGCCGGATGCGATAACCTATGGAGAAGACGCCCCGGTTTATGCAGCCGAGTTTGAAGGTTTTATCTACACTTCCGAATTTGTGGATATCGATATGAATGAGGTTGTCATTGAAGAAAATGAAGAGACAGTCGTTGAGTCTGTCAGCTTTCAGCTGAAGAAGGATGACAACTTATTCCCTTCCACAGGACTGATTAGTGCAGGCACCTATTCGATAATCCCGAGCGTAGTGCTGATTGAACCAGCCAATTATACTGTTGTAGACGGTGATTTCGGTCAGCTTGCCGTCAACACGGCAACACCGACCATTACCTTCACCAATACCCCTTATGTCTTTACGGCTGATGGGCAGCCTAAAGCTGCAACTGCGGTGGCATACGGCATCGGAACAGGTGATAACCGCGAAGATCTATCCGCACTGCTAACATTCAGCTATGCCGGTAAAGGATCCACCGTTTACGGGCCTACCAGTGAACCTCCAACAGAGCGCGGTACCTATACCGTTACTGCCAGTCTGGCAAGCAATGCCAACTATAATGCTGCTTCTGCAACAACCGATCTGACTATCAACTGTGCAGCCGCACCTGAAATTGTATCTTTTAACACTTCTATGGGAAAAGGCGCCAACGGACCGGCTGTAATTTCAGCACCAACAGGAACGTCCGAAGGCGACTTGCTAATTATTGGACTTACCTATGAAAAAGGTACCGGCACTACAATAACACCTCCTGTCGGCTGGACCTTTATTGCACAAGCCAACCAGGGTAACAATGTCGGTGTTGTAACGTATTACAAATTCGCAACTGCTTTTGAAACACAGACATATGCTTTCAATCTCTCAGCCAGTCCGAAGTGGGCCATGGGTATTACCCGCATCTCCGGTGCCGATCCCGGCAGCCCGATAGCAGCCGCTGCAGGAAATTCCGGACCTCGCTCAATCAATGTAGTTGCTCCTTCCGTGCAAACTACCGGTTGTAATTCCCTGGTGATGAATTTCTACACCAACAAGACAAATGCAACGTATACACCTGCACCGGGTTCGATTGAAGTTTACGATGACCCTAATAACAAGGAAGGTCTCACGTCAAATATGCTGGCCTATTTTATTCAGCCGAATGAAGGTGCTACCGGAACACGCACGGCAGTGGCTTCCCGTACAGAAACCTGGGCTGCCTTGACTGTGGCTGTTCGTTCGAAGTCGGGTGGTGAAAATGCCCGTCAGCGGTTTACCAGCGCTCAGACAACCGAATCCTCGACAGAGTCACTAATGACCGAAACTGTGTCAGTAACTGCCTATCCTAACCCGGTGAGCAATAGGCTGAACCTGATCCTGAACGGACAGTCTCAACAACCAACAAATTCATCACTGATGATTTATGACGGACTGGGCCGGGTAATTCCGGTACAATCAACCTGGCATAGTGATGAAAGTAGACTGGAATTGGATTTCAGTGATTTGAACCGCGGCTTGTACATCCTCAATGTTCGAACCAGCAGCGGTATGCAGATCCTCCGCATCTTCAAGCAGTCTGATTAGCAAAACCTTAAACAATCGAAAAAAAAGGATGGGCTAAACGCTCATCCTTTTTTTATCAATGTTGACGAGTAGCCCAATAAATGAAAATCATTCGTATTTTCATGGGCGCAATGAACTACCTTTTGCCTCTTCTGATGTTGATTTCGGGACTGGTTCTCCTTGAACCGCTGAAAGCACAAACACCAGATCCGGAAATTGACCGGCTCAAACTTATTTTGCCTTCATTGAAATATGATACCAACAGGGTCAATACGTTGGTGGAAATTGGTACTTTATATTTTTATGACAAGGATAACGAGGAAGCCATTAGCTATGGTAATCGTGCATATTCTCAAGCAGACTCACTTAATTTTATAAGGGGGATGGCACTTGCCTCAAAGTTGCTCGGTCAGGCTTATTCCAGTAAAAGTCTTTTTCAGGAAGCTATTGAACATTTTAACCGGTCATTGGCTCGATTTCGGGAGCTGGGCAATAAGGATGGAATATCGAATATCCTTAATAACCTGGGGAGTGTTTACAACCGTATAGGTGATGATTCGAAAGCCATTGACTACCACTTACAATCGCTAACCATTGCCGAGGAAATTAATGACAAACTACGAATAGCAACAAACCTGAATAATATCGGTAGTGTGTATATCAATAAACAAGAAACCATCTCAGATGCACTTAACTATTATCAACGTGCACTGCCTCTTTTTGAAGAGCTTAGGCTCGATACGTATATCTCAATTGTCTCTGGTAACATCGGTGAAATCTATTTCAAGAAAGGATTTTATCGTAATGCCCTACCCTATTTTGAACGTTCCCTTGAAATCGACCAAGGCACTGTTGAATCTGCATACTCCCTGAGTTATATCGGCTTTATCTATGCCACACAAAATGAGTTTGAAAAAGCTTTTCGTTATCATAACGAAGCCATTTCGATATCCAAAAGCCAGGATTCAAAAATGGACCTGGTGAAGAGTTATATCATGCAAGCCAAGTCATTCGAACTAAAAGGTGATGTGTTAAATACTATTGAAACCTACCGCGCAGCCCAAAAAATCAGTGAAGAAATAAAAACGCGTCAGGAAACCAGTCAGATTTATGAAGGCCTCTCGATTGCCTACTCCAAGCTTGGCGACTTCAAAAATGCCTACGATTATGAATCCAGATTCACCCGTCTGAAAGACACACTATACAACACCGATGAAGCTAAAAAAATGCAGGCTCTGCAATTCAGCTTCGACATCGGAAAAAAAGAATCAGAAATAGGTTACCTAACCAAACAGCAGGAATTACAAGAAGCCACCATTAAGCAAGCACGCATCATCAACGTTATTGCTGCCGTTGCAGGGGTGTTGCTTATTTTTATGATCGGAGGCATTTACAACCGCTATAAGTATGTACGTAAGACCAATAAGATTATCCAGAAAGAACGCGACCGCTCCAAGGAATTGCTGTTAAATATTCTTCCGGAAGAAACCGCCAAAGAACTCGAGACGCAGGGAAAAGCCCACACGCGCTATTACGACCAGGTTACCGTATTGTTCACTGACTTTAAGGGCTTCTCCTCCATTGCCGGCAAACTCACTCCGCAGGAATTGGTGGCTGAACTCAACGATTACTTTGTGGCCTTCGATGAAATCGTGGAGCGCTTCGGACTGGAGAAGATTAAGACGATTGGTGATGCCTACATGTGTGCCGGTGGCATCCCCACGCCTAACAACACACACCCGCTGGATGCCGTTAAAGCGGCCATGGCCATGCAAGAGTATATGTACAGAAAAATAAAAGAACGTGCCAACCGTGGAGAGCAGGGATGGGAACTACGGATAGGCATTCACACCGGTCCGATTGTAGCCGGTGTCGTAGGAAAGAAAAAATATGCTTACGATATCTGGGGCGACACCGTAAATATTGCCAGCCGCATGGAATCGGGCGGTGAACCCGGCAAAGTAAATATCTCCAATTCAACGTATGAGCAGGTAAAAGACTTCTTTGAATGCCATCACCGCGGAAAGATTTCAGCCAAAAATATCGGTGAGGTGGATATGTACTTTGTAGACCGTGTTCTGGATCCGGTTACTGCTTAACTGATCGTATCAGCGCTTCAGCTTCTGATAAATTTCCTGCAGGTATTCCTGTTTTTTTATCTCGCGATGCTGCTGCGCCCATACCGTATGATAGCGGTGGTTTTCTAAAAATGTTTTCTGTATAAGGTTCCACTCCCTTTCAGTCTCTACCAGGCCGCGTTCCTGCATCTCCGCATACAGGCGTCTTCCTACATCATAAAAATCTTCCCTTCCCAGGTAATCCAGGTCCGCATCACACAGAATTTTTTCCAGCTTGGTTTTGGGGGTCTGTGGTACTTTAGTGGCCATAATCATGGAACAAATAGCATCGATTTGTTCTGTTGAATAGCCAAAACGTGGCAATGATTCCCGTGCAATGGTACATCCGTGCTCTTCATGATTACGGCTGGAAATCGTGAATCCGGAATCGTGGTATAGTGCAGCCGTGCGCAGAAGCATTCGCTCTTCGTCTTTCAGCTCACTTTCGTTCGCATTTCGCATAGCAGCTTCAGTCACATCACGAACGTGGTCGATGTTGTGATAATGGAGATAAGCCGGCAACTCCGCCTCTTGAAGATTGATGATAAAATTCTCTGCACCAGCAACATCTGCCAGCTCGCACACCGTTGCCTCGAGATGCATATTTTTCAGCAGAGGGTCGATGTTTCGCCAGATGAGATCGATATCATTGGTAAGCTCA
>JALOMI010000082.1 GCA_025455465.1 Cyclobacteriaceae bacterium | reverse complement strand
ATTTCATCGTTGCTGAACGTCAGTGGCGTGTCAACCACGGCAAATCCGCTATCGGTTTTTTCGATACGGCTGCGCAGTTGGTTATCGAGGTAGAAGAAGTTGATTTCACGACAATATACCTGCGCTTTATATCCGCTCGCTTCCAGGGCAGCATTGGTGTCGTTTACCTGCTGCTGGGTGATGTGATGAAAGAGATCCTGTTCCATCACCGGAATGAACAGTTGTTTCAGCGCGTGATCATCTCCATCAATAACAATCAATCCATCCTCACCAAATAATTCGTTCACGTAATAGCGAACAGCTCCGGCCAGTGTTTCATGTTGCGTATAGGCTTTCCTGAACAGTTCTGTATTTCCTGGCACCTCATTCAGCAGCTTGTTAAAATCCTTTGTGTGAAATCTTCCTACAGCACCCTGCTGTTTGGTTTCCCAGGTATATTTCTTTCCATCCAGGCGGAATGATTTGATCTCTTCATAGTCATGATCTTCCGAGGCCATCCAGTATACCGGCACAAAATGGTGTTGCGGATAGGCATCTTTCAGTTGTCGGCATGTGTTGATAACCGTTATGATCTTGTAAATGAAATATAGCGGCCCGGTAAAAATGTTCAATTGATGTCCGGTAGTAACCGTGAACGTGCCCGGTTGCGCGAGGGCATTGAGATTTTTGATAACCTGTTCAGGCAGATTGTAGCCATCGTATTGACGGTGCAGGGCGGCTACGAGTGTTTGTCTGCTGGAGGCGGAGTATGCAGCGGCTTTTTCGTTCAGCTGCTCGTTGAACTGATCGCGCGAAGGAAACCGATGGTAGAAGGGTTTGAGCGAATCCTTTTGATGAATGTAGTCCAGGAAGAAGGAAGAAAACGCACCGGTGGCATCAAAAGGAATCTTCTCGCTTTGCATGGTTCAACAACAGGCAGTGTCGGTAAAAAACATACGCAAATAACGCCTAATGGCAGACAAGGTCTTCAATTATTACATGAATGTCATTCCACCACATCTCCCATCAGGTCAAACTCGGTTGATGAAGTGATCTTTACCTTGACAAAATCACCCATCCGCAAATAGTTTTTGGAAGCATCGATTATCACTTCATTATCCACTTCCGGTGAATCATATTCGGTACGCCCGATAAACTCACCCCCTTCCTTCCGGTCGATGAGTACCTTGAAGGTTTTGCCGATTTTCTCGTGGTTCAATTCCAACGAAATACTTTGCTGCAATTCCATGATCTCATCGGCACGCTCCTGTTTCACAACTGCAGGTACATTGTCTTTCAAACTGTAGGCGTGTGTATTCTCTTCATGCGAATAGGTGAAGACACCCAGCCGGTCGAAGCGGGATTTCTCCACGAAGTCGAGCATCTCCTGAAAATCTTCTTCGGTTTCACCGGCATGTCCTGCGATGAGTGTGGTGCGTATGGCAATGCCGGGCACTTTGCTGCGGATGGTTTGCAGCAACTCCTCGGTTTTTTCACGGGTGGTTCCCCTGCGCATCAGTTGCAGCATGCGTGTTGATGCGTGCTGCAAGGGAATATCCAGGTAGTTGCAGATGTTCGGGCGCTCGGCCATGACATCCAGCACATCCAGCGGGAAGCCGGTGGGGAATGCATAGTGGAGGCGTATCCAGTCAATGCCTTCCACATCCGACAGATGTTTCAGCAGGTCCGCGAGGTTTCTTTTCTTGTACAGATCGAGACCGTAATACGTAGAATCCTGTGCAATCAGCAGCAATTCTTTGGTGCCCTGGCGTGCCAGGTTTTTGGCTTCCAGCACCAGTTCTTCAATCGGGCGTGAAACGTGTTTGCCGCGCATCAGAGGAATGGCGCAGAACGAACACGGGCGGTCGCAGCCTTCGGATATTTTCAGGTAGGCATAGTGCCCCGGGTTGGTGAGAATACGCTCGCCAACCAGCTCCTGTTTATAATCCGCCTTGAATTGTTTGAGCAAACGCGACAGGTCGCGTGTACCAAACCAGGCGTCCACATCCGGGATTTCTTTTTCGAGATCGTCTTTGTAGCGTTCGGAAAGGCAACCGGTAACATATACTTTGTCAACTATGCCTTCTTCCTTGGCATCGACATAGCGAAGGATGGTATCGATGGATTCCTGCTTGGCATTATCGATAAAACCACAGGTGTTGATCACCACCACACGTGCATCGTCTTCGGCTGATTCATGAACGGCATGGATGCCGTTGCCGCGCAGCTGGGTGAGCAGCACCTCGGAATCGACCTGGTTCTTCGAACAGCCCAGCGTAACGATGTTTACTTTGGTATTCTTGTTTCCCTTCGTCTTCACAACAATCCGGATAAGGCCTGCAAAAGTACGAAAAATAAGCAGGCACGAAATTTGGCCCTGCCGGGTATCGTTTATCTTTAGGCCCGGAAATGATGCTGAAAAAGGCTTATTGGTTTGTTTTACTGGTGTTGTTGGGTTCATGCCTCAACGAGCCGGATTGCTATCAGCTGGCCAATAATGAGGTGAGTATCTCCTTTAAAAAATTATACGATGGTGATGCCGATACCCTGGCCATACTGGGGATTACAACAGGCGCCTCCGACAGCACCTTTTATCCTTTCCGGCTGGCATCCGGTATTGTTTTGCCATTAAACCCGTTTGAAATAACAACCGACTTTATCCTTCGTACAACCTTTGGAGATTACCGCCTGATACTGGCCTATGAATCGGATGTGCGGTTTGTTTCAGAAGACTGTGGGCTTAGTACCCAGCTGTCAAACCTGCAGATCAACTTGCATGAATTTGACTCGGTCCGCCTGGTCAGCGCAAGGCAACCAGTACCAACCCAATTGAATACAACCATTGAAGCCCTGCGCTGCCCGCGTACCAATATGATGAAGCTGGCCTTCAGGCAGCTGCGAAACGGCACTGAAGTAGCAGACACGGTGCAGCTGGCCGATGTAGCATTTGATTATCCGGTGGAGTATTTCTTTCCGGCAAGACCCGTTTCCAGCCTGGCGGTGCCGCTGAATGTGGCAGCGCCTTCAACGACTGTCACCCTTACGTTTACCGATGGCACGGTGCGAACAATCACCGTAGCACATACCCGTACCGCATGGAATGAGTATCAGTTGTGCAGCGGATTGACATTGTTTGATGATCTATCGAATATGGCAACCACTTTCTCGCAAGTGAAAGTTGTTCGTGATTCTGTTCAGGACCCACCAATTACAAACTTTGCTGTTTTCAAATAGAATCATATTGCTCCTGCTGTGCTTTCCGCTGGCTGTTAATGCCCAGAAGAAGATTACGGAATGGGATAAAAGCGCGAAGCCAACCGGCATCCGTTTCGGTACTGATGTTATCAGCGTAATCCGCATACCTACGGATGAAAGTTTTAACGGTTGGGAAGCCAGCGCAGACATTGACTTCTACCGTTACTTTCTTACGGCTGAGATCGGCAACTGGAGCCGAAACTATACCTCGGCCAATGAAACCTACGCCAATGACGGCACCTACTGGCGTGTGGGCGTAGATGCCAATTTTCTGAAAAAGGATCCGGAGAAGAACATGTTGTTCCTGGGTGTTCGCTATGCGTCAGGCAACTTTAATGAAACGCTGACCATCAATCAGAACGATACCTGGAATACCACCAATTACGTGCTGACCAACACAGGCACACAGGCAAACTGGTTCGAATTGACCGGGGGCATACGGATTAAAATGTGGAAATACTTCTGGCTGGGCTATACGGCCCGCTACAAGTTTGCCCTCTCAACAAACGAAAAAGGATTAATGAAGCCCTCCGATGTGCCGGGTTACGGCAGTACAGATGGAGCTAACACCTGGGGATTTAATTATCAATTGTTCTTTCGAATTCCCTTGCCGAAAAAGCAACAGGTTGTTGAATCGAACGAGAAATAATTTTTTTAATGGAACGTATTGCCGCTGACTTTGCTCAGCGGAAAATTATTCCGTGGACTTTGCTTTGCTGAACAGGGAATCCACAAACTCGGATTTATTGAAAACCTGCAGGTCGCCAATTTTTTCACCAACGCCAATGTATTTCACCGGGATGCGGAATTCATCGGAAATGCCGATCACCACACCTCCGCGAGCAGTACCATCAAGTTTGGTTATGGCAAGGGCGTTGACTTCAGTAGCCTTTGTAAATTCCGTTGCCTGAATAACCGCGTTTTGACCGGTGCTGCCATCAAGTACAAGAAGCACCTCATGAGGTGCATCCGGAATGACTTTTTGAATCACACGCCTGATTTTGCTGAGCTCGTTCATCAGGTTCACCTTGGTGTGCAGTCGCCCGGCTGTATCGATAATAATAATGTCGGCCTGCTGTTCAGCACCTTCGGTCACCGCATCAAAGGCTACTGCCGAAGGGTCTGTATTCATGCCCCGGCTGATAACCGGTACGCCAACGCGCTCTCCCCACAGTTTCAGTTGGTCTACGGCCGCTGCCCGAAATGTATCTGCGGCACCCAGCACAACGGAATATCCTTTATCCTTGAACTGGGCAGCCAATTTGCCGATAGTGGTCGTTTTTCCAACACCATTAACACCAACCACCATGATCACGTAAGGCTTCTTGTTAGCGGGAATGCTGAAGTCAGCCAGATCCGTGGATTGATTTTCGGCCAGCAATGAAGCAATTTCTTCTTTCAGAATGCGGTCCAGTTCAGCTGTACCTAAATATTTATCACGGGCCACCCGCTGCTGGATGCGGTCGATAATCTTCAGGGTGGTATTGATGCCTACGTCTGCGGAAACAAGTATTTCTTCAAGATTATCCAGCACATCTTCATCCACGGTTGATTTTCCAACCAGGGCTTTGCCCAGCTTACTGAAGATCGTATCGGAAGTTTTCTGAAGTCCCTTGTCAAGGGATTCTTTCTTTTCCCGGGAGAATAGTCCGCCTAGAAATGCCATAGGTGGTCAACTTATAAAAATATAATCCCCACGGCAAGCGGTGGGGTAAGTGCAAGGGTATAAAAAAAGTCCCGATCGGGACTTTTACAGGTTATTTTTTCGCAAGGGCATCTTTTACCCCGTCCATAGGAACGATTTCTTCCTTAAAGGTGTAGGCACCGGTTTTCTCGGACTTCACCGCCCGGATTACCTTGGCGTAATTTTTTCCTTCGCCCTTTTTCAGCGTAGCAACAACTTTCTTTGCCATGATTACTTAATTTCTTTGTGAACAGTTACTTTTTTCAGGATGGGGTTGTATTTCTTCAACTCCAGGCGCTCGGTTGTGTTTTTACGGTTCTTGGTAGTGATATAACGGCTCATGCCAGGCATACCTGACGTTTTATGCTCCGTACACTCTAATATTACCTGAACCCTGTTGCCTTTCTTTGCCATGATTGCTGTGCTTTATATAGTTAAACCAGGTTTCCCTTTGCTTTAGCTTCCTTCAATACTGCTGATATCCCCAGCTTGTTGATGGTCTTAATGCCCTTGGCAGATACCTTCAGGGTTATCCATTTCCCTTCTTCCGGGATGAAAAAGCGCTTTTTCTGCAGGTTAGGGTAGAATCTGCGCTTCGTTTTATTGTTGGCGTGGGACACATTGTTCCCTACCTGAGGCCGTTTTCCGGTTATTTGACAAACTCTTGCCATAATTCAATTCAGTTTACCCCTCGAAAAAGGGACTGCAAATATCGGGAAATGACCCCCAAAAATCCAAACCTGAATTAAAATTACTCCAAATGAGGCAGCAAAACCGCTGATATGCTCATTTACGCCCTGCAAACGGCTATAAGACCATGAATCTGCGGGAATAAGTCTTGCCGTCAATTGAAAAAGAAATAATGTAAATGCCTGGACTGAGATCATCTACCGGGAGTTCGTAAACTTGCTGCCCCTGCATTTCGAGACTTTTATTGGTGTATTGTCCGGTGATGGTAAAAACACGTGCAATCGCTGGCCGGTCTAACCTTACGCTCAAATAAGGTATCTGGCTGGTACTAATCGGATTAGGAAAAATATCGATCGTTGGTTTTTCAGGCAGTACCTGGCCACCATCGTGTTTAAGCACGTGTAGGCCGCCCAGCACATTACCAACAATGATAGCCGGTTTGTTCATGCTGTACAGGTTGGCCACGGTGGTCCAAATGCGCCCGCCCAGGTTCATGCTGGTATACGATTGGCTGATTGAATTGAAGATCACATCGCGAATGCCATTGCCCGCATTGGAGGTCTGTTTAAAATTATCAATGATCGTGATGGTGCCGGTTTGGTCGGCAAGAATCATATCCTGTCTGCCGTCACCGTTCAGGTCGCCAATGGAAGTTGTCGGAAACTGGCGAAGCACACTCGGGCCAAGGCCCAGGTATTCGGAGTTAGCCAGCGTAAACACGGGTGTATCCGGTATGCCGGTATTCTGCCAGTACTGTACCGAGCCGTTTTGTTTACCAAGCAGAATGTCCGGCAGCTTGTCATCGTTGATGTATGCGATGGTAACGTTCTCTCCGGCAAAAATCGGGAAGTTGAGCGGGGTAACGGATTGATCCTGAAAGTTCAACCCGATGTTGTTCTGATTGGGTACGAAATACAAATTGGTGCCAACGCCAAATCGGTTGGAAGCGGTAAACACCAGATCGGTTTTTCCATCCCCGTTCATGTCGAAAAACTGGGGCTTGATATTGGTGAATCCGTAAAAAGACAGGCCGTACAAATCTTCGGTAATTAATTCGTAGGCGGGTTCCGTTCGCGTTCCCACATTATCATAATAAAAGATGGATCCGCGGCCTAATCCGTCAGTAGCGAAGCTGCCGATAAAAAGATCGAGGTCCCCATCTCCATCCGCATCATAAAGGGCAGGCACTGACTGATCGCCCACATCAATCATTTCTTCCTGGAGGAAATTACGTTTTTGAAAAGTAAATGCTGGGGCTTCATTAGTGCCTGTGTTTTTGTAAAACCAGGCCGATTGTTTGAGGTTGGTTGAAAAATATTCGCGAACGAAAATATTTGGTGAAGCCAGCAGGTCGCGTTTGCCGTCAAAGTCAACATCTTCAAAATAAACGGATGGAAACGGGAGAATATTAACCGGTGTTTCCGGAGGAAATGTTCGCGCCTCTGTAATTAGCGGATTATCCTTATCACCGGTGTTGGTAAGCTGATAAACCCGGGTGCATTCCGACTCGGAGTAAAGCACATCCAGGTCGTTATCATGATCAATGTCGATCACCAGCAAGCTTTTTCCTCCGGCATGTTTGATGCGGCCGCCTGATGCGGAACACGAGTTGCCGAAAAAGGCAAAGTCTCCGCACGAGCACTCTTCAACATCTCCCCAGGTTTGTGTTATGCGTACAAAGTCCAGCGAATCGCACGTGCCGTAGCGTTCCTTGCTGAAGTTTTTATGGAATTCAATGGTGCTGGTGCCCACGAATTTCACATTCATGATGTCGAGGTCTCCGTCACCATCCGCATCGAGCAGGGCCGGCATATCGTCAGGTTGAAGCTGCAGGTTTATTTTACCGGAAAACCCCAGGGTTAGAATAACGTCACTCTTCGGGCCCGGAAAGCCGGTGTAAAAAAGCACCGGTTCCCAGGCCGGTGGCTGTCCTTGTACCGTGATATTTTTGAAGACACGGATGCCGAGAAGGTCTTTTGTGAACAAATCTTTATTTCCATCGCAGTTGAAATCGCGCAGCAGCATAAAACCCGATACCTCAATCGGAAAAAAAACTTCGTATTCCGGATGGTAACGATACGATGATTGATTGTTCAGGTATGTCACTACACGGCCGGCCATGCGATCGAAAATCACCAGGTCTTCAAGGCCGTCACCATTAAGATCCATAGTATTGAACTGTGCGGCATTGAATCCGCCCGCCAGTGCAAGTGAAAGCGTATCGCTGCCGGAGATAACCGGAATATCCTGGCTGATGGTATAGGTGAACTGTGCCCGGGCGATGAGTGACGTGAGAATGAACAAAGTGGCCAGGCGCATGAATCTTTTTTTCTTATCCCTACAATGACGTATGCCCGTCTGCTATCTTGGTGCTGAAGATAACGATGGACATTAAAAGTTTATATCAAAACTACCTTAGGGCGGGCAAAGTTTCGACCGATACCCGCAAGATCGAGCCAGGATCACTTTTTTTTGCCCTTCGGGGTGAAAAATTCAATGCCAATGAGTTTGCGGAGGAGGCCCTGAACAGGGGTGCAAGCCTGGCCGTTATAGATGAAGAGCGGTATCGCAAAGATGATCGGTTTGTATTGGTGGAAGACGTGCTTAAAACCCTGCAGGAGTTGGCGCGATACCACCGTAAGCAACTCACCATACCGATAGTCGGTCTTACCGGCTCCAACGGAAAGACTACCTCCAAAGAACTGCTGCATGCCGTGCTCAGCACGAAGTATAGCGCCTTTGCTACACAGGGTAATCTGAACAACCATATCGGTGTGCCGTTGTCTGTTTTATCGATAACGCCTGAAACCGAAATTGCTGTTATCGAGATGGGCGCCAATCATGTGGGCGAAATCGCGCTGCTCTGTTCCATTGCACAACCAACCCACGGTTTCATTACCAATATCGGCAAGGCCCATATCGGTACATTTGGTGGTTTTGATAACATCATCCGCGGCAAGTCAGAATTGTATCATTACCTGATTCAGCACGATGGTGTTGTCTTTATCAATTCGCAGAACCACATCCTCTTTAACATGAGCAAACGGTTTAAGTCGCCTTTGTTTTATCCTGCTCCGGGGGACTATTATCATTGTGAGTTGCTGAGTGCTGATCCGTTTGTACGATTCAAAGCCGAAGACGGTGCCGTGGTGGAAACACACCTGGTGGGACAGTATAATTTTGAAAACATTGCCGCAGCCTTATGCATCGGTAAGTATTTCAACGTTGATTCAGCATTGGCTCAACAAGCGATAGCCAAGTACATTCCGGTTAACATGCGGTCGCAGGTCGTAAAGAAGGGAACCAACACCATCATACTGGATGCCTATAATGCCAACCCCACGTCCATGGCCGCAGCCATTGCTAACCTGGCCGGTATGAAAACCGGAAACAAGGTGCTGATTCTTGGCGATATGTTTGAACTGGAAGAAGAAGCCGAAAAAGAACACCGCGCCATTGGCGCACTCATCCGCGACCTGGGCTTTACCGAGGTGTACCTCTGTGGTGCGTTGATGACTGCGGCACAGAAAGAATTTCCGCGGGCAAAGCATTTCTTTAAAAAGGAGGAATTGCTGGAATATCTGGGTAAAAACCCACCGGAGCAGGCCGCCATTCTGGTTAAAGCATCGCGGGGTATTGGCCTTGAAGCAGTGATGGATGTATTATAACTAATTGTATGGGATGGAGCATGTTTTAAAATTTCTGAAAGACCTGACGAAAAACAACAACCGCGACTGGTTTGAGAAGAACAAGGCGCGTTATGTGGAGGCAAAAAATGCGTTCGAAGTTTTTCTGGAGGAGTTTCATAGAGAACTGGTGCTGATAGATGAAAGCCTGGCCGGACTCAACCCGCGTAAGCAGGCCTTCCGTATCTACCGCGATGTACGCTTCAGCAAAGACAAGCGACCCTATAAAATTAATATGGGTGCCGGTTTTTCACCGGGTGGTAAAATGATGCAGGAACCTGGATATTATATTCATATTGAACCAGGTAATTGCTTTGTGGCATCTGGCCTGTATCAGCCTGACCCGGAAAACCTGGCGAAAGTGCGGCAGGAAATTGATTACAATGCCGATGCATTTCTGCACATCCTCAAGAACAAATCATTCCGCAAGTATTTTGATGGGTTGGATGATTTCGACCGGGTGAAAACAGCTCCTAAAGGATATCCGAAAGATCATCCGCAGATAGAAGTGCTGAAGAACAAGAGCTTCATTATTTCGCATGCCTTCACTGATCAGCAGGCGAAAGAAAGGAATTTTTACAAGCAGGTGGTGGCAGCATGCCGTGCCGCCAAACCATTCAACGATTTTCTTAAAGAAGCAATCAGCTGAATAGCGCGGTGGTCTTTGCAGGCAGTATTAGTTATCATCCCAGTCAAACTCTTCGGTTGACAGTTCAATGGTTTTTTTCTGCTTCTTTTTATTGAAAGCATCTTTCAGTTCCTGCACTTCTTTTTTCAGATCGGCAATCACTTTCTTTTTTACCGCTTCGGTGTCATAAATCACTTTGTAATTGTCGGTGGTGCCAATAATCTTCAGGTAAAGTTTAGCCCTGCCTTCCATTTCTTCAATGGCACCGGTGGCTTCGTTAATATCGATTTTCCTGCGACTGTTCAGTGGTGTCACAATCCGGTAATCAATGTGCTGATCAAAGGTATGGGTACCACTGATTTGCAGCACCGTAACATTGCTTCGTACCTCCATTTGCGGAATGTACACCGTTTTGTTTTCGATGTGAATGTCGTTCTTCAGGTCAGCAAAGCGCAAGGCGCTCAGCCCTTCGTCATCGAGGTATTTGTTCAATGCTTTAAGCGGTTCAAAGTTGTTCAGTTCACCGTTGCGAATGGTGGCGCTGATATCGGCCACGAGGGTTTCCTGAAACAACGACAGGTTTTGGTTGAGCGTCATATCCAGGCTCACCTCGGCAAAGGCATTGCCTTTCAGGTGCTTGTCCTGTATGAATGTCTGCTGAAAGTTTTCAAAAACATAAAAGATGCTATCTAAACGAAGGCCATTTAACTTGAATGAAGAAGAAATGTTGATGGCTTTCGGATTTTTTGCATCCACAATGCCGGACAGCGACAGGTTGCCGCCCATTGTCTTTACATTGATGTTTCTGGAGACAGCTACCTTGTTTTTTACCAGCAGGTCACCCCTTAATTCCTGCGCTTTAAAGCGTTTGTACTGTAACCGGCTTACCTGGCAATTGAAGTTAAGATTGACATTGGGTGAGATAGAAAATTCGTAGACGTTATCATTTTCGGACTTTACTTCCTTTCCGAAAGCGTAAACAAATAATTCGTCCAGGTTCAGGTAACGGGCACGTAAGTCGGCTTCAATGCCCACGGGTTGATTTTCAAAAAGCAAAAAGGTGATGATGTTTTTGAACAGCCCGTTCAGCATAAAGTCGCTGCTACCCAGTTTACCGGTTATATCACTTAGCGCGAGATCATTGTTGTTGAATTGAAATGAACCGTTCAGGTTCTGCACAGGTATTTCATCTCTTCCGTACTGGAAATTGATCTGGCGAACATCTACTGATCCTCTGGTAGAGGCACGCGTGGCGGTAGCTTTATTTTTAAGCCATGACATACGACCGGCAAAGGCAATGTCGGCTTTAATGTTTCCGTTCACCTGCTTCAGGTTTTCAATCGGAAAGAACCGCACTAATTCAGCGGCATCCACTTCGCCTTTGAAGTTGAGCGTGATTTCGGAGTCGTTGAAGTTGCGAATGAGCAGACCGGCTTCAAACGGTTTTCCGTTCAGTGTGCCGCGGATATTTTTCAGCGATAACACAGCCAAAGAAGCATTTTTAAAAGCACTGGTGGCAAAGGAGCCTTCCAGGT
>JALOMI010000081.1 GCA_025455465.1 Cyclobacteriaceae bacterium | reverse complement strand
AGTGGTTCAGGATATCACGCATGAAACGGAGGAGGATTCGCTCTCTATTGAAAAGAAAGAAAAAGAACTCATCATCCGCGCCCTGCACAAGAACAATAATAAACGCAAATATGCAGCCCGCGATCTGGGCATTTCCGAAAGAACTCTCTACCGTAAAATCAAGCAATACGACCTCGATGAATAAATTCAATGTTCTGCATTACGTACTCATCCTCTCAGGAATTATTCTGTTTGGCTCTGTTTCCATTTGGTTAAGCGGATGTGGTGTCTATTCCTTTTCAGGATCAGGAACCAATGCCAAAACCATTGTCATTGAAGAGTTTTATAATAACACCGATTTAGGTCCGGCCAACCTCGCCCAGACATTCACTAACCAGCTGAAAGATTACATGATTCAGAACACCAGCCTCAGTGTGGTGCAAACCAATGGTGAATTACAATTAGAAGGCATTGTTACTGACTTTCGGGTTACACAAATAGCACCAACAGCCAGTGGTGATCCCTCCCGCATCGATGCCGCTGCATCAAGCCGGCTGACAATCTATGTCAAGGTTACCTATGTCAATTCCCTGGATCCCAGTATGTCTTTTAAGGATAAGACATTTTCTTTCTTTCGTGATTTCAGCAACGACTTAAACCTCACAGACATACAAGATGCTTTGATACGCCAGATTTTTGATCAGATCATTCTGGATATCTTCAACGCTACAATTGCCAATTGGTAGAAAATCAATACTTTTACTAAGGCCCCTTTTTACGTGGATAAACACCAGTTTAATGCGTTCATTCTTCATTTTCCTTCTTCGACTTCGGAAGAAGCAAAAGAAGTGTATGCATTATGTCAGCACTATCCATACAGCCAGCTTTTGCATACGGTAACAGCCCGCCTGGGAGCAGACAACAAATGGACTAATCAACAGCAACTTCTACAGGAAGCAGCTATTTACAGCACCGACCGTTCGGTGCTAAAAGCTATGCTGGAGTTACCGCTTATTAAATCCGGACTTGCTTCTCCATCCACAGAGACTGTTGTTCAGGCTGATTCAGAGTCACACAATTATGCGGAAGAAGTATTGCACGACCTCGAGCAATTGAAAGCATCCCGGTTAAGTTTTGAGCGACAGTTTGCGGATGATGTACCGGTTGATAACAGCGCAGTTGCAGTTGAACCTGAACAATTACAATTAGTACCTCCGGATACTAATCAATCCGATGGATCGGAAATTAAAGACAATACTGAGGCAGAATACAAGGAAGACGAAACATCTTCCTTAAGAAGTTCAAGCAGGCGCCAGCGTTTGATAGAGCTTGCCCGGGAGCTTTCGACAAAGTCAGTAGACGAAACTGGTCAGCGCGAAAAGCCCGGCCTTGATCCTTTGATTGAAGAACTCCAGTCGAAACATCATGAAAAAACACCTGCCAATGATAAAACCCGTGAACAGATTGAGTTAATTGAAAAGTACATTCAATCGTCACCGAGTCGAAGAACGCCTAAGCCTGAGCCACAGGAAAAAGAAGACCTGTCTTCCGGAGTCAAAACAGGGGTGTTTGGCGAACATATCGTTTCCGAAACGCTGGCAGATATCCTGATTCGTCAGGGAAAACGAGAAAAGGCCATTGATGTGTTCCGAAAACTGATTTGGAAGTTTCCTCAAAAAAAGGCTTACTTTGCGGCTCGAATTGAAGAATTAACAAAATAACATGTTTACGTTCATTGTCGGCCTAATCATTTTAACCGCTGTTCTATTAGTATTGGTCATCCTGGCACAAAATGCCAAAGGCGGTGGGCTTTCCAGTCAGTTTGGAGGCTCAGGAGCATCCAACATCATGGGGGTTAAAAAGACCGGTGATTTACTGGAGCGCCTTACCTGGGGTTTCGTCATTACCATCATGGCTTTGTCCATGCTGCTGTCCACCAACATGGCCACTCCAACGGGAGGAAGCAATAATGATATCCTCGACCGTGCCGGTGAACAGGCCGCTCCTACCATGCCAGCACCACAACCTGCTGAAGACACCATTCCGGAAGAAAATTGATCAAGCAATAACATTTATTGAAAAGCCCTCCTGTGAGGGCTTTTTTTATGCTGCCTGCGATATGTGCTTTACAAACAGGCGTTTCACCACGGGCATCAGCGTTTGCGTGTAAGGAAAACGCATGCGTGATAATACCAGGTAGGTGGCCGGATTGGGCAGGTCGCGGTATCTGCGAATCAGGTTGAGCTTAAGACTCTCATAGGTGGACACCGATGTTTTATTCCAGGTTTCGATGTGTTCCGTATTCAGGCTTTGCATCTGTTCCTGGGAACCATCAAAAATGCTGACCTGATAACGGTAAACCTCGGTATCCTTTTCCGGTGGCTGGGCCACAAACAGGTAACCCTCTCTGGCATACAACGGGGTTACCCCTACCGTGGAAATTTCGCACTGGGATTCCACATATTCGTAAATAACAGAGCCCTCCTGCAGCGATTCCTTCATCTGCGGAATGGCAAAATCAAGAATGGCTTCTATTTCGGCCATCACTGAGTCATCATTAATCATCTTCCGGTAAACAAGCTCGAGTTTATTGAAATCCTCCAGCGAGATTTCCTTTGGAAATGATTCCCTGATCAATGCCTTATTGTCTTTGATAGCCAGCATATTTCGGTAATGAAAAACCATATCGGCCAGGTAAGGGTACAATTCAATGCGGTCAAAGGAAGACCGGACTTGTTTTAAATAGGCTAGTAGGATATACTTCTTGTACTCAAAATCAACCAGGCCCTGCGTGAGCCAATCACTCGGAAGTCGCTGCATAAGACAGAATTTGATTCCTGAATATACACTTCGCTGACTTTTTATTCAATCACCCGTACACGCCCTGTCAGAACCATCGTTTAAAAGACTGACAATACGTACGTTTCTGGAGGGCAAAATCAGCCAAAATCCGTTAAAATTTATGGATTCTGCCATTTTGGACACTTGTCCACCCGTTTAACAGGGTAATACTACATTGGCATAAATCGTGATAGGAGCCGATATCAAATTGTTTAACCTAAAACTTTGTAGCTCATATGGCAAAAATCAACTTCAAACCCAATGAAGACCGCGTTCTGGTAGAACCGGCTGAAGCTGAAACCAAAACATCTTCCGGACTGTACATTCCGGATTCTTCCAAAGAAAAACCCCAGCGCGGTAAAGTGATCGCAGTGGGCGAAGGCTTAAAAGACAAACCTGTTACTGTGAAGCCCGGTGACAACGTACTCTACGGAAAATACTCCGGTACCGAGATCACGATCGATGGCAAGGAGTATCTCATCATGAGAAACTCAGACATTTTCGGAATCATCTAATCAATTAATCCAAAACGATAAATACCTATGGCAAAAGAAATAACCTTTGATACCTCCGCCCGCGACAGGCTGAAAAAAGGTGTTGATAAACTGGCCGATGCCGTTAAAGTTACCCTTGGTCCGAAGGGTCGCAACGTCATCCTCGACAAGAAATTCGGAGCCCCTACCGTAACGAAAGACGGTGTTTCCGTGGCTAAGGAAATTGAGCTGAAGGATCCGATCGAAAATATGGGCGCCCAGTTGGTGAAGGAAGTTGCTTCCAAAACTGCGGACGCAGCTGGTGATGGTACTACCACCGCAACGGTATTGGCTCAATCCATTTTCAACCACGGTATCAAGAACGTGGCAGCAGGTGCCAACCCGATGGACCTGAAGCGCGGTATTGATAAGGCTGTTGCTGTTGTGGTAGAAAACCTCCGCAAGCAGTCCAAAAAAATTAAAGACTCAAGCGAAATAGAGCAGGTAGCTACTATCTCATCCAACAACGATGAAACTATCGGTAAAATGATTGCCGATGCTATGGAAAAAGTTGGCAAGGATGGTGTGATTACCGTTGAGGAAGCAAAGGGTACTGAAACCGAAGTGAAGACGGTAGAAGGTATGCAATTCGATCGCGGTTACCTCTCTCCTTACTTCGTGACCAACACGGAGAAAATGGAAGCTGACCTTGACAACCCTTATATCCTGATTTACGACAAGAAGATCAGTAACATGAAGGAGTTGCTACCTATCTTGGAACAAACTGCCCAGACCGGCAAGCCCTTGCTGATCATTGCTGAAGAAGTTGAAGGTGAAGCTCTTGCTACCCTGGTAGTGAATAAAATCCGTGGTGCCTTGCGCGTTGCTGCTGTTAAAGCTCCTGGCTTTGGCGACAGAAGAAAAGCTATGCTTGAGGATATTGCTATCCTGACTGGTGGCAAAGTAATCACTGAAGAACTTGGCTTCAAATTAGAAAACGCTACGCTGGATATGCTGGGCCGTGCCGAAAAAGTTAACATCGATAAAGACAACACTACGATCGTTAACGGTGCCGGCAAGAAGAATGACATCACTGGTCGTATCAACCAGATCAAAGCTCAGATTGAAACAACTACTTCCGACTACGACCGTGAAAAACTCCAGGAGCGTCTGGCGAAACTTTCCGGAGGTGTAGCTATCCTTTATGTAGGTGCTGCTACGGAAGTAGAAATGAAAGAAAAGAAAGACCGTGTTGATGATGCCCTCCATGCCACCCGCGCTGCGGTTCAGGAAGGTGTAATCCCTGGCGGAGGTGTTGGTTACATTCGTGCTATTGAAGCCCTGAAGGATGTGCCAACTGACAACGAAGACCAGGAAACTGGTGTTAACATTATCCGTCTGGCACTGGAATCCCCGCTGCGCACCATCGCCTTCAATGCCGGACAGGAAGGTTCTGTTATCGTGAATAAAGTTCGCGAAGGCAAGAAGGACTATGGCTTCAATGCCCGTGAGAACCGCTTTGAAGAGTTCTATAGCGCAGGTATTATCGATCCTACCAAAGTGGCTCGTCTTGCCTTGGAAAATGCAGCGTCCATTGCCGGATTGTTGCTCACTACCGAAGCGGTAGTATCTGAAATTCCAGAAGAAAAAGAAGCCCCAGCCATGCCCGGTGGCGGAGGAATGGGCGGAATGATGTAATCTGAAAGCTGTTTTTAATCAGAAAAGGCCTCGCTTCATGGCGGGGCCTTTTTGTTTTATTATTTATTAGTCGTTTTTGTCATTACAAACCCTTGAATTAACTTGGAGGAGTAAACGTTAAGGCATGGTTATTCACGATCACTTCTCCGACTTTGTGCTCTTTCTCTATGTATATATCGCCTACGTTGACGGTGAGTTTCATCCCAAAGAACGCGAAGTCATAATGGAAAAAATGCATAAGTTGTACCCCGACAGCAATGATCATGAAAAACGTCTGGCAGACACCATCCGGGTTTACAGCGACCTGGAACAAAATCAGTTTAAAGGAATTTTTGTAGACACCTTCAAACACTTCAATAAAGTAAAGTATGCCCAGAAATACCGTGTGTACCTAGATATGTATGAAGTGGTGCAGGCTGACGGCAAGGTTCATGAAATGGAGCAACTTGCTATGGATGCCCTCAAAGAGATTATCGATATTTCCTACTAATAAAAATCCCAGGTTATTCACCGGGGATTTTTTGTTTTCATTTAGTCAACTCATAAATCATTCCTTCATCTTCTCCCTGGCAAACCGGAAGACAATCAAGCCCAGGATGGCGAACATTATGATGGCCACCAAGTCGCCACCTTCGCCTACCACACCATGCACGGCATGATGGATAACCGCAATTACAGATTGCGGGCCTTCTGCCGTCTGAATGCTGGTTCCTAATAACACCGCCACCAGGATACCGGTCAATGCGCCTCCGGCAATCAAGCCTGAACTAAACAGTGCTCCGCTGCTTACCTCCGATTCCTCTCCTTTTCTTCCGGTGACTTTATCGGCAATCAGTTTAATCAACCCGCCTATGAAGATGGGCGATGTGGTTGATAACGGAAGGTAGGCACCGACAGCAAACGCCAATGAACTCACTCCGCATAATTCAACAACGGCAGATAATCCCATGCCACTGATGACTAAACCCCACGGTAAATTTTGACTTAACAGTCCCTTGATGACTGTTGACATCAGCATGGCCTGAGGTGCCGGCAGTGGATTGGGATGTGTTTCCGTTACAACACCTATCCCAAGCGTGTCATTTAACAAAAGCAGGGTGAAACCAATAGCCACCGTTGACACCAGCACACCGATGAGTAAACCTAGCTGCTGCTTCACGGGTGTAGCCCCTACCAGGAAACCTGTTTTTAAATCCTGTGAAGTAGCCCCGGCATTGGCTGCTGCAATACAAACAATTGACCCCACTACCAGTGCGATGGGCTGATAGGCATCACCTGTCCAGCCGATACCAATAAAGATCAGCGAAGTCGCCATCAGCGTGGCGATGGTCATTCCTGAAACCGGGCTCGAAGATGAACCAATCAACCCGACAATACGGGAAGCAACCGTAACGAAGAAGAAACCAAAAATTACAATCATGATGGCCGACAGGAAATTGGTCGGGATGTTTGGCAATATCGCCATCAGAAATACCAACACAACGGAACCTACCACCACAAAGATCAATGGCACGTCCTTTTCCGTTCTTTCTTGCTTATCAACAGTGTTTGCATTTCGAGACCGCAGATCGTTGAAGGAATCTTTAAAAGCACTGACAATGGTGGGTAATGTTTTAATCAGGGTAATGATCCCTCCGAATGTTACTGCCCCTGCACCAATGTAGCGGATGTACTTGCTCCAGATCTGTGCCGGTGACATTTCTGAAATCAACATGGTTGTCTCCGGTGCCATAGGGGAAGTCAGATTATCGCCCAGGAGTGTGATCAACGGGATTAACACCAACCACGAAAGAACACCTCCGGCTACCATGATGCCGGCAATGCGCGGACCGATGATATAGCCAACACCCATTAGCTCAGGCGTAATTTCCGCATTCACCGTACCGTTCGGTAAAGCCGACTGCCGGCCGAAAACATACTGAGGCACTTCCTTCCACAAACCCAGTATAGACATCATGCCCTTATACAGAAAGGCAATACCTAATCCGTAAAAAACATTGCGCGCCAGCTGGCCTCCCTTTTCACCGGCAATCAGTACATCAGCACAGGCAGTACCTTCCGGATATGGTAGGTTTCCATGCTCTTTCACGATCAGGGCTCTGCGCAAGGGCACCATAAATAAGACACCGAGCACACCGCCAACGAGGGCCAGCACGAAAATCTGGAAGTACTGAAAATAGGCTTCTCCACCGGCAAGGAACAACAACGCAGGCACGGTAAAAACCACCCCGGCAGCAACGGATTCACCAGCCGAACCGATGGTCTGCACCATATTGTTTTCGAGGATGGTAGCTTTGCCCAGTTTCTTGAAGATGGAAATAGCCAGCACAGAAATTGGTATGGATGCACTTACCGTCAAGCCTACTTTCAATCCAAGGTATACCGTTGCTGCACCAAAGATGATCCCGAAGATTGATCCGAGAACAATCGCTTTCAGCGTAAACTCCGGAATGAAATCTTTCGGAGAGATGTAGGGCTTGAATTCCTGTGCCATAGGTTACTTGATTCCGTGCATTAACTTCTTCAGGGGCTTCACAAAAAAGGCCAGTATGATACCCACACCGGTGGTGTAAATAATGGCTGTGCCGAATAACTGGGGCAGCGGCATCGTCTCGTACAATCCTGCCATGCGGCCGGCAATGAAATTACCTAACGCAGCCCCCAGAAACCATACCCCCATCATCAGGCTCACCACCTTGGCCGGTGCCAGGCTGGTCACTTTGCTCAAACCAACCGGACTGATACACAACTCAGCCACGGTATGAATGAAATACAGCGCTACCAGCCACATCGGGCTAACCTGGTTTTCTTTTGAAGCAAATGTTGCAGCAACCATGATTACTCCGAACCCCAGACCAACGCCAATCAAGCCCCACGCAAACTTACCGGGACTGGAAGGCTCGCGGCTGCCGAGGCTTGTCCAGAGTTTGCCAAAGAAGGGGGCCATCATAATGATAAATAAAGCATTCAATGACTGGAACCACCCGGCAGGGAATGTGCCACCGCCCGGAAGCGTCTTATCCGTAAAATCCTTGGCAAATAAATTCAGCGAAGATCCGGCCTGTTCAAATGCTCCCCAGAACAAGGTGATGCAAAAGAAAAAGACAGTGATTACAATAAGCCGGTCTCGTTCAACTGGTTCCCACTTTGCGATAAAGAATAACCAGCCAAAGAACAATAATGTGGTAATGATATAGATGTATAAGAAGGCATCCGAAATCAATGTCGGGGTAATATCAATGACCTGGTTGGTTTGCAGCAGGAAAAGCACAGCGAACACCGCTAAAAAGCCAATTACAATTTTGGTAAAGGTGCTTTTACCTTTGTTGAGATCTTCCGGGGTTTCTACTGCGGCCGGTTTGATGCCGGCATCGCCCAAATGTTTATACCCCAAACGGAACTGAATGATACCGAAGATCATACCGATGCAGGCTGCGAGAAATCCCAACTGCCAGTTTACCTTTTCCGCCAGCGTGCTGCAGATGAGCGGGGCGATAAAGGCACCGAGGTTAATTCCTGTATAAAAGATATAGAAGCCTCCGTCTTTGCGCGGATCATTTTCCGGATACAGCTGAGCTACGATGGCACTGACGTTGGGCTTCAACAATCCCGTTCCCAGGATGATGACGAATAAGCCGGCATAAAAAGATAATGACCCCGGAAGAAACAGCAGGAAGTTGCCTGCTGCAATAAAAAAGCCTCCAATCAGGATGGCCTTTCGTTGT
The DNA here is from genome assembly GCA_025455465.1 of Cyclobacteriaceae bacterium. Lineage (GTDB taxonomy): Bacteria > Bacteroidota > Bacteroidia > Cytophagales > Cyclobacteriaceae > UBA2336. Next base: position 2,847 of record JALOMI010000081.1, on the reverse strand, counting down.
CCCATCAGGTTATCGGCCATCCAGCCGCCCAACAGGTTCGACATGTAGGCCAGTGAAGTGAACATGGCATAGATGGCAGAGGCAACAGCTACGGTGAACCCGAGACCGCCTTCGTCCAGCGTGGCGGTCATATATAAGATCAGAATCGCTCGGATACCGTAATAGCTGAATCGCTCCCACATTTCAGTGAAGAACAAGGTAGCCAGCCCGCGCGGGTGTCCGAAAAATGTTTTCGCTGTACTCATAGGTTTAGTTGACGTTAAAACAATTTAGCCTTTCCAAAGTAGAGCGATTCAGGCATTAATGCAAACGTTTTAACGATCCTGCACCAATGAAAAACCCCTCTCTGGGAGGGGCCTTTCGATTCCGGAATTTCAGCGTATTAAAAACGCTCCGGTTCTAATTTCCATTTTTCTGGTGAACGCCATAAGCTGGAGAGCAGCAGTTCGCGCATGAAGATGAATTCTTTTGGCAATTTATCATACATCTTCTCGAACAGTTCTGCATGCTGCAGCAACTCGGTCTTCCATTCTTCCCGATCGATGGTGGTGATGCTTTCAAACTGCTCATGTGAAAAATCCAATCCGCTCCAATCGATATCATCATACGTTGGCATCCAGCCAATAGGGCTTTCTACGGCATTGACTTCGCCCCGGCTCTTTTGAACAATCCATTTGAGTACGCGCATGTTTTCACCGAAGCCAGGCCAGATAAACTTGCCTTCAGCATCTTTGCGGAACCAGTTTACCCCATAAATACGCGGAGGTGCCGGTAACCCGCGGCCAAACTGAAGCCAGTGGTTAAAGTAATCCCCCATATGGTAACCGCAGAACGGCAGCATAGCGAACGGATCTCTTCTTACCTTGCCAACTTCGCCAAAGGCGGCAGCTGTCATTTCAGATCCCATGGTGGATGCCATATATACTCCGAAAGCCCAGTTGGCTGACTGATAAACCAGCGGTATGGTGGTGCTTCTGCGTCCTCCAAAGACAAAGGCCGTGATGGGTACACCTTTCGGATTTTCCCACGCTGAATCTATTGCGGGGTTCTGTCCGGCAGATACGGTAAACCGACTGTTCGCGTGAGCGGCAGGTTTGCCTGATGCCGGATCCCATTTCTTACCAGTCCAATCGGTAAGATTCTTTGGCGGTTCTTTGGTCAATCCTTCCCACCAAACATCACCGTCATCCGTGAGGGCCACGTTGGTGAAGATGGTATTGGCGGCTATGGTTTTAATAGCATTCGGATTGGTCTTTTCATTAGTTCCAGGTGCAACGCCAAAATATCCGGCCTCCGGGTTGATGGCATAGAGTTTACCATCTCTTCCTGGTTTAATCCAGGCGATATCATCACCAACGGTTGTAACTTTCCATCCCTGAAATTCTTCGGGAGGAATAATCATCGCAAAGTTGGTTTTACCGCAAGCACTCGGAAATGCAGCTGCTATATAGTCCTTCTGTCCATCCGGGCTTTCAACACCCATCAGCAACATGTGTTCGGCCAGCCAGTTTTCCTCCTTACCCATGACGGAAGCGATGCGTAAGGCAAAGCATTTTTTTCCAAGCAAGGCATTGCCTCCATAGCCTGATCCGTACGACATAATGCTTCTTTCTTCAGGGAAATGAACAATGTATTTTGTTGTAGGATTGGTCGGCCATTTGGCATCCTGTTGTCCGGGAGATAACGGAGCGCCTACGCTGTGTAAACACTTTACATACTCACCATCTTCTCCGAGAACATCCATCACTTTTGAACTTACCCGTGTCATCAGGTGCATGTTAACTACCACATAAGCAGAATCTGTTATTTCAATGCCGACCTGTGCAATGTCAGAACCTATGGGGCCCATGCTGAACGGAATCACATACATGGTTCTCCCCTGCATGGACCCGTCAAACAAGCCTTGTAGTGTGTTCTTCATCTGCTTGGGGTCAATCCAATTATTGGTGGGTCCGGCATCTTCTTTTCTGCGGCTGCAGATATAGGTGCGGTCTTCCACCCGGGCCACATCACTGGGGTCGGAAAAGCAAGCAAAACTGTTTGGACGTTTTTGCGGGTTTAGCCGGATAAAAGTACCGTTGTCAACAAGCAGATTGCACAGGCGATTATACTCTTCCTTTGAACCATCGCACCATTGGATGTTATCCGGTTTGCACAGTTCAGCAACCTGCTGAACCCAGGTCAATGCCTCCGTATGTTTTACGGTGTAGCTGGCGGGTTTGGTATTTAATTCCTGAGTCATATAGATAAAAAATTAGTTATTTCTGATACCGAAAGTAAAACCCAAACCGCTCATTTAAAAATGATTATTGTCATAGCTCAGGGGATTAACAATCGATTGCTGCACCTACCCTGTTTCAGATTCTTGTCAGCAGGTTTAAATACAAAATTTTTCGCAATCGGTTGTTACTAGCGGCCGGATCAGAATCTCACACACTGTTTGATTTATGCCTGCATGAACGAAAAAATGACTGATAGAATTAACGGCTAAATCCATCCGAAGCACGACTGTCCGGCAGGAGCGATTATGCTTTGATTTTAAGTGCATCACTCATATTTCCAACCCAGAATTGATCATTAACCAAGCCAAAGCATCATGAAAGAAATTTTTTATCTGTTGATTCACTTTACTTCCTCGAATACAGTTGCTTTGGCACATGAAACCATTGCCGATGAGGAGTTGCATAAATACGCTGTTGCCATGGACTCCATTAACATGTATCAGAAATCGCTTATTGAACCATCAGAGAACCGGTAACAAATAATGAAAACTTGACAACCGCCCGATACAATGAGCTGTCACCCATCACTACGGATAACGATAATCTTGTTGCAGCAGGGGCCAAA
>JALOMI010000295.1 GCA_025455465.1 Cyclobacteriaceae bacterium | reverse complement strand
CGGGCAGATAGTCCGAGCTTTTCCATGGCCGTTTTCAGCAGGCCCTTTCCGGTATCGTTTATCTGGCATATCTCCTTCACCATGTTGGAGGGCATCATGGCATTGCAGTAGATGTCTTTCTGGCTGGCAAACCGGGCTGACTGTATTTCCCTTGCCTTCACCACGCGATGCCTGATCTGTTCACTGGTTTCTACAGTGCGCCTGGCCGTCATCTCATCGAAACTTACCGGCACCACTTCCACATGCAGGTCGATACGGTCGAGCAGCGGGCCGCTGATCTTGCTTAAGTAACGCTGCACCACGCCCGGGCCGCAGACGCATTCCTTTTCGGGATGATTATAATAACCGCAAGGGCACGGGTTCATGCTGGCCACCAGCATAAAGTTAGCGGGGTAGTCGATGGAAATTTTGGCGCGCGAGATTGTTACCCTTCGCTCTTCCATCGGTTGCCGCATTACTTCCAGTACGGTACGTTTGAATTCCGGCAATTCATCCAGAAACAGTACACCATGATGGGCCAGGGAAATTTCACCTGGTTGAGGATTTCCCCCACCTCCCACCAGGGCAACATCGGAAATCGTATGGTGGGGGGATCGGAACGGACGGGTTGCCACCAGCGCCATGTCGCGGCTCAGCTTACCGGCTACAGAATGAATCTTTGTGGTTTCCAGCGCTTCATTCAGCGACAGCGGAGGTAAGATACCGGGCAGCCGTTTGGCCAGCATGGTTTTGCCGGCTCCGGGCGGACCGATCATGATCACGTTGTGTCCGCCTGCGGCTGCAATCTCCATGGCCCGCTTGATATTTTCCTGACCTTGCACATCGCTGAAATCGGCATCGTACAGGTTTTGCTGCGTAGTAAATACTTCCCTTGCATTCACCTGCACTGGGTTGATGTCGAGTTTGCCTTCGATGAAATCCACCGCCTCTTTCAGTGTGTGCACACCGTAGATGTTGAGGCCTTCCACAATGGCCGCTTCCCGTTCGTTGTCTTTGGGAAGTATAACTCCTTTGAAGCCTTCTTTCAGTGCCTGAATGGTTATGGGCAATACACCTTTGATGGGCCGCAGGGTTCCGTCAAGCGCCAGTTCACCCATGATTACATATTCTTCCAGCCGCTCGCCAGCAATCTGTCCGGAGGCTTTCAATACACACAGCGCTATCGGCAAATCATAAGCCGATCCTTCTTTGCGGATGTCAGCAGGCGCGAGGTTGACCACGGTCTTCTCGCGGGGCATGAAAAAATTAAACTGCTTGACGGAAGATTCAATGCGGTGTTCGCTTTCCTTAATGGCGCTGTCAGGCAGGCCGCTCATCCAGAAACGGGTGCCCTGACCCACGTTGACCTCGACAGTTATTTTTCGTGCGTCAACACCAAACACTGCGCAGCCGTAGGTCTTCGCGAGCATCTTACACCTGCTTTTCGATTAAAACGATGAGGATATGAACAATCTTGTAATGCACTTCGTGAATCCGGTCGGCAAAGCCAAAATGCGGTACGCGTATTTCGACATCGACCAGCGGTGCCACTTTACCACCGTTCTTTCCGGTAAGCGCTACTACTTTAATTCCTTTCTTTTTAGCGGATTGCGCAGCCTGAATTACATTGGCTGAATTTCCGCTGGTACTGACTACTAGCAATACATCATTGGGCTGACCGATGGCATCCACAAACCGTGAAAAAACATATTCATAGCCATACTCATTACCCACACACGAGAGATGCCCGGGATCGGAAATGGATAAGGCAGGAATGGGATTACGGTTTTCGCGATACCGACCGGTAAGTTCTTCTGCGAAGTGCATCGCCACGCAGTGCGAGCCACCGTTACCGCAGCAGATGATTTTGCCTCCGGCATTGACCGCATTGATCATCAGCGCTGCAGCACGGTCTATGGCTTCGGTATTAGCGGGCTGCTTTAAAAAATTTTCCAGCACCAAGGCAGATTCCTTGAGCTCGGACTGAATCAATTCCAGATTACTCATTGCTAAGCGCGGTCTTTTTTAACTTCAGTCACAACATTGGCATTGACTGCCTCCTGAAGGTCATACAGTCTTGCCTTAAGTTCAGTTAATTCTTGCTGCATCTGGTCTTTCTCCCGAAGATTTCTGCGGTTATCCCGGTAATGCAGCACCACATTGACAACCATCAGGATGAGCAGAATGAAGGAGCCGTATTTCAGCATCCAGATCTTCTTGCGCATGAGTAACAGAAAGTCCAGGTTATCCTGCTGGCTGTCCATATAGATGGAGAACAGGAAAATGAACAGGTGAAGCGCTCCGAATACGGAGTAAAAGATTAACCGGTTGCGCTTCATTAAAAACAGTGTACTCATTAAACAAACATAGGGGTTTTGGCGAAAACCAAAAAAGTTAAAAGCATTGAAATACTTGCACAATGAGGATGTACGGTTAAACCGCCTTTTGAAATTCACTAAGCTTCTGGTAAAGCCCCTGTTGCTGTACCAGGTCCGCATGGGTTCCCCGCTCAACTATCCGTCCTTCCTGCAGCACAATAATCTCATTGGCATGCTGAATGGTGCTGAGCCGGTGTGCAATGACCACTGACGTGCGGTTCTTCATCAGCCGGGTAAGGGCATCCTGTACCAGGCGCTCTGATTCAGAATCAAGGGCAGAGGTGGCTTCGTCCAGAATCAGAATGGGTGGATTTTTCAGCACAGCCCGGGCGATGGCCAAACGCTGACGTTGCCCGCCAGATAGTTTTCCTCCGCGGTCGCCAATGGTCGTATCGTAACTCTGTTCGGTCTGCATAATGAAGTCATGTGCATTGGCAACCTTCGCGGCCTCAATCACATCCTCCTTCCGTACATTCTTCATACCAAAGGCGATGTTATTGAAAATGGTATCGTTAAAAAGAATAGACTCCTGCGTGACAACACCAATCAGGCTCCGTAATGCATCCAGGTCAAAGTCGGTTAGTGGTGTCCCATCGAGAAGCACTTCGCCCTGAGTCGGATCATAAAAGCGCGGAACCAGATCGGCCAGTGTTGATTTGCCGCCACCGGATGGACCTACCAATGCTACCGTTGTTCCGCTTCGGATTGTCAGGTTGATATTTTTCAACACTGGGTCTTTACCGTAGGCAAAGCTGACGTTACGGAATTCAATCGTGTCGTTGAACGCAACTACGTTCTTTGCACCGGCACGGCTTTGGATTTCCGGCTGTGTGTCAATGATCGAGAATATGCGTTGGGCCGCTACTGTACCTTTCTGCAGGGAAGTTATTCCGTTGGAGAAATTTTTTGCCGGCTGAATCATCGAAGCATAGAAGGCAAGAAAGCCCATGAAGACCTGGGGCTGCAGTTCCTGGTCACCACTGAGTACCAGGTTACCGCCATAATACAAGATAATGGCAACAATGATAACCCCGAGAAACTCAGATACCGGTGAGGCCAGCTCATTCTTGCGTGCAATAGACAGATTAACATTACGGTGGAATGTAGCCTCTTCTTCCATCTTCCCGACAATAAACGAACGCGCATTAAATGCTTTGATAACACGCATGCCACTGAAGGTTTCATCAAGAATATTAACGATGCGCCCCATGGCTTCCTGGCTTTGTTTGGCCTTGCGTTTTAACCGTTTGATGATTTCAGCAACAATGCCGCCAGTGAGTGGCAGCAGAATGAGGGTAAACAACGTGAGCTTAACCGAGATCATAAACAGCACCACCAAGTAGACGATGATGGTGATTGGCTCCTTCATGACAGATTTCAGGCTGTTCATTACAGCAGCCTCCACTTCTCCGATATCGTTCGTGAAACGCGACATCAGGTCGCCCTTGCGATTGTTATTGAAATATCCGATTTGCAGACGCGTGACATTT
>JALOMI010000080.1 GCA_025455465.1 Cyclobacteriaceae bacterium | reverse complement strand
GCCTAACATGGCAAATGATACCGTTGCATAGATTTTGTCGTCAACCAGGTAAAACCAAACACCCAGGGCACAAAATACAATACTCGCAATGGTACCGGCCAGCCCGTCAATGCCATCAATCAGGTTGAATGAATTGGTTATCCCGATAATGGCCACATAACTCAACACGTAGCTGGCCACCAAGGGAATCTCATCATAACCCAAAAAACCGTACAGGCATTTTATCCGGATATCGAACAGGAAGATGACCACGGTTGCCGCCATAATCTGACCGATTAGTTTATAAATCGGGCGCAGAGGCTGCAGGTCATCCCGCAAACCGAAAATGATAATGGCTACCTGGGCCAGCAACATGTATTTAATATACTTCCATTCGGTTAAATTCACCCAAACAATGGCTGAAAACAGAAAGCTGATAAACAGTGGCGCTCCACCGAACGAAGGCTTTTCACCTCGATGGATTTTGCGGATATCAGGTTTATCGGTCAGCCGCAGTTTGTGCAGCCAGTTGATGACCAGGGGAAACAGCAGAAGCCCCATGGTAAAGGAAGTTATTGCAGCTAATAGTTGTATCATCAGGAGAGGGGGTAATGATTCCGATTTTCAATTCAACACAAATTCCACAGAATAATAATGGTTCATTTATTTTGTAACCTGATCTTCAATTGATTTCTTATGAATGGCGACTTCCACCAAATTCTTCTCGACCCATATTCTGGTCTTGCCTCCAAGCCATCCCTGGTTGGCTTCGTATAATTTTACATACTTGAACAAGGTATGTGCAGCCGAGATCTTTGCCACCATCAAACCATGATAGCCATCCATAAATCCCAGTTTATAGAAATAACTTTTGAAGAAAGCCCAGCCGGAGTGAAACATGATATCAGCGATGTTCACCTTTTTCTTTCCCACTTTTGATTCAGCGTACAGGGTAGAATACAACTGGATTTTCTGCAATGCCTCCGAGGCATTCGCATACGACCGATGCATCAGGTCACCGTTGAGCTGAATGGGCTTCATGCCGTTGTCCAACACAACGACTTCATGCGGATTGCTGTCATTCCATCGCCCGTGGTTCCTGTTCCAAAGGCGCAGTTGACGGTTCGGGTACCAGCTGCCGCGATGAATCCATTTGCCGGCATAACTCGAAAGCCTGTTCATGCGGTAGGCTTCCGTAGTCCAGGTTTCTTTGATGGCAAGGATGGATTGAATCAGTTCCGGTGACAAATACTCATCCGCATCCAGGGACAGGATGTTATCATAGCGAGCCTGGCCTACCGCAAAATTTTTCTGTTCCGAATAAGTGGTGAATTTTCGCTGGATAAAGCGTACACCACGTTCACGGCAGATGTATTCGGTCAGGTCGGTAGAATAGGAATCTACCACCAGGATATCATCAGCAACGGGCATCAGGGAATCCAGGCACCGGGCTATGTTACGCTCTTCATTAAGCGTAATAATTACCGCACTGATCTTAGCCATGTTGAGGTTTTCGCTTGCAAGTTAATCATTTTAATGCTGCAGTTCTTTGACACTGCTTATCCGAAAAACGTTGCATTGACTACTCTTCGTATGCACACGATTGAATAAACAACTGTCAACGAAAATAATTTACCGGTCACGAGTAAGGAACATTTACCTGCAAAATCAGGTGAAAAAATTGGATCACTTATTTTCTTTGTAACATCCTGTATTTCAGCCCCTTGAAATAGGCTATTCACCTATTTGCCCGATGAAAATTATAATCAGGCTTAACTGCATCATGCCTATGATTGAATAGTTGCATCGTTTGATGAAATTATTGCAATGATTTCTGCCCGATCACGATTCAATCATTCATTGTATTACAACGAAGATTTTATCAAAAAGGAACAGTATATCCAAATAAAATTTTTGAATGCCGCTATTTAAACCAAGATTAATCAGGATTTATAAAAATTATTCAAATCATTGTTCGTGTTATTTCGATCGGTCGTGGCTGATCAGCCCCTGCACAATCAGAAACTGCGCTGCGATGTAGGTACTCATAATCCAAAACCCGCCCTGGGCAACGGGCTCCAGGAATTTATTGATGGCGAGGATGGAGTCGGAAATCATAAACAGAATCGCCCCGGCAAAGACAAGTGTGAAACTACCGGGTGATGTCCGTTTAAAACGGAAGAGTGCATTCAATGCCATCAGGGAAAGCACCAGTGCATAAACGATCACCGGTGTAGTCATGTCCCCGAGATGGGGCAACAAGATCACCACCAAACCGGTACCGTATAATACGATCGGAAAAGCAAAGCGAAGTTTCTGCAGGCCGTGCAAGGCTTCCGAATCTTCCTCCAGACAAAATTGCCGGAAGGTGAAGATGTACAACAGGTGCGATACCAGGAATGAGACCAGTCCGAAGATGAAGAACAACTCTCCTTCCCCCATCAGCAGCACGTCTCCTCCCCAGGAGAATACCAACGCGAGCAGTAACACGTTTGATACGGGTATCTTATTCTCCCGGATTGTTAAAAAATAATAGAGTGCCAGTAAAGGCAACAGTATGGGTTTGCTGACTAAGCGTACTTCGGGTAGCGAAAATAACTGAGCGGTCAACTCAGCGATGGAGGCTGCGATGAAAAGATAAAGACTAACACGCTTCATGTTACTCATGATTTTGTTTACGCACCGGACCTTTTCGTATACGGTGGATAACCAGGTATACAAAAGCGATCAGGCTCAGGGCAGAACAGGTCAGGAAGGTAATCATAAAACGGGAAGGATCGTTGGCATAGACCAACCCCGAGGCAAATGCGCCAATGCCAATGCCCAACTCCATAAAAATATACAGGCTGGCAATGCCTCTTCCTTTATTCTTCTCATCGCTTAAATCTACGGCCCAGGCCAGCAGCGTAGGTGAATTCATACCATGTGCTGCACCATATAATGCTACTCCGCCAATAAGCATGAGCTGTGTGTCGGCAAACGCGATCAGCCCCATTGCCACGCACGTAACCGAGGTCGAAAACATCAGGATTTTTCGCCTGCCGTAATAATCCGATGCACGGCCCGAAACCAATCGCACCAGCAAGGATGAAACCGTGAGGTAGGTAAAGAGCACACCTTTATTCCGGATGCCGGTGAATTCACCAAAATCCGGGATCACGGTGAACACGGTTCCGTACGAATACGCAATCAGCAGCATCACAATGCACGCCACCAGCACTTTGGGTTCCAGCAGATCGCGTTTATGTATTTTGAATACTTCCGTAGTGAAGCCCATGCGTTCGACCAGCGTTTCCTTTACACCGGAGACCACAATGATGGAAGCGATGGCAAAGGCGGAAGAAACGTAGAACATGGCATCAAGCCCAAAGTTGTTGGCCACCGCACCGCCAATGGCCGGACCAGCCGCCATGCCCACCGTGCCGGCCGTACCCATGATGCCCATAGCCTCTCCCCGTTTGTTGGCCGGAATGATATCGGACAAATAAGCTGTGAGTCCGGTGGGTGTAAAGCCGGTGGAAAATCCATGCACCAGGCGAAGCAGCAAAAAACCAAATACCGTGGAGATGGCGGGGTACATCAGGCTGCTGAAAAAGCATACCAGCGAACCAATGATAATCACCGGCACGCGCCCCACTTTGTCGGCCATCTTTCCGCTGAACGGCCGCGACAACATGGCCGTGACGGTAAACAGGGAAATGATCAGCCCTTTATACTGAGGACCACCAAGGCTTGTGAGGTATGACGGCAACTCGGGCACCATCATATTGAAACTGGCAAAGAACAGCAGCGAGCTGGTGCACAGCATCCAGAATTGGCGGGTGTAAAGTTTACTCGTTTGGGTCAATCCGATAGAGGCTTTGGCTTGTGGGTTCTGGTTGCTGGGCGCTGGATTCTGGATGCTTGTCAATCCAGCACCCAGCATCCAGCATCCTTCTGTTACTTTTTCACCGTTTCTTCCTGCAAACTAAGCAGAAAGCCTTTGATAAAATCCTCCAGGTCCCCATCGAGCACATTCTGTGCATCCGTTCGCTCTACACCGGTACGGGCATCCTTCACAAGTTTGTACGGATGCAGCACGTAGTTTCTGATCTGTGAACCAAAATCAATCTTCATCTTCCCGGCTTCAATCTTATCGCGTTCGGCATGGCGCTTCTCCATCTCTACCTGATAGAGTTTTGATTTTAACATCTGCATGGCACGTTCGCGGTTGGCATGCTGTGAACGCTCCACCTGGCACACGATCACAATACCGGTGGGCTTGTGCGTGAGCTGCACCTTGGTTTCCACCTTGTTTACGTTCTGTCCGCCTGCACCGCCCGAACGGGAGGTCTGGATTTCCACATCAGCCGGATTGACCTCTATATTAATGGTGTCATCTACTTTGGGGTAGACAAACACCGAAGCAAATGACGTATGCCTGCGCTGGTTGGCATCGAACGGTGAAATACGCACCAGCCGGTGAACACCTATCTCTGATTTCAGCTTACCGTAAGCAAAAGGACCGTCAATTTCCAGTGAAGCCGATTTAATACCGGCTACTTCACCGGGCTGGTAATCAATCTGTGAAACTTTATAGCCCTCCTTCTCGCCCCACATGATGTACATGCGGTTGAGCATGTCGGCCCAGTCGTTACTTTCGGTTCCGCCTGCTCCGGGATTGATTTCGATGATGGCGCTCAGCTGGTCTTCTTCCCGGCTCATCATTTTCCGGAATTCCAGATCTTCTAACACCTTTACTGTTTTGGCGTATTCCAGATCCAGCTCCTCGTCACCAACATCACCGGCTTCGTGGAATTCGTTGAGAACATCCAGGTCATCCACCAGTTTCTGGACGCGCTCATAGGCATCGGTCCAGATTTTTTTCGACCGGAGATCTTTCAATACTATTTCGGCCTGCTTGGGATTGTTCCAGAAATCGGCCTGCTGGGTAATCAGCTCTTCGTCTTTTACTTCGATGATCTTACGATCGTAGTCAAAGATACCTCCTCAAAGCCGACACGCGGGCTTTCAAGTCTTTCAACTGGTCTGTGGTCATGGGATTTCGTTATAAGGGACTGTAATAAACTGTAAAAACTGATGGCAAATATACACAATTGACCATCACCGGCAGGATGCCCTGAAAAAGTTGAGGACACGATAACAGACTGCTTAGGCTATAAAAACTTTTCGTGTTCTTTGCATGTTGTTGCGAAAATGAAAAAAGATACCACGGTTGCCTACATTGCCCTGGCCGGCATCTGCCTCATCTGGGGCACCACCTACCTGGCCCTGCGCATAGCCGTGTTGCACTTTCCTCCGTTTCTGTTCACCATCATCCGGCAGGTCATAGCGGGTGGACTTATGCTGTCGTTCATGACGCTGGTGATGCGCGCTCCGTGGCCCGACCGCAAGCTGGTCATCAACCATGCCATTGGCGGCTTCTTCATGATCTCGATTGGCAACGGTCTTGTGGCCTGGGCAGAAATGGAAATCCCCAGCGGCATTGCCGCCATTCTTTGTTCCCTGATGCCCGTAGTCGTCATCCTGATCAACCTGGGTATTCATCGCGAAGAGCGCCCCTCACCGATGATTCTCCTGGGCGTACTGTTCGGGATGGCCGGCATCGTGATCATCTTCAGCGACAATCTCGCAGCCTTTTCACGACCGGAATACTGGATGGGCATCGCGCTCATCCTTATCGCTGTACTCGGCTGGGCGGGCGGCAGCCTGTGGATCAAGCGAAAGCACAGCGACTCGAATCCGTTCATCAATGCCGGTATTCAAATGTTCTTTGGGGGCATTTGGCTGATACCCTTCAGCCTGCTGTTCGATGACCTTCAGTCGGTCAGCTGGTCATCCGAAGCGTTTTATGCCATGATCTACCTGGTGGTCTTTGGTTCCATCATCGCCTATGCTTCTTACCTCTATGCGCTGCGCAAATTGCCGATGACGATTGTCTCTATGTACGCCTACGTTAATCCGGTTGTGGCGGTGTTGCTCGGATGGCTTATCCTCAATGAAAATTTTAACCCGGTTATTGGTACCGGCATCCTCACCACCGTGCTGGGTATCTTCCTGGTGAACCAGGGGTACCGCCAGGGAGCGCGAAAACGCATCTCCGTGGTAAGAAATTAACAGTTGTCATTTCTTATTCCGATCAACGGCAGCATATTGCCGGCATCAGATCCTCAGAAAGAATATTTTTTTATCTTGTTCCAAAGAATTATTCATGACAACGATCGCCTCCTCCGTCCCGGTTAAGCGCACCGCCAAAAGCCATAAACACGAAGTGGATTTTTCCAACCTGGAATTCGGCAAATACATTTCCGACCACATGCTGGTGGCCGATTATAAAGACAAGCAGTGGGGTGAAGCCGCCATCATGCCTTACGGTGAACTGTCGATGAGTCCGGCTATCCTGGCACTTCACTACGGACAGGCCGTCTTTGAAGGGATGAAGGCCTATAAAATGGCAGACGGAAACATCTCAGTATTCCGCATGCATAAACACCTGGAGCGCTTCAACATTTCCCTGTCCCGCATGTGCATGCCGGCCATTACGGAAGCATTATTTGTCCAGGGAATCCATGCGTTGATTGAAACGGATCAGGACTGGGTTCCCTCGACAGACGGATCATCCCTTTATATCCGCCCGCATATGTTCGCTTCGGAAGCGCGCCTCGGTGTAAAGGTTTCTGATCAATATAAATTTGTGATCATGACCAGCCCGGTAGGACCGTATTTCACGAAGCCCATCCGGGTGAAAGTGGAAGAGACGTATGTGCGTGCCGCTGAGGGGGGTACCGGTTTTGCGAAATGTGCCGGTAATTACGGTGGCGCTTTCTATCCCACACAATTAGCCAGGGAGCAGGGATTCGATCAGGTATTATGGACCGATGCGCGTGACCATCAGTACATCGATGAATCGGGTGCGATGAATGTGATGTTTGTGCTGGACGGAAAATTGATTACACCTAAACTGACCACGGCCATCCTGAATGGCGTTACCCGTGATTCCATCCTGACGCTGGCCCGTGAAATGGGCATCCCCTGCGAAGAACGCAAGATCAGCATTGCTGATCTCGAAGAAGGATTTGCCAACGGAAAACTGACCGAGGCTTTCGGTGCCGGCACTGCGGCTGTAGTTTCTTCCATAGCCACCATCAATATCCACGGAAAAGATTTTCAATTGCCGGCCGTACACGATGGAAGCCTGCAAATGCAGATCAAAAAGAAATTATACGCCATCCGTGTTGGGTTGGAGCCGGATGTGCATCAGTGGAATTATGTTATCCTCATGAAATGATAATTGCACTTTCAGTTTTTATAATGGTCACTTCTCACCTGATGAGTTGACTGTACTTCACTATTTTATTGCCCTAACCACCGTTTAAACGCGGAAGCCTTCTCCCTGCTGATTTCAATATCGGGGATGCCGGAAAGTTTCACCTGTACCGACAATCCTTTGTGTGTGGTCTTGACTTGTGCAACAGCTTGCAAATGGATTATGTTTTGCCGGTTAACACGAAAGAAAACGGTGGGGTCAACTAATTCCTCCAGTTCATCCAGGGTCTGGTGCTCGCTGATCAGTTTTTCACCCTGCAGGGTGTGCAGGTAGATGAGTTCTTCTTTATGAAACAAGGCTACCTGCTCCTGCCCAACCGGCACCAGCGCGTTTCGGTACATTGCCAGGAAACGAACCTTATATTTTTTTTCCGGATGATTTAGTGCCTCCAGCGCATGCCGGATTTGCTCCGTCAAATGTATACTGTTACTGCGTGACTGAAATTTCTGTATCGCATGCTGCAGCTCTTCTTCGTCAACGGGTTTCAACAGGTAGTCGATGCTGTTGAGCTTAAAGGCGCGGATGGCGTATTCATCAAAAGCAGTCGTGAAGATAATGGGGCAAGCAAGTGGTATCGCATCAAAGATTTCGAAACTCAACCCATCCGACAGGCGTATATCCGAGATGATCAGATCAGGTGCGGTGTGCTCGATGAACCACTTCTTTGCCTGCGTTACACCGGCCAGTGTGGCGATGATGCTCGCATCCGGAGCAACTACGTTTAGCAATTGCTCCAGGTTTCTGGCCACGAGGGGTTCATCTTCAAGTAACACAATGTTCATAGGCATTACAATAACGGTACTTTCACGGAAAACCGGTCGTTTGTTTTTTCGATCAGTACAGGCTGCGAGGTGAGGTATGCAAAAAATGATTTGAGGTTATCGAGTCCTTGACGATTCGATGATTCCACCTGCGTTCGTAACTGAATGTTATTGCTCACCACCAGGTAATTACCGCTGACCAGCACATCAATCTGCAGCGGACGGTTAACATCAACCACATTGTGCTTAATGGCATTTTCTATCAGCAGCTGAAGCGTTACCGGTGGTATCAGTCGTTCCTGATCCGCTTCGGTAATCATGATTGCTATTTTCAATGCATCCCTGAACCGTGTTTCCAGCAGAAAGATGTAATTCCGGATAAAGTCAAGTTCGGTTTTCAGCGGCACGGTGTTGCGTTCCTTGTACTGCAACACGTAGCGATACACTTTGGACAAGTGCTGTAAAAACTTTGTAGCCAGCGGCTGATCTTCGAGTATCAGGCTGTTGAGGGAGGCCAGTGAGTTAAAGAGAAAGTGCGGGTTAAGCTGATTCTTTAAATTATCAAACTGGATCTGTGCCTTTTCCTTTTCCAGACGTTCGGCTTCCACCAATGAACTTTTCCATCGCTCGATAAAAAAAGCCGTAAAAAATCCGAGGTTTATACCAGCCGGAAGTAAGGCATAGATGATCCAGGTGGCTGTTCGGAACATCGTATCAATGTGTATGGGCACATTTGGCTCGATGAATAGATAGATAATAGAGCGGATGAGCAGTCCGAATAATAAACCCAGGCCAAGTTGCACGACCATCCGCAGTGTCAGGTTTTTACTGAACGGGAGTCGCACATTCAGCCACCGGTTAATACCGCGAAGGGATTCCCAAAAAAAGGTGATAAACAAAATGGAAAAGAAAAAAATGCCGGCCTGCATCCAGCCGGAATATTCCGGGAAATGCAGGATTCGGATTGTCGCGGTAAAGATACCGATGCTCATAATGATCCCGTATGCCGTATAAAATCCCTTTTGCGTTGAATAGCTCAGCATGTGTTCTCCCTGTTACACGGTCATTAACTGATAATCCTTCCGTCACTCATTTCCACCACGCGGTCGGTTCTTCGTGCAAATTCTTCATCGTGGGTAACCGCCACAATCGTCTGATGAAAATTCTGGCTCAGCTCGCGCAGAATATCAAAGACAATGTTGGAGTTGTGTGAATCCAGGTTGCCGGTAGGCTCATCCCCCATGATGATATCCGGATCGTTAATCAGTGCCCTTGCAATGGCCACCCGCTGCTGCTGCCCACCGGAAAGTTTCGAAGCATTCTTCAGTGCCTGGTCTTTCACACCGAGGGTTTCCAGTTTTTGATAGGCGCGGGACTCGACCTCCTCACGCGTATAATGTCCGAGTTTCAGTGCAGGAATCATTACGTTCTGCAACGCAGTGAACTCGGGCAACAGGTAATGAAACTGAAATACAAAACCGATGTGCCTGTTGCGGAAAGCCGCCAGGAAATTCTGATCCTTGCCCGTTACCCGGGTGCCGGCAATTTCAAGCTCCCCTTCATAATCGGTGTCCATGGTGGAGAGCACATACATCAGTGTAGACTTACCGCAGCCGGACTTTCCCACCAGCGATAAGAATTCGCCTTTGTAAACGGTAAGATCGATTTCATTGAGCACCTTGAACTTTTCGGGTTCATAGAAATACTTGGTGATCTTATACGTATGCAGTACCCGTTCCATATCACTGCCCGCGGATAATTTCTATCGGATCAACCACGGCTGCTTTGCGTGACGGCATGAGCCCGGCCACGGTGGTGGTTACAACGCCAAACACAATACCAATAAGGTAGAACAACGGATCGAAGTTTACCGGAAAGTGATCCAGGCTTACTACATCACCTCCTTCAAAAGGTGCTCTGGAAATCAGTACGGAAAGCATAAAGCCGATGAGCAGACCGGCCAGGCTGCCGATGAGACCGATCACCAGTGCCTGTATCAAAAAGATCAGACGTACATCTCGACCGGCAAAGCCCATCGCCTTCAGGATGGCGATGTCTTTCATTTTGTTGTAGATCGTCATGGTGAGGATGTTGTAGATGCCGAAGCCGGCCACGATCAGCAGGGTAAACGAAACTGCATAGGTGATGATGTTGCGGATGATGACCCCGGTTAAAAAAGTTGCGTTGGCGGTTTCCCAGTCTTCCGATTTGTAGCTGAACATCTGCTGATAGTCGGCAGCCATGGCTTTTGCCAGAGAACGGTCCTTCAGTTTAATATTGATGTCGGTGATGTACGTTTGATTTTCCTGCAGGATGGTTTGTACGGTGCCGATGTTGGCATAAGCGCGCACATTATCCAATGCCCCCAGGCCCATCTGAAAGGTGCCGAGTATTTTGAGCGACATGGTGTATCCCTGCGGAGTGGTAATCACTACACGGTCGCCCGGCACGGCATTCAGTTTTCTGGCGAGACCGGTGCCGACAATGATTCCATCCTGATTGCTGAGCAGCTCTTCCATTCGCCCGGATTTCATCTTCGACTGCAGGTCAAACAGCTTTGATTCTTCCAGGATATCCACGCCAAAAATCTGCCCGTTCAACTGTACCGGTCCGTAATTGTAAAATACCTGGCTGACGATGTAGGGGGCCGCACCATAGACCCGCTGATCTTCCCGGATAGTCTCCACCATTTGAAGGGCGTTTCGAAGTTTGGCCGATTCGTTCTTAGGCTTCTGGTGATGGACCACATTGAAGCCGGCATAATTAAATTCATCGAGCAACGAAGTTCGCTCCGCGGTGATGTCGTTATAGATATGGATATCAGGCGAAGAAGTCATGGATACATCTTCCGTAAAATCATTCAGCCCGGTCATCAATCCAACCAGTGCGATGAACATACCGATGCCAAAGGTTACCCCCAGCATGGCCACGATGGTTTGCTTGGGCTTGGCCACCAGGTGAACGTACGCGATTTCAAGAACCAGCTTCATGGAATTACTGGTTTAACCTGATCCATGTGGATGCCGTAAGACCACCGGTAACTTCTACTTCGCTCCAGGTAGTGATGCCGGTTTGAACTTTAATTTTCTCCTCTCCCCGATCACCTTTAATAATTACCGAATCTCCCGGCAAGAGGGCCGCGCGGGGAATGACAAGGGCCTGCTCACTTTCACGAATAATAATATTGGCCTCCAGGGCCAGACCGGAGAAACCGGCAGGAAGTTCATCCATCAACCGGGCATCCACACGAATGGATTGCTGACGGGTATCCACCAGTGGATAGATGCGCGACACTTCGGCATGAAATATCCGGTCAGGAAATGCATCAATTTTTGCAATAACTGATTGACCAACTTTTACCCGCTGGACATCGAGCTCATCAACCGTAAGCTGAAGATAAAAGGCATCGGTACTGCCGGCTATCGCGGCCAACTCCGTGCGCCTGATCAATTCGCCCTTTTCTTTAAAGGTTTTGAATACACGGCCATTCACCAGGCTTCGGATGGTATAGCGTGCCGATTCATCACGGGCAATCTTATATTGGTTCTCGGCATTCTTGTAGTCGAGAGCAACCTGGTCGAGGATGCGTTTGTAACGGCTT
>JALOMI010000294.1 GCA_025455465.1 Cyclobacteriaceae bacterium | reverse complement strand
CTCAACCGGCCCGCTTTCCATCAATCCGGAAAACGGTAATTACTATTTCCATGATTTTCCGCTGCTCACCAACCGTGATGCTGTTTGCGCCTTCGATCTATTGAGGCAACACCTGGGCATTGGAAAAATCCACACGCTGATTGGTGGCTCTCTGGGCGGACAGCAGGTATTGGAGTGGGCGATCCAACAGCCGGATGTATTTGAACGGATCATACCAATCGCATGCAATGCCTATCATTCACCGTGGGGCATTGCGTTTAATGAAACACAGCGGCTGGCCATTGCAGCAGATCCAACCTGGACGAATGATGAGCATCGTGCCGGTGAGAAGGGCATGCTGGCAGCGCGTGCCATCGCCATGCTATCGTACCGGCACTATGACGGTTACCGAAACCGGCAGTCAGAGTTATCGGCCGATAAGCTGGATGATTTCCGGGCGGCATCCTATCAGCGCTACCAGGGAGAAAAGCTGGTGAAACGTTTTAATGCCTTTACGTACTGGACGCTCAGCAAGATGATGGACAACCATCATGTGGGGCGTGGCCGTGAATCCGTTGAAGCAGCACTGAGAAGCATCAAGGCGCGCGCGCTGGTTATCGGCATCGACAGCGACATCCTCTTTCCGGTGCAGGAGCAGGAATACCTCGCCCGCTATATTCCCGATGCAGGGTTCCGTGTTATAAATTCCTTATTCGGGCACGATGGATTCCTGGTCGAGTTTGATCAGCTGAACCATCACCTTCAAGAATTTTTAAACGAAAGAAATAGTATTCGAAAAGCGATATGAAAAAGAAACTGAAACTCGGCCTGTTCGGCTTTGGTTGTGTGGGGCAAGGCCTCTACCATGTGCTGGAAGAAACATCGGGTATCAAAGCCGAAATTAAAAAAATCTGCGTGAAGCATCCCGATAAGGTGCGGCCTATCCCGGCCGACCGTTTTACCTACCGCAAGGAGGATTTGCTTCTGGATGAACAGATCGATGTGATTGTGGAACTGATTGATGATGCCGATGCAGCCTTCACTATTTTGAAGGAGGCCTTGCAGCATGGCAAACATGTGGTAACTGCCAATAAAAAAATGTTGGCCGAACACCTGGAAGAAATCTACCACTTGCAGCAACGGTATAACCGGTCTGTACTTTACGAAGGAGCTGTGTGCGGAAGCATACCGATCATCCGCAACCTGGAAGAATATTATGACAATGACCTGATCTCGGGCATAGAAGGTATCTTCAACGGATCGACCAATTACATCCTCACCAAGGTCTTTGAGGAGCGAAAAGGATACCACGAAGCACTTCGCCAGGCGCAGGAACTGGGCTTCGCAGAAAGTGATCCCAGCCTGGATGTCAAAGGATTCGATCCCAAGTTCAAACTGGCCATTGCCATAACCCATGCATTTGGTGTTTTTGTAAAGCCGGAACACATTCTGAATATTGGCATTGATAATATTGATGCGCTTGATCTGAAATTTGCCCAGGACAATGGCTATGCCATTAAACTTGTGGCCCGTGCTGTTAAAGCAGGTAATGAGGTGTTCGGTTTGGTGGCTCCGCAGTTTGTAGAGCGTCAGCATAACCTTTACCCGGTACGCAATGAATATAATGCCGTTACCGTTGTGGGTGCATTTGCTGAACGGCAGCTGTTTGTGGGCAAGGGTGCAGGAAGTTATCCCACGGGGTCAGCAGTGCTTTCGGATATATCAGCCTTAACCTACGATTATCGTTATGAATACAAAAAGCTGACACAGGGAAATACGCATCGTTTTTCAAATGAAGCTTATCTGGAAGCATTTATCCGGTTTGATCAGCCGGAACTGGTCCGTATGCACGATTTTGAAGAGTTCCATTCCGGGTATGCGGCTAACGGACATCACTACATGACCGGCTTGGTGAGCCTTGAAAAGCTACGGTCGTGGGCGGCATCCGCCAAGGTGGGGATCATTCTGACACCCAAGACACGCATTGTTTCGTATATCGAGAAAAACCGGGAACAGGCCTGTTCAGCAGCCTGATCAACAGAAGGTTAAACAAGCGGCAAAATTCTCTGTTTTTATATACGGTTTCCGGCAGGGTACAATATATTTGTGACCGTTTAAACAGACTGTGCGATGATTATCGTAACCTCTATTGTTGCTTTTACTTTTATTATTCTCTTGTTGGTGGCGCTGTTGCTTTATGCACAAACCAAGCTGGTGCAATCCGGCCCGGTAAAGCTGATCATTAACGGTGACGAAGCCAATCCCGTAACTGTTTCAGCCGGGACTTCCCTGTTGTCAACGCTGGCCAATCAGAAGATTTTTATCCCTTCGGCCTGTGGGGGTGGCGGAACCTGTGCCATGTGTAAGTGTGTGGTGGAAGATGGTGGAGGAGATGTACTCCCGACTGAATTAGGCCACCTAAGCCGTAAGGAACGGGCTGACCATGTGCGACTGAGCTGCCAGGTGAAAGTAAAGCAGGACATGCGCATCCGCATTCCGGAAGAGATTTTTGGCATCAAGAAGTGGGAATGCGAGGTGGTTTCCAACTACAATGTATCCACCTTCATTAAGGAATTCGTGGTGAAACTGCCTCCAGGCGAAACATTGAACTTCGAAGCAGGGGGTTACATCCAGATTGATGTGCCTCCGGTGATAGCGGATTTCAAAACCATGGATATTACACCTCACCCAGAACTTGGTCACAAGCCTGACGTTTTCCAAAGCGATTGGGATAAGTTCAAGTTGTGGGACCTGAAGATGAAAAATGATGAGCCCATTTTCCGCGCCTACTCCATGGCTAACCACCCGGCTGAAGGAAACATCATCATGCTGAACATCCGTATTGCTACACCTCCGTGGGACCGTGCCAATAATAAGTGGATGGATGTGAACCCGGGAATCTGTTCATCGTATGTATTCTCCCGCAAGCCAGGCGATAAGGTGACTATCTCCGGTCCTTACGGTGAATTCCATATCAATCCTACTCAACGCGAGATGATCTACATTGGCGGTGGTGCCGGCATGGCTCCACTGCGGGCGCAGATTTTCCACCTGTTCCACACCGAAAAGACCAAGCGCAAAGTATCGTACTGGTACGGTGGCCGTTCAAAGAAAGAATTGTTTTATGTTGAGCACTTCCGGAAGATTGAGCAGGAGTTCCCGAATTTCCAGTTCAACATCGGTTTGTCTGAACCGCTGCCGGAAGACAACTGGAAAGTAAAGAAGAGCCTGGACGACCGGGAAGCCGATGGCTACGTTGGTTTTATCCACCAGTGCCTCTACGATAACTACCTGAAGACCCATTCGGCTCCGGAAGATATTGAGTATTACCTCTGCGGTCCTCCGCTGATGAACGCGGCTGTGCTGAAGATGCTCGATGAAATGGGTATCCCGAAGGAAAACATCCGCTTTGACGACTTTGGAGGATAATCCCTTCAATCACAGCTTTATTAGAAAGGAGAGAGCTTACGTTCTCTCCTTTTTCTTTTCTGCCTATCTTGAAATCAATTTCCTTTTACTATGGATTTGACCCTGTTTTTTAATCCGGTTGATGAAGCGATCTATTCTTCCGTCAGCTCAATCTCATCATTCTACAAAAATATCCGGATCTACGCTGACAAGATGCCGTCTTATAAAGATGCGCATATTGCTTTGCTCGGTGTGCCCGAAGAGCGCGGGACCGGAATCGTTAAAGGCACTGCGAATGCAGCTGATGAGATCAGGCGTAAGTTATACCCGTTGAAGAAGGGGCACGGCAGCTACCGCATCGTAGACCTCGGAAACCTCAAGCCCGGTCATGATCTGGATGAAACGTATGTGCGGCTCAGTGAAGTCTGCCGAATGTTACTGGAAGATAATGTGCTCCCGGTCATTCTCGGTGGTTC
>JALOMI010000079.1 GCA_025455465.1 Cyclobacteriaceae bacterium | reverse complement strand
TGCTGTCCGGATTAACTGCACAGTCACAAACATGGCGCAGCCTCTTCAACGGCAAAGACTTGAACGGTTGGAAACAGGTAAACGGACCGGCAAACTATGAAGTCGTGAATGGCGAACTGGTCGGCACTGCGGTGGACAGTCCGGTGAATTCGTTTCTGGCCACCGAAGAAGAGTTCGGTGACTTCATTCTGGAACTGGAATTCCTGATGGACAGCATCAACTCAGGAATACAGATCCGCAGTGAACGAAAAGAAAATTACCTCGAAGGACGTGTGTATGGATACCAGGTGGAATTTGATCCCACACCGCGCGCCTGGACCGGAGGCATCTACGATGAGTCACGAAGGGGATGGATCTATCCGCTGGAGTATAATCCATTCGCTAAAACAGCCTATAAGCACAAGCAATGGAATCATTGCCGCATCGAAGCCATCGGCAACAACATTCGCGTTTGGATTAACGGCATACCGACTTCACACTTCATTGATGACCTCACTCCGAAAGGCATCCTCGCCTTGCAGGTGCACGGCATCTACCGGAAAGAAGATATCGGTTTGAAAATACGGTGGAAGAACATCCGCATACAAACAAAAAATCTCAAGCCATCTCCTCCTGAAAGGATTTTCATCGCCAACCTGATCGAAGCACGCGATCTCAACGCGAAAGGCAAAGGTTTTCAGCTGATCGAAAAGCCCAGCGAAAAGAAAGTGGATGTTATGTATAACAATAAACTCATCACCGCTTATTTATATCAGGACTCGGTGATGAAGCCGGTGCTGTATCCGGTCAACACACTATCCGGCACCCCCATTACCCGCGAGTATCCGTTCAAACTTAAACCCGGTGAGCGTGCCGATCATCCGCACCAGGTGGGTATCTGGTTTGCCCATGAACATGTGAATGGCATAGACTTCTGGAATGCCAGCACCGCCATCCCACCAAAGGACCGGCACCGTTACGGAAAGATTATTCACACCAGAACGGTTTGTGCCCAGGGCCTTGCATCGCAAGGCACCTTAATCGTGAACACACAATGGCGCACACAACAGGGAAAGACCTTATTGGCAGAAGTGACTACGATCAAATTCTCCAGTCCGAATGAACACGACATCGTCATTGACCGCACTACTGAATTGCGAGCTATGGAAGAGGCAGTCACTTTCCTCGACCGGAAAGATGCCCTCATGGCCATTCGTGTGGCACGCGAACTGGAGCTGCCTTCGGAGTGGAAGGAAAAATTTATTATGCCGGATGGATCCATTACACCAGAACCCATCGCAAACAGAGAAGGCACAACCGGTGATTACCTGAACAGCAATGGTGTAACCGGTGAAGCAGTATTTGGAAAGCGGGCACAATGGATGCGCCTTACCGGAACAAAAGACAATCAGAAAATCACCATCGCCCTGATCAATCATCCTGAAAACATCGACTCACCCCCCTACTGGCTGGCCCGCGGATATGGACTGATGGCGGCTAATCTTCACTATCGTTTCATCATCCGGGAGGGTAAAGAACTTGACGTAAGTGAAATACAGGAATTAGTGAATGGACTTAAACAGAACAGATAATATAGAATCACTACTGTCCGGTAAAAGTAAGGGAGAAGTTAGTTGAAACCTCTCCCTGACTAACTTTGTAAAGTACCACCAATACAAAAGTTAGACATGAGCAAAAGTAAATTTTTTACCGGACAGCCGATCTTTTCACAGGTATTATCTTTTCTACCTAAAGCTTCCGTGGATCGAATAGCTAGTGAACATGAGGCCGATCGGTATTGCCGTCATTTTACCACCTATAACCACTTGATCAGTATCCTGTATGCCGTGTTTAATAAGTGCAATTCGATCAGGGAATTAGCAAGCGGGATGCTGGCCTGGGAGCATCGGATAAATCATTTAGGGATAACTTCGTTCCCGCGCAGAAGTACCTTAAGTGATGCCAATTCCCGAAGATCTGAACAGGTCTTTGGAGAGATTTATGAGTTTCTGTATTCACGGCATCGGCATTTTTTACCGGACAGCCGAAAAAAGAAGTCATCCAAACTTTTCATTGCTGACTCCACTACGATCAGTTTGTTCCAGGAGATTATGCGAAATGCTGGCCGTAACCCTGCCAATGGCAAAAGAAAAGGAGGGGTAAAAGTTCATACGCTAATACAAAGTGATGAAGACGTACCGTGTATGCTTCGCTTTACATCCGCAGCATCTCATGACAGCCCGTTTTTAAGTCAAATTAAGCTCCCTGAAGGCTCCATTATCGTATTCGATAAGGGATATAATGATTACACGCAATTCCAACGCTTCTCCGATGAAAAGGTCACTTGGGTGACACGCAAGAGAAAAGGTGCTGTGTACAGAATAACCGAGCAGCGACACCTGACCGATGCACAGCGGAGTCAGGGCATACGAAAAGATCGGTTGATTATATTAGGACATCGGCACCATGATAATCATCCATTCGTAAAAGCTAGGCTTATCGACTTCATTGATTTAGAATCCGGTAAGCGCTTTCAATTTATCACCAATAATACCAGGCTTGCTGCCTCAACAATCGCCTCCCTTTACAAGAAGCGATGGCAAATTGAAATCCTCTTCAAGCGGTTTAAGCAAAACTATCCGTTGAAATACTTTTTAGGCGATAGTGAGAATGCCGTGAAAATTCAAATATGGTGTTCCCTAATTGCCGACTTGCTCATTAAAATTATCAAGTCCATTGCTGCAAAGAGATGGTCATTTTCAAACTTGACCAGCCTTATAAGAATACATCTAATGACGTATATCGATTTATTCTCCTTTCTTAAAAATCCAGAAAAGGCCCTTCAACTAAGCAGCGACAATAAGCGTTCTCCTGGATTACTATTCGATACATAGGGGGTCTATATAAATCGTGAACCTAAATGCTCAATAATCCACTTGAA
Organism: Cyclobacteriaceae bacterium; assembly: GCA_025455465.1. GTDB lineage: Bacteria > Bacteroidota > Bacteroidia > Cytophagales > Cyclobacteriaceae > UBA2336. The sequence continues at coordinate 20,136 of JALOMI010000079.1, read as the reverse complement.
ATCCAAACAATCATTACCATTCAGTATTTTTACCGGACAACAATGATTACTAATTACTCATTATTAATTGTCTGCGTATGGAATTTGCGACTGATGCGGATCCACCTTCGGGTAACCCAGGATGGCTTCAAGTCGGGCTTCAAGTTCGGGCGTTAACAGGTGTTCGATGGTTTCGGCATCTTCATGTACGTGGTCGGGGGCGATGTGCATGTGCGTGGTGAGGTAGAGTTCCCACAGGCGATGGATTTTCACCACGCGCTGGGCGCGAATTTTACCGGCCTCGGTGAGTTGCCAGGTGTTATTATTCTGTTCCAGATAGCCTTGTCCAACTAACCTGCGCAGGTAGCGCTTTAATAAGTTTTCATTATAGAAACGCCAGCGCACCAGGTCGGTGATGGTTCGTGGAGAATGGAAGTTGCCGGAATTTTCTCCGAGCTGATAAAAAATCTTCAGCACGTTTTCATCGTTGATGGTTTTTCGAATGCTCCGTTGACGGATGAATCGGTTGATGACACCACGTCTTGGTGCAAAAAAGAAGGAGAAGAAAGCAATGGTTGAAATGACCACCACAATCCACGGTCCGGTAGGCATTGAAGGTGCGGTGTAGGAGATAAACGCACCGCTCAATCCGCTGATGGCGCCAAATAGGGTGGCCAGCAAAAAAAGTATCGATAGTTTGTCGGTCCAGAAGCGAGCAGCTGCTGCCGGTGTAATCAGGATGGCCGCCATCAGCACCACGCCCACGGCCTGGATGCCGATCACAACAGCGAGAACGATCAGGGAAGTCAGCACCCATTGTATCCAGCGTACAGGAAGACCTATACTCACAGCAAAATCTTTATCGAAAGCGAGCAGGGCAAACTCCTTGAAGAAGAACAGTACAGCAATTACCACGATGATGCCAACAATGGAAAACACGAGCAGGTCTTGTCCAACCAGCGCAGCTGCTTTTCCGAAAAGAAAATGATCAAGTCCCGACTGGGCAGCATTACCGCTCTTCTGGATGGTGGTAAGCATGAGGATACCGATGCCGAAGAACACTGAAAGTATCAGACCGATAGCCGCATCTTCGCGGATGCGGGTTTTGTTGGTAATCAGATCAATGAGCATGAGGGATATCCATCCCGTCAGGAAGGCTCCGGCAATCAGTAGCAACGGATTTTTTGTTCCGGCCAGCAGGAAGCCCAGGCAGATGCCCGGTAAAACGGCATGGGCGATGGCATCGCCCACGAGGGATTTTTTATTCAGAAAGGTGAAGGTACCCACCATGGCCGAGCTTGCGGTTAGTAATACGGCACCGATGGTAACGTAGCGCACATTCGGGTCGCTGAAGGAAAGGAATTCGATCAGGGCATTCATAGCGCGGCAGGATTATCTTCCCGGCTCGGATAGCGCTCCCGCCTGATCAGGTCGGCCACATCATCCATCAGCGTAAGCTTGCCACCGTAAGTAGACTGGAGGTTCGCTGCATTAAACGTGGTGTTGGTCGGGCCTGCGGCAACCAACCGTGTATTGAGCATGAGAATCCAGTCGAAGTATTGTCGCACCGATTGCAGATCATGGTGTACTACGATCACCGTTTTCTGTTGACTGGTCATGGATTGCAACAGGCTCACGATCGCCTTTTCAGTAGCGGCATCGACACCGGCAAAAGGTTCATCCATGAAATATAAATCGGCCTGCTGGGCCAGTGCGCGGGCGAGGAAGGTGCGCTGTTGCTGCCCACCGGAGAGCTGGGCAATCTGCCGTTGTGCGAAGGCTTCCATGCCGACTTTCTTCAGGCAGTCGTGAGCGATTTCCCTATCCGCTTTACGCGGACGCTTGAACAACCCCAGGCGGGCATAGCGCCCCATCAGCACCACATCCATCACGGAAGCAGGGAAGTCCCAGTCAATCGATTCGCGCTGGGGCACATAGCTGACCTTTTGTCGAACCTTATTGAGAGGCTCATCAAATACTTTCACATAGCCGCTGCTGAGCGGCAAGATACCCATCACGGCTTTGATGAAGGTGGATTTGCCGGCACCGTTCGGCCCGACAATCCCGATAAGTTTACCTTGCGGTAAGGTGACATCGATGTTCCAGAGTACCGGCTTGCGGTCGAAGGCCACGGTGAGGTCGTGTACTTCAACAGCCGGAACAATTTGATGTAACGGATTTACTACTCCTGCCATGTCCATTGTCTGAGCTGATAATATTTTTTGCGGGGTGTTGCGTGTAGCGGGTGGATGCCGTGCTTGCGGCACCAGTAAAAATGAAAGGATAGTGACGCCACATACAGCAGCGCCAGTGTTATCAATGCGATGGTTGTTCCGAAGAAATGGGCTGAAGAAAGTATCAATAACAGGATGAGCATCCATTTCATCAGTTTTTTCCACCACGGTGTTTCACTTTCAAATTTTCCAAACAAGGAATTTCCTATGGTTTGTAGAATGAGCAGGGTGAAAAGTATAGTTCCCATGGCTCAGTGAAGCGATTCAATGATGGTTTTTACATTGGAATTCACCATGCCGATGTACGTGCCTTCGGGTGTACCTTCTTCGCCCAGGGCATCTGAGTACAGGCTGCCGCCAATCTGCACATGCCAGTTTTTAGTGCGGCATCCTTCCACCACCGCGTTAATGGATTTTTCCGACACGGAAGTCTCCACGAAGATGGCTTTGATTTTTCGCGCGATGATGAAGTCAACGAGGTTGGTCACATCGCGAAGACCGAATTCGGCTACAGTAGATATGCCCTGCAATCCGCGTACATCAATACCATAGGCATCACCAAAATAGCCGAAGGCATCGTGTGCGGTGATGAGCACCCGCTGTTCTTCGGGCAGGCGTTGAATCTGTTCGTGCACCTGGGCATGCAGGCTGTCAAGGCGCTGGCGGTAACGATTCGTACTGGCGGTATACAGGTCGGCATGTTCCGTATCAAACTGTTTCAGGTAGTCGCCCATAACGCCTACGGCACGGCTCCACAAGGAAACATCAAACCAGATGTGCGGATCGTATGCGCCCTGAAAGCCTTCTACCTTGCGCAAGAGACTGTCGGGCAAATGATCAGCAACAGCCACAACCGGTTTTGTTCGCGCCAGTTTTTCGAGCACTTCCCCGAGTTTTCCTTCGAGGTGAAGACCGTTATAGAAAACCAGGTCTGCTGAGGTGAGTTTTTTTAAGTCTCCCTGGGTGGCCTTATACAGGTGCGGATCCACACCGGGGCCCATCAGGGCAATGACTTCGGCCTGTTCGCCTACAATATTTTGGACGGCATCACGGATCATGCCGGTAGTGGTGACGATGAGCAGTTTGTTATCCTTCGTTGATTCTTTACTGGTGCATCCCAGTAAGGCCATCAGTAGAAAGATCAGTGCAGCGACTTTGTGAAATGTGTTTTTTCTGTTCATGAGGATAACTATTCGGTAACGAGAATATTTTCGCTGGCTTCGCGGGAGATGTACACCTTCTTTTTGCCGTCCACCAGAATTTCCAGGGAGCCGTCAAATTCAATCTTTTCCAATACCTGAACGGAAGCGCCTATGTAGATGCCAATCTTGCTGAGGTATTGTAAAAAAGCGGGTGTGCTGTTCTTCACGGCACAGGCACTGGCTTTCTTCCCGGTGGATTCAGCGAGCAGAATCTGCCGGGCAATGTGAAACTTGCCGTGTTTATCCGGAATCGGGTGACCGTGCGGATCGGATGAAGGAAAGCCGAGAAATTCATCCAGTTTCTCGATCAGTAAAGGAGATTGAATGTGTTCCAGTTGTTCGGCAACATCATGAACTTCATCCCAACTAAATCCAAGTTTGGCTACCAGAAAGGTTTCCCACAGCCGGTGCTTGCGGATAATTGACAACGCTTCCGACTTGCCATTCTTTGTGACGTTGACACCATAATATTTTTCGTAAGTGATCAGGCTTTTCGCAGCGAGGCGTTTGATCATATCTGTCACTGATGCCGGCTTGGTCTCCATCATCTCAGCGATTTCATTCGTCATCACGGATTTGAGGCCGTTATCAGAAAGGTGATAGATGGTCTTGAGGTAGTTTTCTTCGGTGAAACTGAGCATACCGTTAATTTACGATATACAAAAATAAAAATTTAGATAAGTCTAAAAAATATTCGGACGAGTTATTTTAGGTGTTCGATGATTTGCTGAAATTCAGTTTCCCAGCAAAGTTCTTCAGCTGTGACGGTTGAATTGGGTTGAAAGTCTTTAATCACCTGAAGAAGGAAAGCGGGATCAACCGGATCTTCCGGTACTAGTATGCCGGCCTCATAGTATAGCACTTCGCGATGAGCAGCAGGGGAATGCCGGATCATTACCGGAAGCGACAAAGCCAGGTACTCCCACAGTTTGGTAGGCAGGGAGCCCTGGGTAGCGGGATTTCCAGGGTAAAGGATGAACCCAACATCGGCTTTCTGGATTTCCCGCAAAATCTGGGTGTGCGGAATCGGGTGTTCACTCATCCTGTCAATAATACCGGAGCATTTTGCTAATCGGTTTCGAAGGTTGAGTAAAAAGGACTGTTGCGGACAATGTCCGATGATGGTAAGGGTAAACGCTGAATCAAGTGCATGCAATCCCTTGAAAATAGTCACTACTTCTTCGATTCCTGTCGTACCGGCAATCGTTCCGCTGAAGAGCAATCGGTGGTAATCCTGATGTGTAGTTTTTCGGAATTGTTCAATAATACCGGAGGTCAATTTATTCTGAACAATAACAGCAGGATTCAGAAAGGGCATTTCATGCGCATAACTTTTTTCAGCCAATACAAACAACCAAATGAACGGCTTCAGTATTCGTTCTTTCGTCCTTACCCAGCCGGCAATGATCATGCGCAGAACTACGGGAAACGCAGTACCGTAACGAATATTCCGGAAGTAATTTTCCTGAACATCATAAATGATTTGGGCTCGGAGCAGGAGTTTTACCAGTACAGCTGCAACCAACAATTCATGCGTAGTGATGATCAGAACATTCGGTTTTAACCGGAGGCACCTGATCAGGATTTTTATCGGAATCAGCAGTCGCGTTAAACTGAGACGCTGAAAGGGTTGACTGGTAACCGGGTGAAGTTGTATCCGTGTGCTGACTTCAGGCGTGCCTGATGTTGGGAAGCCGATGATATGGATTGATGCCGGAAGGGAAGCTGCCAGTGATTGGGCATATTTTTCGAACATACGCGGATCATCGACCGGTTTTAATACGGAAGCAATAACAATTGTGCTGATTTTGTTTATTTGCGGCAAAACGTAACTGAAAACAGATTGCTAAGATGGAATTAAAAGCATTGATTGAAAAGACCTGGGACGACCGTTCCTTATTACAACAACCCGAGAACCAGGAAGCGATTCGTCAGGTGGTGGCCAAACTTGATCGGGGAGAAGTGCGCGTTGCCGAGCCAACATCGGATGGCTGGCAGGTAAATGAGTGGATTAAAAAGGCGGTCATCCTGTATTTCCCGATACAACGCATGGAGACCATCGAAGTGGGTCCGTTTGAATTTCATGATAAGATTGCCCTGAAGCGGAATTACAAAGAACTGGGCGTACGGGTTGTTCCCCATGCCATTGCGCGCTATGGTTCGTTTGTGAGCAAAGGGGTTATCATGATGCCCTCGTACATCAACATTGGTGCTTATGTGGATGAAGGTACGATGGTAGACACCTGGGCTACCGTTGGCAGTTGCGCACAGATCGGGAAGAATGTGCACCTGAGCGGTGGTGTGGGTATTGGCGGTGTACTGGAACCCGTGCAGGCAGCCCCGGTGATCATTGAAGACAATGCATTTATCGGATCGCGTTGTATTGTGGTGGAAGGTGTGCGAGTGGGAAAAGAGGCTGTGCTTGGCGCCAATGTGGTACTGACAGCCAGTTCAAAAATTATTGATGTTACGGGCAATGAACCTGTTGAATATAAAGGCTATGTGCCTGAGCGCTCAGTCGTTATACCGGGGAGCTACACCAAAAAATTCCCTGCGGGAGAATTCGCGGTTGGCTGTGCCCTGATCATCGGGAAACGCAAGGAGAGTACCGATAAAAAGACATCGCTGAATGATGCATTACGCGAAAACAACGTTTCCGTTTAGCCTTGAATTATTTTCCAAGCCTTTTGGCACTGACTTTGAGTATTCAGCATTAGTTCGTGAATGCTTAACTTTATGAAGCGTATGGTGGCGACCCGGTTATTTTCTTTTGCAGCGCTGGCCCTCTTGCTATCGGCTATGTCTGAACGCAATGATGTTTATCCGCTCGTCCGCAACGAGAGTTTTACCAAGGGGGAAACGCTTCAGTATAAGATGACCTATACCATCTTTCAGGTGGGTGTGGGGTCAACCGTAATCCACCACGATTATCACCGCATGAACAACCGCGATTGTTTTAAGGTGGATGTTTACGGAAAAACAACGGGAATGGTAAACTGGGTAGCCGATGTGGATGACAACTGGGGGGCTTACATTGATACCGTTGCCCTTGTACCGCAGATGACCTATCGGAAAATACGGGAAGGGAAGTACCGTAAAGACGAAATCATCACCTTCGATCATAAGCAGCGAAAGATTGAAGCCAAAGTGCTCGATCAGAAAACAGGCAAGTTTAAAGAACCCAAACAGTACGATGCCCCGCCCCAGGTACGCGACCTGATAGCCGGATTTATGTACATGCGGACGATGGATTTCTCCGGCCTGAAACCCAATGATACAGTAACGGTAGAAGGTTTCTATGAAGATACCGTGTACAAGCTCAAGGTGCTGTATAAAGGCAAAGAAACCATTAAGGTTAAGGCTGGTAAATTCAGAACCATTGTGATGAAGCCCATCATGCCTGACAACAAACTATTTGCCGGTGAAAACTCCATTACCGTCTGGTTTTCCGATGATAAGAACCGTATCCCCCTGAAGGTCAATGCCAACATGTTTATCGGCAGTGCCGGTGTTGAGCTTATATCGTATGAAGGCGTACGCAATCCGCTGAACCTGATAAAATAAACAAGCTGCTCATTCGCTTGTTTAATGAGTGTGAGCTGCGCATTACTAATCTTCCATTTTTTATTTGCCTCCAACTTGCAGGAACTATCTGTTCGAAGGGTGCTGTATATTTTGGTAATGACCTTCACCAACAACAAGTCGATAAACAACTATCCTTATTCAGAGAAAAGGAATCAGCATGCAGGGAGCGCGACCTTGATGTTTTACATGTCTATTTACTTCCAGAAAGAGCTAAACTTTATAAGCGCTATAACATTCCTTTCGGGGAGTATCGGGTGGTACTTGTAGGCAAGGATAGAGGCGCTAAACTGATCAGTGACGACCTTGTTAACCCACGGCAGATTTTTGATCTGATCGATTCCATGCCCATGCGCCAGTGGGAAATGCAGCGCAAAAAAGAACAAAAGTCATTTTGATTGAGGGTGCTTTTTGCGTATTTGATGCCCGTAATAAACCAAGATACCTATGTTACAGGAATTCAAAAAATTCGCCATGCGTGGCAACGTGATCGACCTCGCTATTGGTGTGATCATTGGGGGTGCTTTTGGCAAGATTGTCAGCTCGCTGATTGATGATGTCATTACACCTTTATTGCTCAAACCTGCACTAGAGGCAGCCCAACTTACTGAGCTAAGTGAGCTAACCTTATGGGGAACTGTTAAATACGGTAATTTCCTGGCCGGTGTGCTCAACTTCATCATCATTGCTTTCGTGCTTTTCCTGATTGTGAAAGGCATTAATGCAGCCAAGAAAAAAGAAGCTGCAGCCCCTCCGCCACCGCCACCGGCTGATGTGCAACTGTTGACTGAGATTCGTGATTTGCTGAAGAATAAATAGTTGTTTCGGTTGTTCGTTGGTCGTGGAATCCCTGATGTGATTTGCGGCCAACGACCAACTTGCTTATCGGAAGCGCTCCGCAACAATCAAATCCTTGCTGCCTGCGGTGTATTGATAAAATCCGCTTCCAGTTTTCACCCCTTTATGCCCCGCCTGCACCATGTTGACCAATAATGGACAGGGAGCATATTTCGGATTGCCGAATCCTTCATACAACACATTCAGAATGGAAAGGCAGACATCCAGACCGATGAAGTCTGCCAGTTGTAATGGACCCATTGGGTGGGCCATACCCAATTTCATCACCGTATCAATTTCCTGAACACCGGCAACGCCTTCATACAAGGCGTAAATCGCTTCGTTGATCATGGGCATCAGAATACGGTTAGCCACAAAGCCCGGATAATCGTTTACTTCAACGGGCACTTTTTCCAGCATCTTCGAAATGTTCATGACCGTGCTGGTCACTTCATCGCTGGTGTTGTAGCCGCGGATTACTTCAACCAGTTTCATCACCGGCACAGGGTTCATAAAATGCATGCCGATGACTTTATCCGGACGTTGGGTTACCGAGGCTATTTTGGTGATGGATATGCTGGACGTGTTCGTTGCCAGGATGCATGATGCCGGTGCGGCCTTGTCAATCTCCCTGAAAATGGTGAGTTTCAGTTCCACATTTTCGGTTGCTGCTTCAACGACCAGGTCAGCCTTGGCCACGCCTGCTTTTAAGTCAGTATAGGTAGTAATATTGGAAAGCGCTATTGCTTTGGCTTCAGTGGTGATAATTTGTTTACTTACCTGGCGTTCAAGATTTTTTTCAATCACTCCCAATGCTTTTTGAAGCGCCTCGGCAGAAATATCGATTAATGAAACCGTGTAACCATATTGCGCAAATACATGGGCGATGCCATTGCCCATGGTGCCGGAACCGATAACGGAAATGTTCTTCATTTTCTTTTGATTAGTGCGGCAAAGATAGACTTTACGTTATGCCAGAAAAACGAAAATTGAAGCGACTTTCCTCCCGTTTTTTCGGGCCTTACCGGTGGATTTTATATTATTCTATGTTGCCTTTTTTGGTGCAGTGGTCTATTCCTTTTCGTCAAAAGGATGGCTGATGCTGATCGGCCAATCGGCATTAGCCGGGTACGGAGCTTTTCTGCTGATACGAATGACTGCAAAATTTGAAGAACTTCAGTTCGACAATGAATTCCTGTATGTATTCAGGAAAAAGCAGGATATTCTTATTCCGTTAGAAAATATTGAATCCGTAGAAATTCAATCGCTGGGCGGAGTCTACAAAGTGAACCTTTACCATGCAGAACAGTTGGGTAAGGAGTTCTATTTTAAGACCTCCCTGCTGTATCCGCTTAATTACCAGTCGAAAGATGAGCTGGTCAACAGGTTGCGGGCAGCGATTGAACGGGCCAAACGCAAACCCCGCGAATATCAGCAGAATGCGCTGATGAGTTGATCATTCCTTACTCAATGGTAATCTCCTTGGCGAGGCCCATGGCATTAAAACGGATGATCAGCGTAAGGGTAGTCGAATCACCGGAATTGCAGGAAGGTGCGGGGTAGAGGTAATACGAATAAAACTTTTGGTTGCGGGTATACAACTCATTCTTATCCGGCTTGCCCAACAGGTAAATGATTTCCTTTTCATCCAGCGCCAGCAGTTTTTCCTTCTGGGCGGTGATTGCTTCCGTCATCATCATCCGGTGACCAAGGCATCCATCAGTATCCGTCCGCCAGGCATCCAGGTCCATTTGATCGAGCTGCGGTAAGGGCTTCCCGCAGGAAAGTATCAGGATGAACAATGCCGGGATGAGATTACGGATGAATTTTAACATGAATTATTAAATGAAACTGAAGTGATTAAAACTTGTTATAGACTGCGTTGAATTGCGTTATTTGTGCTGCAATTTACAAACATGATTCTTAGGATTTTCAGAGGCGTTTGGTTCATTTCCATGCTGACAGTTGTCGCCAACATGTTGTATGTCTATGCCGGACTACCGGAAGAAGTGGCGGTGATGGAAGAAGACGGAGTAGTTAGCACGGTAGGGAAGGAGACCATCTTTTACGGCTGGCTCACTATCATTGGTGCAGTCAACGTGATGGTTTACCTGTTCTCTAAAACGCTGGCCCCCGATGAAGGATTTCGCACCTGGTTTACCGGCTTGATCATCACCCTGAACATCTTTCTGATTATTGCATTCAGTTACATCAGCCTCTACAACAGCAACGAGAACTTTGATTTCAGCCGTGCCGGAATGGTACTTTACATGGGTGTCGGTCTGGTCCTTGCCTGGGTTGTCTGCTGGCCGGTGGTGTTGCTTATTCGAAAATTAAGTGCCTGATTTTCAACTTGGAATTCTAGTACATTGCGCGCAGCACTTGGATTAAAACTAAAATTCACTTTATTGGCAGACATCCTTATTTTTTAAACTGACTGTTGCATTCTTTTTATGGCTAAACCAGACAAAACCGACAAAGCATCCAACTTGTTTGAATACACCGAAGCCAGCATCAGATCCCTCGACTGGCGTGAACACATCCGGCTGCGGCCGGGGATGTATATCGGCAAACTGGGGGATGGTACTTCCAAGGACGATGGTATTTATGTGCTGGTCAAAGAGGTGGTCGACAACTCCATCGATGAGCATATGATGGGCCACGGCAAAACTATCGACATCACCATTACGGATCAGAAGGTTGTCGTACGTGATTACGGGCGGGGCATTCCACTGGGAAAAGTGGTGGATGTGGTCTCCAAGATTAATACCGGTGCCAAGTATGACTCCGGAGCTTTTCAAAAGTCGGTGGGCTTAAACGGGGTGGGTACCAAGGCGGTAAACGCACTGTCTAATTATTTTAAGGTGCAGGCCTTTCGCGATGGTCAATCCAAACTGGCGGAATTCAAAAAGGGTATTCTTGTTAACGATCCGAAAGTAGGGAAGTCCAATGAGCGCAACGGCACCCTGGTGGAGTTTGAGCCGGATAATACCATGTTTAAAAACTACCACTTCATTCCCGATTACCTCGAGGACCTGATGTGGAACTATGCCTTTCTTAATGCAGGGCTTACCATCAACTACAATGGCAAGAAGTTTTATTCTAAAGACGGCTTGCTCGATCTGCTGAAGCAGAAAACAGAACCCGAAGAAATCCGCTACCCGATTGTTCATGTGAAGGGCAACGACATTGAATTTGCCTTAACCCATGGCAACCAGTACGGAGAAGAATATTACTCCTTCGTCAACGGTCAGAATACAACCCAGGGCGGAACCCACCTGGCTGCCTTCCGCGAGGGATTGATTAAGGGTGTTCGTGATTTCTATAAGAAAGATTTCGATGCATCCGACATCCGTTCCAGTATCATAGCCGCCATTGCTGTTCGCGTGCAGGAGCCGGTATTTGAATCGCAGACCAAAACCAAGCTGGGCTCGGTGAATATGGCCCCGGATGGCCCTTCAGTGCGCAATTATGTTGGCGATTTTGTGGCCAAAGAGGTAGAGATTTACCTCCATAAAAACCCCACCGTAGCCGATGCCCTGCAAAAGCGCATTCTGCAGTCGGAGCGGGAGCGGAAAGAGATTGCCGGCATCAAGAAACTGGCCAACGAGCGCGCCAAGAAAGCGAACCTGCATAACAAGAAGTTGCGCGATTGCCGCTTCCATTTTGATGAAAAGGATGAGCGTGGGTTCAATTCCATGATCTTCATCACGGAAGGAGACTCGGCCAGCGGGTCCATCACCAAATCACGCAATGTGGAAACACAGGCTGTGTTCAGTTTGCGCGGTAAACCGCTCAACTGCTACGGCTTAACCAAGAAGGTGGTCTATGAAAACGAAGAATTTAACCTGCTGCAGCATGCCCTGAACATTGAAGACGGGCTTGATGGGCTGCGCTACAATCGGGTAATCATCGCCACCGATGCCGATGTAGATGGCATGCACATACGCTTGCTGCTAATGACCTTCTTTTTACAGTTCTTCCCCGACCTGGTGAAAGCCGGGCACGTGTATATCCTGGAGACTCCATTGTTCCGCGTACGCAACAAGAAGGAAACGATTTATTGCTATAGCGAGGAGGAAAAGCAGGAGGCGATGCAGTTTATCGGTGATAATATCCGGCTGCAACCTGTCACCCTGGATAAGGACAGTCACCTGAAAGATGTGCTTGAATTCTACATGGGCAAAAACACACCCGACCGCCAGGATTTCATCATCGACAACCTGCGCATCGAATTGGATAAAGTGGAACGCGAAGAAGAAGTGATTACGGTTGAAGCGGAATAACCGCTAATTTTTTAATCTATGAGCAAAAAGAAAACACCGGCTCCCAAACCGAAAGTTAACGCAGAGAAGCAAGGGGAGGATGGAATCCATCAGATTGCCCTTGACGGACTCTACCAGAACTGGTTTCTCGATTACGCATCCTATGTGATTCTTGAACGGGCTGTTCCCCGCATTGAAGACGGTTTGAAGCCTGTTCAGCGCAGAATCATGCACTCCCTTAAGGAGATGGATGACGGGCGCTTCAATAAGGTGGCCAATGTCATCGGTAATACCATGCAGTACCATCCCCACGGAGATGCGGCCATAGGTGAGGCCATCGTCAACATCGGGCAAAAGGATTTACTGATTGAGACCCAGGGTAACTGGGGAGACATTCGCACCGGAGACAGTGCAGCGGCACCACGATACATTGAAGCCCGACTTTCAAAGTTTGCGCTAGACGTAGTTTATAATCCACAGACCACGGAGTGGCAGCTGTCGTACGATGGCAGGAAAAAAGAACCCGTTACCCTTCCGGTTAAGTTTCCGCTTTTGCTGGCACAGGGTGTGGAAGGTATTGCCGTAGGATTATCGACCAAGATTCTTCCCCATAATTTCTGCGAGCTGGTTAAAGCTTCCATCGATGTATTGAAAGGAAAGAATCCGAAGATCTATCCCGACTTCCCGACCGGTGGTATCGCTGATTTTACAGAATACAATCAGGGACAGCGCGGAGGAAAAATCAAGGTGCGAGCAAGGATAGAAGTGATCGATAAAAAGACACTGGTTATTAAAGAGATACCATTCTCCACCACAACCACCTCACTGATGGAATCCATCGTGAAGGCCAGTGAAAAAGGTCAGATCAAAGTGAAGCAGGTGGTGGATAATACAGCCAGGGATGTAGAAATACAGATCCAGCTTCAGCCCGGACAGTCACCGGAAGTTGCCATCGATGCCCTCTATGCTTTCACCGACTGCGAAATCAGCATATCCCCCAATGCCTGCGTGATTGTTGAGGATAAACCCCGCTTCCTAGGCGTTACTGACATCCTGAAATACAACACCCAGCAAACGGTTGATCTGCTGAAGCAGGAACTGGAGATTAAAAGGGCTGAACTGAAAGAAAGGATCCTGTTCTCCTCCCTGGAGAAGATCTTTATCGAAAACCGGATTTACCGCGATATTGAAGAGTGCGAAAGTTGGGAAGAGGTCATCAGCACCATTGATAAGGGCTTAAAACCCCACAAAAAGAAGTTTTACCGCGAGATTACTACGGATGATATTGTTCGCCTGACAGAGATCAAAATCAAGCGGATTTCAAAGTTTGATTCCTTCAAAGCGGATGAGTTGTTGAAAGACCTGGAAAAGCAGTTGAAGGAAACGGAGCATCACCTGAAGCACCTGACCGATTATGCCATCAGCTACTACCAGAATCTGCTGGACAAATACGGCAAGGGCAGGGAGCGTAAAACAGAAATCAAAGGCTTCCAGTCGGTGACAGCCACCGAGGTTATTGCGATTAACCAAAAACTCTATGTAAACCGTAATGATGGTTTCGTAGGTTACGGACTGAAACGGGATGAATATGTCTGCGATTGCTCCGACCTGGACGATATTATCGTCATCCGCAAAGATGGGAAAGCACTGGTGAGTCGAATTCAGGAGAAGGTCTTCATGGGTAAGGATATACTCTATGTTGGTGTTTGGAAGAAAGGAGACGACCGCATGGTGTATAACCTGATTTATTCGGATGGTAAGACCGGTAAAGGCTTTGTAAAACGGTTTACCATGCCCGGTGTTATCCGTGACAAAGAATATGATCTGACCCAGGGGCATCCGAACTCCCGCATCCATTACGTATCGGGCAATCCGAACGGTGAAGCCGAGATGGTTGAAGTGAAACTGTCGGCCTCCAGTACGGCACGGAAAAAAGTTTTTGAATTTGATTTCTCCGAACTCGAAGTAAAAGGACGGGGTGCGCGGGGTAATACCCTTACCAAGTATCCCATCCGTAAGGTAGATTTCCTGCAGGCAGGAACGTCCACACTGGGTAAACTGGAGATTTGGTATGATGCCGATTCCGGCCGCCTCAACCGGGATAGCCGTGGCAAATTCCTGGGCAAGTTTAGCGGTGAAGATCAGATAATCACCTTCCTGCGCAATGGTTCCTACCGGATCACCGGTTATGACCTGACCACCCGGTTTGATCCGGAGAAGACGCTCACTGTCGAGAAGTTCAGTCCGAAGAAAGTTATCTCGGCCATATACATCGATGGGGAATCCAAGCAGCATATGGTGAAGCGTTTCCTGGTAGAGACCAGCACGATCGACAAGGAATTCGGTTTTATCTCTGAAGGAATAGGTTCACGATTGGTATTCGTTACAACCAGTGAAAATCCAGAAATTGAACTTGAGTTAATTAAAGGTAAAGGAAAAGATAAGGCAAAAGAGGTTGTCAACCTGGAGGATATTGTCGATGTCAAAGGATGGAAGGCGCTTGGCAACCGGCTGACGGTTCATAAAGTTGTGAAGATCCATCTGCCCGATGAGAGCGAAGATCAGCCGGCTTCAGCGGATGATCAGGACGAGGCGACCGTAACCGGCAAGGGTGACGAGTCGCCAAAAAAAAAAGAAGGACACTCCAGTTCAGCTGAAGAAGTCCAGCCCGTCCAGGCCGACCTCTTCGAAGAGCCTAAAAAGCAAGACGAAGGCAGTCAGCATTCCGGTAAAAAAACAAAACAAAAAGCCGAGCAAGCCAGCCTCTTCGAAGCGCCAAAGTCCAGCGAAAAAAGCAAAAAAGAAAAAGTAGGCGGCAGTCAGTTGGCAGCAGACAACGATGATGTACAATCTGTAACGCCTACGCCAATGAAAAAAGATAACCCTGATGATCCAAACGGAGGAAAAGCGTTTGGTGTAGGGGAGACTATTGAGTTGGAACTTTGATCAGAGATTCGGATTTATCATTGTAAATTAAGCCCTATTATGAGCAACCTACCATTTTCCTTTAAAGTTGAAAAGGACGGTTCTGAGTACCATGCATGGTGTCCCGAACTTCCCGGCTGTCATACGCATGGTAAGTCAGTCAACGAGGCACTGGAAAATTTGAAAGATGCTGTGCAGCTTTACCTTGACACTGTTATGGAGGAAGAGATAGCCCGCCAAACTGCACAAGCACTCGATGAAGCCTAAGGAACTTATAAAATTACTGGAAAAATCAGGTTTTGTATTTGTGCGTCAATCCGGAAGTCATGCGATTTACCGTAAAACTGGTCATAAAATTATTGTTGTGCCGGTACATAGTAAAGAAATACCTACCGGCACGTTGAACTCAATAATGAAAGATGCGGGATTAAAATAAGAGGCTAACTTTGATCGACTACCTTTTAAACTTCTCCTTCAGCAACGCCAGTTTTTCTTCCATGCTCATTTCCTTTGCCTTGGGCTTGTGGTGATGATGACCGGGTTTATGCCCGCCTTTCCGGGTTTCCTGATCCTGCTTTTTCGCAGGAGCTGGTTTTGGTTGCTCCGCAAACGGATCACTTTTCATGGATAACCCAATGCGTTTTCTCGCCACATCTACTTCCACTACGGTAACCATCACTTTCTGCTGAACGGTGACGGCTTCTTTCGGATCCTTGATGAACCGGTCGCCCAGGTGGCTGATGTGCACCAGGCCGTCCTGATGAACGCCAACATCCACAAATGCCCCGAAGTTGGTTACGTTCGTCACGATACCCGGCAATTTCATTCCGATCTTCAGGTCGGCAATGGTGTTAACACCTTCCGTAAAGGTGAATACTTCAAACTCTTTGCGCGGGTCGCGTCCCGGTTTTTCCAGTTCAGCGAGGATGTCTGTCAGCGTGGGCAAGCCGGTCTTTTCGGTGACGTAATTCTTCAGGTCAAGTTGCTGGCGTAATTGCGCACTGCTCATCAGTTCTTTAACGGAACAATTCAGGTCGGTTGCCATCCGGTTCACAATGGTATAACTCTCCGGATGTACGGCACTGGCATCGAGCGGATTTTCTGCTTCATGAATGCGCAAAAATCCTGCTGCCTGTTCAAATACCTTTTCGCCTAAACGATTAACCTTCATCAGTTCTTCGCGGCTTTTAAACGGGCCGTTTTGATTCCGGTGCTCCACGATATTACGTGCGAGTGAAGGCGTCAATCCGGAGACATACGACAGCAGTTCTTTGCTGGCAGTATTTACTTCCACCCCCACCGAGTTCACACAACTGATCACCCGATGGAGACAGCGCCACGAACAGTAACGTCTTTATCCGGAAATTCATCCCGTGCAGCATCCGAAGCTGAATAGACGGAAGCCCCGCTCTCAATCACCATCACCACGATGATGCTGTGGGGCAGTCCGATGCTCTTTACAAAACTTTCTGTCTCCCGGCTGGCGGTGCCGTTGCCGATTGCGATGGCTTCAATGCCAAATTGTTCACATAATGATTTAATCAATGCAGAAGCGTGCGCTTTCTGGCGCTGCGGTTCGTGCGGGTAGATCACATCGTGATGCAGCAGCTTTCCCTGCTGATCGAGGCACACCACCTTGCAGCCACTGCGGAAACCCGGGTCGAGGGCCAGTACATTTTTCTGACCGAGCGGTGCTGCCAGCAATAATTCCTTCAGGTTAGAGGCAAACACTTTTATGGCTTCTTCATCCGCTTTCATTTTCGATTCCATCCTGATTTCCGTTTCCAGGGATGGACGAAGTAAACGCTTATAGCTGTCTTTGATGGCGAGGGCTACCTGTTCAGCAGCTGCGTTGTTTGATTTGATGAACAAGCGCTCCAGCACGTGAATCGCAGCATCATCTTCCGGCATGATATCCAGTGCCAGGATGCCTTCTTTTTCACCCCTGCGCAAGGCCAGCAAGCGGTGTGAAGGAACCTTGGCGATGGGTTCGCTCCACTCGAAATAGTCTTTGTATTTCTGGCCTTCTGTTTCTTTTCCAGTAAAGACTTTGGAAGTGATGGTGCCTTCACGCCAGAAAAGATCGCGCAACTTCTTTCGCGATTCGGCATGTTCACTAACCCATTCGGCCATGATGTCGCGCGCACCTTCGAGCGCTTCCGCTGCGGTAAGCACACCCTTTTCCGCATTGATAAAGGTTTGCGCGAGGGCATCCGGTTCAATAGTTTCCTGCTCAAATAATTTTTGAGCGAGCGGCTCAAGCCCTTTTTCCTTAGCTGTACTGGCTCGTGTTTTTCGCTTGGGTTTGAAGGGCAGGTAAATATCTTCCACTTCGGCCAGCGTTTGCGCCTTGGCCAGCAAGGCCAATAGTTCAGGCGTAAGAAAACCTTGCTTTTCAATAGAAGAGATAACGGCCTCCCTGCGCTTGTCGAGTTCACGCAGTTGCTCGATGCGGTCGCGCACGGTGGCAATCTGCACTTCATCCATGCTGCCGGTCATTTCTTTCCGGTAGCGTGATATAAAGGGGATGGTGGCACCACCGGCCAGCAGTTCGGCAACGGCTTTGACAAAATGCAGCGGTTGATTGATTTCTCCGGCTATCTGCTCCGTCCAGCGTATCAGGTTTTCTTGCTCCATAGTTCGTTCAGAAGGCGACAAAAATAGGGGAAGGTTTTTTACCCGCAATACTGTATTTTTCACCAATTAAAAAGTTCAAGCGTAATACCCATAACCGCAAACTTTGACCTTTAAATTTTAAATTTCCGCGTTTATATGACTCCTTATCTTGCAGAATTTTTCGGCACGCTTATACTAGTTTTGTTAGGCGATGGTGTTGTAGCTGCCGTGGTACTGAAGGGAACTAAATCAGAAAATGCCGGCTGGTTGACCATTGTGATTGGCTGGGGACTTGCGGTTACACTGGCTATTTACGCAGTAGGGAACATCAGCGGGGCACACCTTAATCCGGCTGTTACCTTGGCGTTTGCCTGGTCGGGCAGTGTTGACTGGAGTCTTGTGCCTGGCTATATTCTATCACAATTTGCGGGAGCATTTACCGGTGCCATTCTGGTCTGGTTGCACTTTTTACCACATTGGAAGGATACGGATAATCAGGCGGGCAAACTGGGTGTGTTTTGTACTGGTCCGGCAATCCGTTCGCTCAGCAGCAACCTCATCAGTGAAATCATCGCTACAGCATTACTCATATTAGGTTTGTTGTTTATTGGTGCGAATGAATTTACGCAGGGATTAAATCCACTGGTAGTTGGTTTGCTGATTATTGCCATTGGTTTGAGTCTTGGCGGTACAACTGGTTTTGCCATTAACCCCGCCCGTGATCTCGGGCCTCGCATCGCCCATTTTATTTTACCGATTCCGGGAAAAGGTTCATCCGACTGGAGTTATTCCTGGGTACCTGTTGTTGGGCCGTTAATTGGCGGCTTGCTGGGCGCGTGGCTTTACCAGGTTTTGTTTTAAGATGAGTCTGCCGGCAGGTAATCGGTTCAGCGTTGATCCTTTTTCTTGTTTTTGAATTCAACTTTTGTGTTACCGCCTGTTATCCTTCCGTGCTGATCATAGGTGTATTCTGATCGCAGCTTTTTATCCTGGTAGGGATTGTTAACCGATGGAACAGGCTGAGTTGATTTATTCATTCTCACGGGTGACTGGCCGGAGATTCTTGCCGAGTCGGCTTTCCAGCGTTGTACCGAATCAGCTTTCGCGATGGAGTCTTGTTTCGGTAAAGGTTTTACCGCCTGCGCATAGATCATGCAATAAGAGCTTATCAAGAACAGCAGGGTAAAGGCAATAAATTTCATGATGATGATTCCGTTAATAGTACAATCCGTGGAATTATTTTTCGCTAATACGTGGCGGAATCAGCTTGTAAATTACAGGCGTCACCACCCTGGATAACAACGTGGAGCTGATCAAGCCGCCAATGATGACGATGGCGAGGGGAGAGATCAGCGGATTGGCCGACCAGGCAATAGGCAGCAATCCGCCTATGGCTGTTAACGAGGTGAGTATGATCGGCAGGAATCGTTTTTCACCCGCTTCGCGAATCGCTTCTTCCATGTTCATTCCCTGTTCGCGCAGCTGATTGGTGAAGTCCACCAGAAGAATGGTGTTCTTGACTTCAATACCTGCCAGCGCAATCAATCCTACAATGGCTACGAATGACAAGGTGTTGCCGGTGACCAGCAGAGCGAGCACAGCCCCCACAATACCCAGCGGAATAACCGATAAAACGATCAGTGTGCTTTTGAATGTACGGAACTCCAGGATAAGTACAGCAATGAATAAAAAGATCGTGACAATTACCACACTTGCGAAGCCGCCAAACGATTCTTCCCGGCTCTCTGCTTCACCGCCCATTGCAAAACTGTATCCTTCCGGCAGCGCCATCTTTTTCATCCGGCTTTCCACATCATTAATCACATTGTTGTTCAGAAATCCTTTCTTCACATAGGTCGTCAGGGAAACCATCCGAACCTTGTTGTAATGGCTGATGGTTACCGGTGATGATTCGAATGTCAGCGTGGCCACCTGCGATAGCGGAATGGCATTTCCTTGCCGGTTGTTGACGTACAGGTTAGTCAGCGCTTCGAGTGTGGGTGTACCGGGGTTGCCCTTGGTCAGTAAAATCTTAACATCATTCCCTTTCTCGTCAGCAAACTTGCCGATGTTGAGACCGGCTACGGCCAGACGCACCGTGCGGTCAATAGTCGCGGTTGGAATGCCCAGCATCTGCGCTTTGTCTTTGTTGATAGCAACTTTGATGTCTGTCTTTTTATACGCTACCGGGTTGGAGACGTAGATGGTGCCGGGTGTGCGTTCCAGCAGTTGTTCAACACGGTTGGCCAGCGAGCGCAACGTATCCAGGTTGTCGCCAAAGAGGCGAACTTCTACCGGTGCGCTGATGGGAGGGCCCTGTTCAAAGTTTTTTACTTCCACTTTGGCGCCTGCAAAAAGCGACCAGCGTTCGCGCAATTCTTCAATGAGCTCCAGTTTTTTGTCGCTGGAAATATCCGGCTGGAGCTGCACGAAAATCTGTGTGTAGTCACTTCGTTCATTGGAAGGTATCTCATTGTAATAGATACGCGGATTGCC
>JALOMI010000293.1 GCA_025455465.1 Cyclobacteriaceae bacterium | reverse complement strand
ATATTCCGATTATGAGTGGAGCCTGGTTGATCAACGTGGAATAACAGTTGCCAGGGGTTCGTTACAACTGGATGAATTCGGACATCAGCAAATTGCGGTTGATGATCTGGCGAACGGCATGTACCTGCTGTTGATCAAGCGTGGCGACCGGATTGCAGCCCAGCGCAAAGTGGCGGTGATGAACCAGCACTAGATTGTATGCGCCATTTTAGTCAATTCATCATTTGTCTTCTCCAGTAAACGGATAAAATGCTTGATATTTTTCAGTACGGCAGCAGAAGGTTCTTTTTTGCTGCCGCTTTTATTTACTTTCTTAAGTGCCTGGTCAATGTCTGCTACCGGCTCTTTCAGTGCATGGATACCCATCAGCGTCAGTGATGGTTTTATTTGGTGAATGAGTTTACCGGTTTTAACCCAGTCTTTATTGACCATTGCTTCCTGGATGTCGCTGAGAATAGGCGGTAAGGTTGAGGAAAAAGTCTGAATCATCTCCCTGATGAATTCCATGTTGTTACCAGAAACTTTCTTCAGGTAGTTCAGGTCGAATAGGGTTTGCTCTTCACTGGCTTTCAGTTTCAGGTCATCAAAAAGTTTACGGAACAAGTCTTCCGGTGTAAAGGGTTTAGCCAGGTAATCATTCATGCCGGCTGCAAGGCATTTATCAACATCGGCCCGGGTAGCATTGGCAGTAAGCGCTACAATAGGCACCTCGTTAACGGGTGAAGGCATCATGCGGATGGCTTTCGTGGCTTCATAGCCATCCATTACCGGCATCTGCACATCCATAAGGATAACATCATATTGCTTGCTCTTGACACGCTCAACAGCCACCAAACCGTTTTCTGCAGTATCGGTGCGGCAGTTCCATCTGCGAAGAACGCTTTGAGCATATAGCCGGTTGATGTCATTGTCTTCAACCAGCAATACGTTCAGATTTTGCATACCATTGGCAGCGGTGCGCATTTGTTTTGATTTTGCCAGCTTTTTAGATAGTGCGCTGGCCTTCCCCTGCAGGAAAGGGATTGTAATTGTAAATACAGAGCCGACATTCTCCTTACTCTGCACTTCAATTTTTCCGTTTTGCATTTCCACCAGCTGCTTGACGATGGTCAGGCCCAGTCCGGTGCCTCCGAACTTTCGGGTTACACTCGTGTCCGCCTGACTGAAACTTTCGAAGATGGTTTCCAGCTTTTCGGCCGGTATTCCCACGCCTGTATCCTTTACTGAAAACTGAACCCAGGAAGTATCCTTCTGTTCGTTTACAATAGAACAGGTAAGCAGGATGGATCCATTATAGGTAAACTTAATCGCATTGCCCAGGAGGTTGATCAGAATCTGGTTTAACCGTACCGGGTCGCCCACCAGCATCCGGTTGGCTTTTTCATCGATGGCGTGATCGAGTAAAAGTTTTTTCTCCTGCGCCTGAAAGCGAAAGGAGTTGATGGTTGACGGCAACAGGTCTGTCAGATTAAACGGCACCTGTTCAAATTTAAGTTTGCCGGATTGAATTGCGGCAATATCCAGGATATCATTAATGATGACTTTCAGGTTTTCGGCTGAATGCTTGATTGCGTTGAGATAGGTTTGACGCTCCTCCGGATTCTGCTCCATACTTAGCAAAGTTGCCATGCCGGCAATGCCATTGATGGGTGTTCGTACTTCATGACTGATGTTGGCCAGAAACTGTTCTTTGGCCTTTTGCAGTCGCAACAACTCTTCGGCATCCCGTTTACGCTGGGTGATATCCCGGCAGTCTAGTATTAATCCCTCGATCTCTTCCTTGTTCCAAAGATTGATGGAGTTGAATTCCAGATAAACAAACGATTTATCCTTACACTGAAAACGAAACTCTACTTTATGATTATAGGCTTTTTTCTGGCTGACTTTAAACTCCCGGTCAAAATTGAGCCGGTCTTCAGGCAATACATAGCTGAGAATATTTTTGCCAATCAGACTTTTTGAACGGTAACCAAGTATTTGGTGCGTGGAATCATTGTGGTACAATATGTTTCCTGAAAAATCGACTACGAAGATGATGTCTGATCCATCTTCGACAACCGTTTGATAGAAACCACCTTTTTTAACGAACTTATCTAATTTTCTGGATTTATATACCGGCATTTTCCATTTCTTTTAAATAGCGATAGAGTGATGACTTACCGATTTCCAGCTTTTTAGCCACCTCCAGTACATTGTTGTCGTATCGGTTCAGGTAGTGGCGGATGATGCGGTACATATAATCCTGCATCGTCATTTCCTCATTTAACAGGAAATCTGATTTGCGCGCATTGCCAAAAGTAAGATGGTGCGCCTCGATGATGTTACCTTCGGACATTACTGCAGCCAGCTCGACAACTGATTTCAATTCGCGGATATTACCGGGAAACGGATAAGCCATTAGTATTTTCTGGGCTTCGGCACTCAGGTTAAATTTGGGCATTTCATTATCGTGTGAAAACTGATCCAGCAGGTGCCTTGCAACCAGGATAACATCATTGCCGCGTTCACGCAAGGGTGGGAGATGAATCGGCATACCAATAATGCGGTAATAAAGATCTTCGCGGAACCGTCCTTCTTTCACCTCCTGTGCGAGGTCTTTGTGTGTAGCGGTGATCAGCCTTACATCGAATTTGATGACCTGGTTACCGCCAACACGAACCACCTCACGTTCTTGTAATACACGGAGTATCTTCGCCTGCAGGGCGAGGTCCATGTCACCAATCTCATCCAGAAAAATGGTGCCACCTTCAGCTTCTTCAAATTTGCCGATGCGCCTGCCTGAGGCACCGGTAAAAGCACCTTTTTCATGCCCGAAGAGTTCGCTTTCAATAAGTTCTTTCGGAATTGCCGTGATGTTTACAGCAATAAAGGGTTTATTCTTTCGCTTGCTGCTGTAGTGAATGGCTTTGGCGATGAGTTCCTTTCCGGTACCGGTTTCACCTGTGATAGAAATTGAAATGTTGGTGTTGACAGCCTTTTCCAGTAATTGAAAGACCTTCTTGATAGCCGGGCTGTTTCCGATGATGCTCTTTTCAAACTCATATTTTCCGGAAATCTCTTTTTTAAGAAAATCAATCTCCTTGATTAGCGATGACTTGTTTCTGGCATTACGAATTGCGCCCAGCAGTTTCTCCTTGGTTTCAAGGTCTTTCGTGATGTAGTCATAAGCTCCGGACTTCAGCAATTCTACCGCTGTACCGATCTTATCCTGTCCGGATACAATTATGACACTGATGTTTGGATCGAAGTTCCTTATTTGTTCCAATACATCTTCACCGCGCATGTCTGGCAGGGAATAATCGAGGGTAACAATAGTAGGATTCTTATGCAGGTGGGAGAGAAAATCCCTGCCGGAAGAAAAGTACTCCACATCAAAGTCGGGGTCCAAACCAAGCAGATACTTCAGAAACTTAGTGTAGGCGGGATCATCCTCAACGACAAAAATTTTAACCGGATCTTTTTCGTACATGCTGAAACACTTGACCGCAGTTAAGATACAACAGTTTTTTTAACACGGAAAAGTTTACGAAAAAGCTTTTATTCATCACTTTTACACGATCATTGATGGTACTATGATACTTGAACTAAAACGCCTGAAAACAGAAGAACAGGATTTGATATACAGGGCTCCCTTTCTGGTGAGCCTGCTGATAGCCGGTGCTGACGGAACCATCGATCGCAAAGAGGTTCGCGAGGCGATCCGTTTTGCAGAGAATTCGTTAATTGGAATGGATACAGCGTTAGCCCGGCTGATGCGGGAAATAACAGCAGACTTTGAAGATAAGCTGAAAGTCTTGATCCAGTATTATCCGTATGAAGCTACCCAGCGCAATCCGTTGATCGCGCAGGAGTTGGAGGGGCTGAATGCGCTCTGGT
>JALOMI010000292.1 GCA_025455465.1 Cyclobacteriaceae bacterium | reverse complement strand
GCTGAAAGTATCAGTGACTTCAACTGGTTGCGAAATGATGCGGAAGAGAAGATCATCGTCATTCATCAGGATAGCAATTACGGGGTGATCAGCAACCGGAGAGGAACGGTGCTGCCCGCTTCCTACAGCGACATCATCAACCTGGGCTCTGCGGTCAGACCGTTATACTTCACCGAGAAGCATGTGGAGGAGGCATCCATTTATGTCGTGATTTATTATGATGCTTCCGGAAAGCTGGTGCGAAGGCAGGTTTTTGAAAACGATGATTACGACCGCATATACTGCCGGTATAAATAACATTCTGCTCATGTAATACGAACAGGATAACGCTGGGCATTTTTGTATTTTTCAACGCAATTAAAACTGAGAATCATGAGATCCTTCTTACTCATCCATTTACTCATTCAGGTTACTACAACGTTTGTACAGGCACAGCCGAATCCGGCTCCGCGGCAACCCAAAATTGTGGTGGGTATTACAGTCGATCAGATGCGCCAGGAGTATCTGTATCGCTTTGAATCGAAGTTTGGTGAAGGGGGGTTTAAGCGGCTTATGCAAAAGGGGTTCATGTTGCAGAATGCGCATTATAATTATATGCCTACCGTTACGGGTGCAGGGCACGCCTCCATATACACCGGTACTACTCCGGCTATTCACGGCATCATCGGCAATGGCTGGTATGAGCGTGGCATCGACCGGGCTGTGTACTGTGCCGGTGATGATAACGTAAGCACAGTAGGCAGCACCAGTGTTAACCCGGGAAAAATGTCGCCCAACCGGATGCTGACAACGAGTATCACCGATGAATTGAAGATGGCTACGCAGAAACGCGCCAAGGTAATAGGCATTTCCATGAAAGACCGCGGTGCTATTTTACCGGCTGGGCACATGGGGGATGCAGCTTATTGGTATGATGGTGAAACAGGCCGCATGATTACCAGCACTTACTATATGACCAAATTGCCGGAATGGGTTGAACGCTTTAATGCACAGTTGTTACCCGACAAGTATCTGAACGGATCATGGTATACCGTACGCCCGATTTCAGAATATACCGAGAGCGGACCGGATGCATCACCGTATGAAGGTCAATTTGCCAATGACAAGAAGACAACCTTTCCGTACAATCTGAAAGAATTACGAAAGACGAACGGCAACTTTGAACTATTGTCCGGTACACCTTTCTCAAACGATTACCTCACCGAGTTTGCCGTGGCAGCTATTGATGCTGAAAAACTGGGCGCTGATGTATGGACTGATTTCCTGACCTTATCTTACTCGGCACCCGATTATGTCGGCCATCAGTTTGGACCGCAGTCCATCGAAGTACAGGATATCTACCTGCGCCTGGATAAAAACATTGAAGATCTCCTTAAGAAACTGGATGCCACCGTAGGGCCGCAGAATTACCTGGTATTTCTTACGGCTGATCATGCCGTAGCCGAAGTGCCGCAGCTTCTGATCGATAATAAAGTGCCGGCAGGTTACATCCGCAATGCCCAGCTGATTGCCGGCCTGAATGATTATCTGGAGCCGTTTTTTCCCGGCCGAAAGATGGTTCGTATCATTTCCAACGATCAGCTTTTTTTCAGTAAGGATGCGTTCAGCACCGATCCGTCAAAATCAGGTATCGAACTGCTGATGGCCACCGAACTGGCTACGCGTTACCTCATGCAGCAGGATGGCATTGCCCAGGTTATTCCCTGGAGTGTGATACGGCAAGGTGATTTCAATGAAGGAAGCATCAAGGGCATGGCCATTCGCGGCTATCACCCGAAGCGCAGTGGCGACATGACCATCGTGATGGAGCCGGCCTGGTTTGAGAGCGGCCGTATCCAGGGAACCACACATGGTTCACCTTACATCTACGACACGCATGTGCCGATTATCTTTTTCGGTGATGGTGTTAAGCCGGGAAGATCGGTGAAGTATCATACCATCACAGATATCGCGCCAACACTCTCGGTACTGCTTAAAATAACATTCCCCAATGGGTGCACCGGGCAACCCGTTGGGGAATTGTTTGAGAAGTGAATCCGTAATTAAACTTCGGCCTCAATTACACCGATCGTTGCCAGCAACACCAGCAGGATAACGATGGGGCAGATGTACTTGATGAAAAACACCCAGAGATCTGCAGGTGAAACTGAACCGATGATTTGCCGTTGGAACCATTTGGTGCCCAAGCCGATTTCTTCGGCTACCCGGGCAGGCTTTAATACCCACCCCACATAAAGGGCTGTCATCAGGCACACAATCACAATAAACAGGGAACCAAAGATGGCATCCATGATATCGAGGAAACCGGTTTTTGTGGTACCAAAGTAATTGATGGAAATATTGGTGAAGAAATCAGATGCTCCGCCTGACAAGGCTGAGGGAATACCTACCAGGAAGGCCAGGATACCGATCGTCCACGATGCTCTTTTGCGCGACCATTTCTTTTCATCGATGAGGTAGGAGCCTGGTACTTCAATCATGGATATCGATGAGGTGAGGGCGGCAATGCACAACAATAAAAAGAAGAGCGCACCAACGATGTTGCCACCGGTAGGCAATGAATTGAAAATTTCGGGAAGCACCTGGAATACCAGCGTGGTACCACCTGCCGGATCTTTTCCGAAGGCAAACACAGCGGGGAAGATCATCAATCCACCAAGTAAGGCAACGAGTGTGTCCATGGATCCAACCCAGAGTCCGCTCGAAAGGATGTTGTTGTCTTTCGGAAGGTAGGAACCATAGGTGATCATAATTCACCATCCGATGGAGAGTGAAAAGAAAGCTTGACCCAGGGCAGCCAGAATGGTGTTACCGTTGATCTTGGTGAAATCAGGGGTGAGGTAATATTTAACGCCCTCCATGGCGCCTGGCAAGGTTATGCTGCGCAGGATCACCAGCAGGATCAGCACAAACAATAGTGGCATGAGTACCTTGGAGGCTTTTTCAATCCCTCCGGAAACACCGGCCTGCACAATGTAAATGGTGATGGCCATGAACACCGCGAAGAAGGAAATGACATACACGGCATTGGAACGGAACGTATCAAAGTCATGGATGAAATCGGTGAACTCGCTAATGATGTAACCGATGGTCCATCCGGCAATAACACCGTAATAACTCAGCACGAAGAAACTTACCGCGAGTGCAAGAAAGGCACCGGTGATTTGCCAGAATTTATTCGCGCCCGTATCCTTGAAGGCACCTACTGTATTTTTTCCTGTCAACCGGCCCAATGCTGTCTCATTGTATAATAGCGGCAAGCCGACAACCAACACGCAGATGATGTACACAAAAACAAAAGCGCCTCCGCCATTCTCACCGGTGATGTAGGGAAAGCGCCAGATATTACCCAGACCGACTGCCGAGCCTGCCGCAGCCATGATGAAACCGAACTTCGATCCCCACTGGCCGCGGTTTTCCGTAGTTTGCATTGACATAGAATTTCTTTAGGGTTAAGGTTTTAAAGCGGGGAAATTAGAAAATAATATTGACCCGGCAACCGGGCCTTTTATTGATGGTTTTGTTCCAGTTGCTGCTGCACCAAAGCGATACCTTCTGCAAAAGTATGAGGTCGGTAGCCAAGTTCGTTCATCGCTTTGGTAATGATAAATCCTGTGCGCAGGGGCCGTCTGGCCGGCTGGGTAAACCGGGTGGAATCGGTTTTTGTGATCAGTTCCGTGGGCAAGCCAAAATGGTCTGCCGTCTGTATGGCCATGGCATAAGGAGTCAGAAAATCACTGCCTGAGATATGATAAATGCCTGTTGCTTTCTTTTTCGCGGCCAGGTAACAGCCCATGGCCAGGTCTTCAGCAAGGGTAGGGGTTCGGTACTGATCGTCTACTACCTGGATGGTTTTTCCTTGTTCCAGGCTGTTCTTC
>JALOMI010000078.1 GCA_025455465.1 Cyclobacteriaceae bacterium | reverse complement strand
GCCTTGTATTTGATAATCCTCATCATCTGTTAAATGAAGTGAAGAAGAATTTTAAGTCATCGGTGAAATGAATTCCTTTTTACACGATACCGCACAAACTATCATCAGCGAATACCCGAAGCCGGAAGCGCTGACGCTCGTGTTTCCGAACCGCAGGGCAATCCTGCATTTCCGCAAACATTTCAGTGAACTGATCAGCAAGCCGGTCTTCGCTCCGCGCATGCTCACCATCGAAGAATTTATTGCCGGCTATTCTCCATTGCGCGAACCGGACCAGCTGGAATTGGTCCACAGGCTTTTTCAATCCTATCAGCAGATCGTGAAGCTGGATGAACCCTTTGATAAATTTTATTTCTGGGGGGAGATGCTGCTGCGCGATTTTAATGAGGTGGATAAATACCTTGTGGATGCCACGCTGCTCTTCAGAGACCTGAGCCAGCAAAAGGAACTCGATGCGGTGTTTGATTACCTCACCGAAGAGCAGCGCCAATTCCTGATGGAGTTCTGGGGAAACTTCAAAGGAGAGCTGACGCTGAACAAACAAAAGTTTCTCCAGCTTTGGCGCCACCTGGCCGATGTGTACCTGGCTTTCCGGCAGCAGCTTAAGGCCAGCGGACTGGCCTATGAGGGCATGATCCACCGCGCCCTGGCTGAGCAAATTGAGACCTTTGAAGTACGTGGTGACTATGCGTTCATCGGTTTCAATGCACTCACCAAAGCGGAAGAAATTATCCTCTCGTATTTTGCTGCGCACGGGGCGCGCCTGTTCTGGGATCTGGATGACTATTATGTGAACAATAAAATCCAGGAAGCCGGAGAATTCTTCCGCGAGTATCAGCAACATCCGGTGTTGGGTAAAACGTTTCCGTCAGGCATACCGTCCAATTTCAGGAATCCAAAATCCATCCGCGTTATCGGTGCCGCGCAACCGATCGGTCAGGCCAAGATCATGAGCCAGCTGGTGAGCGAGCAGCTCGGGCAGGGAATGAAGCCGGAAGAGACACTGATCGTTTTGCCGGATGAAAAGCTCCTGATGCCGGTGTTGCACGGCATCAGCGGTGTGGTGGATAAACTCAATGTCACGATGGGGTATTCATTAACGCAGACACCCCTGTTTTCGCTGGTGGAATTACTGATTGAATTGCAGGAACGGAGACGCGGATCTGAATTTAGTTTCCGTGCCGTTCTTGGCATTCTCAACCACCCTTACGGTATTGCTCCTGATCCGGATAATGCGGCCAGGAAGCGCCATGAGATCGTGGATAAAAACTGGATTCGGATACCGTCAAGCTTTCTGGCCAGCGGCAATGATTTGTACCGTACGATTTTTCAGCAGGCAGCAATTGAAAACTGTATTCCTTATCTGCGTGATGTCATGCGGGTGCTGGGCTCCCTGCCTTCACTTTCTGATTTTGATAAAGAATATGTCTGGCATTTTATCAAGGCACTGAACCGGCTGGATGAAATAGTTGGTTCTACTGTCACTGACTGGTCTTCCTTTCTGCGGTTGTTTAAACAATACATGCGTTCGATGAAGATTCCGTTCAGCGGTGAGCCGCTGCAGGGGTTGCAGGTGATGGGTATGCTCGAAACGCGTAACCTTGATTTCAAGAATGTCTTCCTGCTGTCGCTTAATGAAGGTGCATTGCCCTCTGCCGGAGGCAGTGCCTCCTACATTCCCTACAATATCAGAAAAGCCTATCACTTGCCAACGGTAGAACATAAGGATGCCATGTATGCCTATCTTTTCTATCGTGTACTGCAGCGGGCAGAGAATGTTCACCTCTTTTATAATACCGAGACTGACCTGATCGGACAGGGGGAGATGAGCCGGTTTTTACAGCAGCTTATTTTCGAAAGCGGCATGCCCGTGACGATGGGCGTACTCCACAATGCTATTAAGCCTGCACCGGGCATGCCCATCAGCATTCCTAAAGATGAGTCAATCCTGGAAGCTTTGCGGAACATCAACAGGCGGCAGGGAGATTACGGTGGATTTTCACCTTCAGCCCTGAACAACTACATCGAATGCCGGCTGCGGTTTTTCTTTCAGAATGTAATGCGAATCCGCGAAGCAAAAGAAGTGGAGGAAGAGGTGGATGCCCGGATGATGGGAGAGATCGTCCACAATGTGCTGGAGAAATTTTACCAGAGCCTGGCAAAGAAAAAGCAAAGCAACCTGGTGATTGAAAGCGACTTCAGCAACTTTGAGGAGACGGTGGAGAAACTGCTGGAAGCGGAGATCAGGAGGTATTACCACATCAATCCGGATAAGGAGTTGCGGTATGAAGGACAACTGAAACTGGTGCGCGATGTGGTTCACAAATTTATTAACCAGATCATCAGCCGTGATATGGAATATACTCCTTTTACCATGGAAGGCTCGGAGCAGAAGTTATGGTGTACACTGCCCGTCAGCAAGGAGCCCGGTGAAATTATTATCAGCGGAATCATCGACCGCATCGACAGGAAGGACGACCTCGTGCGGATTGTGGATTACAAAACAGGTCGCGACAAGCTGGAGTTTAAAAGCGTGGAGGAATTATTTGACCGGGAAATACATGACCATCCGAAAGCGGCCTTTCAGACACTCTTGTATGCCTGGATGTACAAGAATGCCACCGGTGAAGCAGGCCTCATCCAGCCGGGTTTGATGAATATGCGCAACCTGTTCAGCGAAGATTTCCGTTTCGGACTGGTGATGAAAGGTCAGCGGCTGGAGGAGGTCAATGCGCTTTTACCCGAATTTGAAGTTCGCCTTCGCGAACTGATGGAAGAAATATATAATCCCGAAGTGCCGTTTGACCAGACTACGAATCTAAAGAATTGTTCATACTGTGATTTTGCGCGGATTTGTCATCGGTAGGCTCCAGCTGCTAAACCTTTTTTTAAGATTTCGCAAAATGAATAACACAGTGTCTGGTGTAAGGTCTGTTCAATAAGATTGAATTTAAGATTCGGTGGGGATAGTCAGCTTTATCCCAGTCAGCGTCACCCGCAGGGGACGCTGATTATATCCGTTCAATTACTATTTGCAGCGAGATAAAAATTATTTGAGTACGGTCTGATACAGTTCTTTCATCACGGTTACTTTACCGGGCTCCTGAACTAACGCTACATCCGAAAACATCATGATGCCGGTGGCCGGTGGTCGTGAACCCTGTACCATCACTTCGCGAAATTCTTCCGGTGTAATGATGCCCGGGTTGTTGTAGGCTTGCACAATCGGCCAGATTTCTGGCTTGCCCGAAGAGCCCGCAAGAATTTCCTGATCGAGCCAGCTAAGGTATTCGCCCACCCAACTTACAGGGCGGTCTTTCAGCTGATGAAACAACATGGGTGATAATACATCGGCTCGCTCTGCCAGCGCAGTAACGTCAATGCCCAGAGTTTTATACAACGCGCCATCAAAGTCTTCGGGATACCAGGCGCAATAATACACACCTAATAATGCGTTGGGTTTAATTTGTTTGAGTGTTATATGCATCGCATCTGCCCATCCGTTGAGTTGTTTGTTGCGCCATTTCCGCCAGTCGGCATCGGCATGATCGAGTATCCAGCTGGCTTTTTCTTCAATGGAGGTTCCCGGAATTTCTTTTCCAAAATCATTGGCGAACAGGGATGTGCAACGGTCGCAAAAACAGGTTTCCGGCAAGATCGGTTCGGGCGTTTCAAATTGTGCGTGCCAGTGGAAGTAATCCAGGAAGATGCCATCCACATCAAATTCATTCAGGATTTCCTGCAGCTGACTGATCCGGTAGGCTTTGAATCCTTCATGGGTAGGGCAGATCCCCATAAACCAGTCGGCTGGCTCCGCAGGCGCACCGGTTTCTGTGATGGGCCATGCCTCCGGATGATCCTTCAGGTATTCTTTTCCGTTGAGTGTGGGGAATTCTACGAACACCCGGCATCCCTGTTTCTTTGCCGTATCAAAAAAGCTGCGGTTCAGGGAAATGCTTCTGACGAACACCGCATTCATCCCCAATGAATCAAATGAATAGCCGGCCTCAAGCAACGTTGCGGGATTGCCGTAAACACCTTTGACGAAGGGTGCAGTTGCTTCTTCTTTTTGAACAGGCTGGCACGAAATAACCATGTTCAGGATCAGGCAGATGGGGAGTATTCTCAGCATATTTACAGGCGGTTGATCAATGTTGCAGTAAGATTATCTTCTACCGGAATAACAGCCAAGTGATTTACGGTTGAGCGGAAATACAGTCATATAAAAATTTACCGATATGCGATTAACAGGAAAAACAGCCATCATCACCGGAGCCACCAGCGGCATGGGTAAAGGCATGGCGAGACGTTTTGTTCAAGAAGGTGCCAACGTTATACTCAGCGGGCGCGATGAGGAGCGCGGAAAAGCGTTGGAGGATGAATTGACATCAACCGGAGGCAAAGCCGTTTTTGTTCATGGAGATGTTTCCAATCCTTTCGTCAATGAACAACTGGTTTCAGAGGCCATCAGAAACTTTGACCGCCTCGATATCATCGTTACCAATGCGGGTATGCTGGGCCTTGGTTCGGTCACCGATATTTCACTGGAGGAGTGGGATGAGACCTTTCGCACGAATCTATATTCGGTATTTTACCTCAGCCGGTATGCCATCCCCGAAATGCAGAAAACAGGGAAGGGTGTTATCCTTGTGAACAGTTCAATCGCTGCCTACAAAACATTTCCCAACCATGCAGCGTATTGCGCCAGCAAGGCCGCGTTGATTGCCCTGGTCAAGGAAATGGCCCTCGATTACGGACCCGCGATTCGTGTCAATGCCATTTGTCCCGGACCGGTGGATACACCATTGATCTGGGATTCCGCCAAAGCATTTGAAAATCCGGAAAGCATTGTAGAGCAGACCGCAAATAATACGTTATTAAAACGATTGGGTACACCGGAAGATATTGCTTCGCTGGCATTGTTTCTCGTAAGCGAAGAAGCCGCATGGATAACCGGTTCGGCTTATACGATTGACGGAGGAATTCTTACACGTTGACAATTTTCGCTAATGGCATTTAATGATTAACATAAGCACGATGATCAACGCTTATTACTAATCTTTCCATCCCCAGGGAGCCGGTGGAGTTTGTAGGCGTTTGGTTAAATCAAAGGAAACTGAGAATACGCGGTCAGTACCGATTCGCCTCAGGTTATAGGTGAATACCGTATCCGACAACGTGATCCACCAAACATTCGTTGCAGCTGCAGGTATGAGGGAGGCGGTAAAAGCATCTGCAGGAAATACCTGGATGCCTGGCAAACCGGAATTAGATGCTGTTCCACCATATTGTGTAGTAGTGTCCTCTGATCCGTCCTCATGCCGGTGATCGTGTTTGAGCGTGATCTTCTCATCCTGAAGCTGCAGTACCCAGGTACGGGAACGGTCATCACCAACCAGAAACGGAATGCGGATGGTTTTATCATCACACGACCGTACATGCATGATCAGTTTCTTTCCGGAAAATGAATCATTGCCGGAAACATCCGCGAGCGTGCCCTCATAGGCATTACCACAATGTTTTCGGAGGGTATTCCAGAATTGTTGGGCATTACTGGTCGGTTGTGAGAACACGGGAGCGGAACTCTGGAGTACTATAAGGATGAAGAACAACTTTTTCATCGAGCAGGGATTTATGTTGCCGATAAAATATCAGCGATAGTTTACAGTAAGACTTGCTTCAAGTAAGGCTAATAAATCAGCAATACCAAGCAGGTAATTACCAATTAGTGCGAGATAAACGGCAGCGCTGCTAATTGCATTAAGTTGTTGCGCTACGCGTCATGAACCTGGTTGACGGAGGGATCTTACGGTGAGAACAGCCATGACAATAAAGGGAAGTGTTGACAGAATCATTTTGAAATTCATACTGATGATGCCAGCAAGCAGGGTCATGATATACAGCAGGGCAGTGGCAGCTATTCCACTATACACTATGCGCCTGGAAGATTTTTTCTGAAATAGCGTAAGGATAGGCAGCACCTGTCCGGTCTGCGGCAGCTGAATGAGCGGATGCAGAACATCCTGTGAGGTATCCAGTGTTAAAATAAAATGAATTACCGGATCAATTCATTATCGATTATTACTCTCCAGTTTTGCTGAATACGATAGGGATTGGTAGAGAATTCACCGGCAATGGTTTTGGTGATGTGTTTATCGTTAGCATCAAATTCCATCACGATATGGCCGCTTCGGTTTCGTTTGGTAACCGGCATAATGGAATAGATGATATGCTCGCCTCTCACAAGAAAATCCACCCGTAAGGTGTCCGACTTTTCAAAGATCGAACCAGTGCCATATATCTTGATATTTTTGGCTGTTGTGCTGGAATCATTACTGACGGCTACAACGATTTTTTTTCGCACAATTCCGCTGATCTTCCAGTAAAAAAAACTTATCGGAATAAGGCTGATGATGAGCAGCAGGGCCATTGCTTTTCGGTTGGTATAGTCATGCTGTCTTTTTCCTTTTTGTTTTACCAATCCGAAGATGAGGAGAATGATGCTGGCTACCCACAGGCCGCCACCTACCTTGACAATGATTGTAGTCATGAAGCCTATACCTCTGAACGGTGTTATGACCGAAAGGAAAACAATGGTAATGATGACCAATGCGATGATGGTCAGCCTTATGGAGAGTTTAAAGGGGTTCATGATAGGCGCACGGGCGCGACCGAAAGGTGTGCAAGATACAATAAAGAAAGTAGTATGGACATTTATATTCAACAGGCCAAGTGAAATCCAGCAAGTAAAAAAGCCGCCCCGTTTCCGGAGCGGCTTTCAAACCAAACCCTAACATTACAACTATGCTGGCCAGTCGTTAGGTGTTCCGGCCAGGTTGTACACTTTAAATCCTTTCTTTGCCATGTAGTTGCAGGCCTGTCCGCTGCGGTTGCCCGTGCGGCAGAACATGAAGTAAGCCTTGTCTTTATCGAGTGAGTCGATAGTCGTGGCAAACGAAGGAGACATGATGTCAATGTTGCGCGCGCCTTTGATGCTTCCCGAGCGAAACTCTCCGGGGGTACGTACATCAATCAGCACGGCTCCGGGCGTAGCCATAAATTTTTCCTTGAATTCGCGCCCGCTAAGGTTCTCGTAGTTCTTGGTTCCAAATAGTCCAAACATAATGTATCGGTTCTGTTTTAAGTTTTACAAAAGGGTTGTCGGACATACATAGTCCGTGCTGTTAAATTTATTGGTGGCCTTGATGGCGTTGAAACCACCGCTCACATCAATCAGGTTATCGTAGCCGCGTACGCGCAGCGTGGACACGAACGTCATCGAACGGTAGCCGCCACCGCAGTACACGTAGTAGGTTTTGTTCTTGTCAATTTCAGCCATGTTCTGGTTGATATAATCCAGTGGCAGGTTTTCGGCTTGCACCACATGTTCTGAATCGTACTCACTCTTTCTGCGTACATCGAGGATGTTCAGGTTCGGGTCAGCCTGCAGGCGGTTGTGCAGTTCATCCGGTGTGATGGATACAATGGTATCATAACCCTTGCCGGCTTCTTGCCATGCCTCAAATCCACCTTTGAGGTAGCCGATGGTATGATCGTGCCCGATGCGTGCAAGGCGTGTGATCACTTCGTGAACACGGTTTTCTTCTGCGATCACAAGGATTTCCTGTTTGAGGTCGGGGATCAGCGTACCGGCCCAGGGAGCAAAGTTACCGTCAATGCCAATATTGATTGCATTGGGGATAAAGCCTTTGGCGAAGGCCTGTTCATGACGTGCATCAAGAATCAACGCACCGGTTTCATTGGCAGCCGCTTCAAAAGCATCCGGACTCAGCGCCTGGGTACCACGGTTAAGAACTGCATCAAAGCTGTCATAGCCTTTGATGTTCATCAGCACATTACCGGGGAAATAGCCCGGAGGAGGTGTAAGGCCAGTGAGTACTTCTTCAATAAATTTTTCTTTGGTGAGTTCGGGGCGAAGTGCATAGTTGGTACGCTTCTGGTTGCCCAGCGTATCGCTGGTTTCCTTGCTCATGTTCTTGCCGCATGCACTGCCTGCACCATGAGCCGGATAGACGATGATGTCATCGCTCAGCGGCATAATCTTGTAGCGAAGGGAGTCATACAGGTGAGCAGCCAGTTTTTCCTGCGTCAGCTCTTTCACCACTTTTTGAGCGAGGTCGGGTCGGCCCACATCGCCTATAAATAATGTATCACCGCTGAACAACGCTACGTCTTTGCAGTTTTCATCGGTCAGTAGGTAGCAGGTGCTTTCCATGGTGTGGCCGGGTGTGTGAATCGCTGTGATCGTGATGTTACCCAGCTTGAATTGTTGTCCGTCTCGGGCAATCAATGCTTCGAACCCCGGCTCAATCAGTACGGGTCCGAAAACAATCGGAGCGCCTGTCTTCTTGCTGAGGTCCACATGTCCGCTTACAAAGTCAGCGTGGTAGTGTGTTTCAAAAACATACTTAATCGTAGCGCCATTTTGATGTGCACGGTCCATATAGGGTTGTGTCTCACGCAGTGGGTCGATAACGGCAGCTTCCCCGTTCGACTCAATGTAATAGGCGCCATGGGCGAGGCAGCCGGTATAAATCTGTTCAATTTTCATACGTCAGGGTTTTGGTGAAATGACGGTACAAAGGTCGCATGATTGCAACCTGCCTGTAAGTGATTAAAGTCACGAATCGTGAAAATTCAGGATGATTATCCTTACTTAATGGCAAAAGCAATATGCCAGATGCCACGCAGTTCCCTTGGCGCATAGCCGGTAGCCTGATCGTCCGGATAACTGGCATCAATGGCTGTCTGTACTTCTGGCAGGATATGTTCACCTTTTTTACCGTGACAGTTCAGACACATGGGTTGCAGCAGGATGGGTTTGATGTAGTGAACAATGCCTTCCTTGCGAATCAATCGTGGTTTGGCTTCGCTGAACAGAAAGTCATTCAATACTGCAGCCTCCAGACTGTCGGGCCGGTTGGATGGGTTGCGGTATTTCAGTGAACTGCGCCTGATGGTAATGCCTTCGGTGGCGTAGGTGTTGGTGATGGGATAGGCCTTCTCATTGCAGAACGTAACGGCATGGGCAAATCCGCCTGCATTGACTGCGGCAATAAGCGCTTTACTGAGTGTATCGAATGTCTGGGCAATGAGCTGGTCACCTTGCTGGATGTAAAGTGAGTCAGGGGTGTCGGCAAGTACAGGTTGATCATGCTGTTTCTTAGTACAGGCAGCAAAAAGCATCCATATGGAAAGCACGGTGAAGACTCCGAAACGCATCGTTATTTCTTTTTGCTTTTCTTGGGGGTCAGCGTTTTCTCTACCGCCTTCAGTCGTTCTTCCAGTTCCAGCAATTTTTTAATGATAATGATGTGGGTGTGCCGGGCATCGATGCCTACAACACTTTCCTTGCTTTGGATGATCTCCCCGATTTTTTCATAATCGGGATGGTCTCTAGGAATCAGCTTTTTTTCCGGTTTCATCAGCGGGCTTTTTATGACGTTCAAACATGTTTACTACCAGGCCGCCCATCAGTCCGAAATACAGCGTGCTGTTCACGGGAGACGATGTGATTGCACAGGTGCCGCTGTTACACCCGATATAGAACCAATACAGATAGCCGGCCACCGCCCCGAGGGTGATGCCGATACTCCATTTCAGAATAGTTGCTTTCATCATGTTTTTTTAACCGATTCAAAGGTAAGTTAGTTCAAACAGGGCATCCGTGACAGAGGTCACACAGGAACTGGCTGCTGGATACTTGGTACTGGATTCAGAAATCCAGAAAATTATTGTTAGATGCTGGATTTTTGATTGGTGATTTTTGAATGGTAATTTTTGATTTTCTGAAAAATGGTCACCTGGAGTGATAAGAGTATCATCAAGCGACCATTTTCCAGTATCTAGAATCCCGAGACCAGCATCAATACTTAGCCGGCTCTCCTTTCTTCGGTGTTGACTTCAGAATGAAATCGCGGATGTGTTCGTTGGCGGTCGCAAGGTCTTCCTGGCGCAGGTACATCATGTGCCCGCTGCGGTAGCCCTCAAACCGGAAGCGGTCGCGGAACTTGCCGCTCGGGTCGAGTTGCCACATGGTGTATTTGGCTTCGAAGTATGTAGTGGCGCCATCGAAATAGCCACACTGGAACATCACCTTTAGGTAGGGGTTCTGGGCCATCGCCTGGCGCAGGTTCACACCGGTATTATCGTTACTGCGATCCCACGGGTTAACGGGGCCGAACATATTGTACTTCACATCGGTCTTGTACTTCAGCACTTCACGCAGGTAAAAGTTGATGGCTGGAGTGAAGGAGTGCAGCCAGGAAGTTAATTCAGCAGCATAGTCGGGGCGCTCTCCGGCATCTTTACGGTCGATACCCAGGTAGCGTGAATCAAGGCGGCCTACGGTATAGCCTTTGTCGCGGAGCAGTTCTTTCCAGAAAAAGGCTGTAGGTACATCCAGGTTGTGTTGCAGAATCACTTTATCAGCGATTCCGGAATACTGTGCCATTTTCGTGGCCACCTGCTTGCGTTTGGCATCATCGAGGAAGCCACCGCGGGCAATGGCAGGAAGTACTTCGTTGATGGTATATTCTTCAACTTCCGGTAGCAGTTCGGTGAGATCACGTTTTTGCAAATCGGGAGGCAAGGCTTTCTGATACCAGGCAGCAGCCGTGAAATAGGGCAGGCGGTTGGCGGCTTCCACCGGTCCGCCACGCTCGATGCCGAGGCCGGTAGGGGAAACAAGGATTACCCCGTTGAGGTACATCCACTGGGCATTCTGCAGTTCGAGGGCGAGGCCGGAGACACGGGTGGTGCCGTAGCTCTCACCGATGAGGTATTTGGGCGACTGCCACCGGTTTCTTCTGGAAACAAATGTATTTAGCCACTCGGCCAGGTACTTGATGTCGGCATTCACACCGAAAAACTCTTCGCGCTTCGTGTCTTTGTCGAGAATGCGGGAGTAGCCGGTGTTCACCGGGTCGATGTAGACGATATCTGCCACATCGAGCACGCTGTGCGGGTTGTCCTTGATGCCGTACGGCTGCACCGGGTAGCCTTCGGAGTCGATCTCCAGAATCTTCGGACCGGTATACGCAATATGCATCCATACTGAT
The DNA here is from genome assembly GCA_025455465.1 of Cyclobacteriaceae bacterium. Taxonomy (GTDB): domain Bacteria; phylum Bacteroidota; class Bacteroidia; order Cytophagales; family Cyclobacteriaceae; genus UBA2336. The sequence continues at coordinate 692 of JALOMI010000078.1, read as the reverse complement.
GCGGACCCCGGGCCACCGTTGAAGGAAATGATCAGCGGGCGTGAGGCGCGGTCGCGGATATCGCTGCGTTCGTAATAGGTATAGAACAGGGAGGCAATCACCTTGCCATCGGCATTCCAAACCGGCTGTGTACCGGCTGTTGCCGTATACGGTACCGGCTTGCCTTTGATGGTTACGGTGCCGGTGGTAGTCACGGCAGATTCCCCTTCCAGGACGCGCTGGGCATACCCGGTGTATCCGATCAGAATAAGAATAAGAAGTACGGAAATGTATTTCATTGGTGGTGGTGGTTTTAATGTCCTATCCGAAAGTACTGGGAAACCTTCAGCCGTTGCAAAATTTTTTTTGAGCGGTGGTTAACCGCTGCCATCAAACAAAAAAGCCCTGCACCTTGCGGCACAGGGCTTTCACCTTAACCTGTTATAATTAGTGGGCTTTTGCCAACTCTGCGTTGATGTGGATTTTCACCTCTTCGCTAACCACCATGCCACCGGCTTCGGTGATGGCGTTCCAGTTCAGACCGAACTCCTTGCGGTTGATTTTGCCGTTGATTTCAAAACCGGCTTTGGTGTTGCCCCACGGGTCAACCATGATACCGCCAAATTCCACGCTGAACTCCACTTTTTTGGTAGTGCCGCGGATGGTCAGGTCACCGGTCAGTTTGTAATCGTTGCCGGACACTTTGTTCAGCG
>JALOMI010000291.1 GCA_025455465.1 Cyclobacteriaceae bacterium | reverse complement strand
GTGGCTTTGTTGCCTTTCCTTCCGGAGACCCTGGCAAATAACCAGGCGCCAAAGGCGGCCACCAGTTGAATCAGTAAGATGGTTCCAATCAGTTTGGATGATTCAAGTTCTAGAACATCCGTGCCGAACAGTGCTGCCAGGTAAAGCACCGTTTGAACACCCATATTGTAAAAGAAAAAAGAGAATAAAAATCGCTGAAGATCGGGGGTATGTTTTAAGGATTTAAAAACACTGATCAGTTCCCTGTAGCCCTTCGACCAAATGGCCGAATCAGGTCTTACACCAAATGGATTTTCAGGCAAAACAGTGAACGAAATCATTGAAAAACCAATCCACCAGCAACCTACCAACAGAAACGTGAAACGGGTGGCATGGCCTTCACCTGTAAATCCAAAGTGCTGATGGTTCATAATCAGCAACAGGCAAACGATCATCAGGATTACACTACCGTAGTAACCCATGGAGAAACCTTTTGCACTTACCCGGTCATAATGATCCTCAGTAACTATCTCCGGAAGAAAAGCATTGTAAAAAACCAGGCTGCCTGAAAAACCAATACTGGCCAACACGGAGCAAAAAATTCCCCACTCCAACCGCGAAACATCATCAAAGAAAAATAAACCCATACAGGATAAACTTCCTATGCTTACAAAGAGCTTCATGAATTGCTTCTTGTTTCCGGTATAATCAGCCACTCCAGAGAGGAAGGGCAACATCAGTGCAACCATCAGAAAAGAAAACGACAAGGCATAGGAGTATAAAACTGAATTAACGATTGGTATACCGAAGAATGATACCAGATCACTGTCACCATTCATAGCAACTGCCTTATAATAGACGGGAAAGATGGCAGATGTGATTACCAATGAGTAGACAGAGTTGGCCCAATCGTACATGCACCAGGCACGTATGGTTTTCGGATTATTCAATGGGATACCCATGATAACGGATCGGATAAAAGAAAAGACCCCGTTCAGGTAGAGAACGGGGTCTTTTATACATATGAAAAAACAACTTTATTCGGTGAGTTTCTGACGGGTTGAGTAAAGTACCAGGCGCGCATTAGCCTTTCTTAACTCAGTTTCCACGTCTGCTATAATGCCGCGTTTGGCATCACTGTCCACTTTGAGAGAAACCGTCATCTGGTCGCGTTCATATTCCTGAAGTTTGGCCTTCTCGGAGTTTACCCACTGGATGATGTCCTTGGCATCGATAAATACATCATTTACCTGGATTTTGGGCTCTTTACCCCATTCATCAGTCTTCTTCGGTTCACCGATATACATGTAGGCTACCAGTGACTTGCGGGCAAGCTTCTTGAGCATGGTGGCTTCCGGAATCTGCTGCTTAACGTTTATGCTGGTTTCCCGCATCTGCGTGGTCACCATGAAAAAGAACAGGAGCATGAACACCACATCCGGCATGGATGAAGTAGGTATTTCCTGCTTTACTTTGGCTTTCTTCCTGAATTTAGACATAATTAGTTTCCTCCCACTTTAGTAGGTTCTGCAATCGACAAGGCCATCGGGATTTCAACCGTACCGTCAGGTCTCTTTTTACGGCCCAGATCATACAATTTTCTGTTCTCGGGGTCATTCAGGTCAGAAGACAGTTCCAGCCACTTCTTAACCGTAACACCGGCATTATCAGCATAGATCTGATAATAAGCAGCCTGCACCGCATCCAGGATCTCAATAAATTTCTTGTGGCTGGTACCCCTGTCAGTCTTATACGACACAATGGCTTTCTCCGGGCTGTCGGATGAGTTAGGATCAGCTCCGTAGTTGAGCACGAAGGTTTTGATCTGCTCCGTCAGTTCATTGGGTGTGCCAAAGAATGGGTTTCCTTCCACCAGTACATTATCGAATGAGTTAACCTGAATTTTAAACAGATTCCGCTCCTGGATTTTTACATCCATGTCAGGCGGAAGTGCCTCAGGGGGCGGAGGAAGTTGAATACTCAAACCCCGGTCATTCGCGATCGTGGTGGTAACCAAAAAGAATACCAGCAGCAGAAACGCGATGTCCGCCATGGAAGCGTTGGGAATATCAGGTGTTGGTCTAGGCATTATTTAAATGCGTTTTTGATTTCTGAAATGATCAATCCGATAATGGCAATTCCGGCTACCAGATAGAACATGGTCAGTCCGGCTCCCACCATTTTAACTGTACTTTCGGTAATTCCCTTGGCCGCCAGATCAGCAGTTACTTCTGAACCGGTCAGGGCGTATGAAATTCCAAATAATACAACAATGGCAACAAGGGCGATAAGTCCCTTTTTCAACTGCCCCGGAGACTGGACAATATTCATCAATGGCAATACGATGGCTGCACCGGCAGCCAGCACCATTAAAATGTAAGAAGCATAAAGTCCAAGGTCAACGGAACCCTGGTAGGTAGCTAAAATAATGGCTACCACCAGAACCACAACAATTCCAATAAATACAAAATCTCTCATGGTTCTTACTTTTGCGTTACCAGTTTATGCTTCACGAGGATATCCACCAGCGTTATCGAAGCATCTTCCATGTTATTCACCAGTGCGTCAATCTTCGATACGAGGTAGTTATAAAATACTTGCAGAATCATACCTACAATCAGACCACCAACGGTGGTTGTCAAGGCCACTTTCATACCACCGGCAACGATGTTCGGAGAAATATCACCGGCCGCTTCGATGTCTGAGAAAGCCTGCACCATCCCCACAACGGTACCAAAGAATCCGAGCATGGGACCAAGTGCAATAAAGAGTGAGATCCAGATAAGACCTTTTTCCAACTTGCCCATCTCAACGCCACCATAGGAAACGATCGACTTTTCAACCATATCAATGCCTTCAGAATATCGCAGAAGACCCTGGGTGAAAATGGAAGCAACAGGACCGCGGGTATTACGCGTAACCTCCAGCGCAGCATTTACACCGCCTTTGGCCAATGAATCCTCGATTTGCGAGAGTAATTTCTTGGTGTTGGTGGTAGCAAGGTTCAATGTGATAATACGCTCAATTGAAAATGCAAGCCCTAAGATCAAGCAAATCAGAATTGGTGTCATAAAGGCAACACCACCGTCAATGAATTGCACCTTCAGCACCTCATGGAAAGACTGGTCCTCCCCTGCAGTATCCATATCGGATTCGGTGGAGGCAGGGGCTGTGTAAGCCTGTTCGGTAGCCTGTGCGGGTTCAGCTGCTGTAGTGTCTGTTTGGGCGAAGAGTGAGGAGGTCGCGAGTACCCCTACAAATGCAAGAATAGCAAGTTGTTTTTTCATAGTTTCAGGTTTATTAGACTATTGGAAGCGTCAAAATTAAACGTTTTGTCGATTTAACGACATTTTTTGAAAAATTTTTATGCAGACGGCCTAATCCGAATATTTTTTGAGTGTCGGGCAAATTTTCAGCTTAAAATTATGATCAATCGTTTGGGTTATTCTTCGCCTAAAATGGTTAGTAAATAAAGGCAACAATCCCTTTTTCAGGAATAGTCCTTTGCCGTTAATCTGGTTTGCAGATCGGACAAATAATTGATTTATTTGCGTCCCTTTTGGAGAGGTGTCCGAGTGGTTGAAGGAGCACGCCTGGAAAGTGTGTATACCGGAAACGGTATCGAGGGTTCGAATCCCTCTCTCTCCGCACAACAAATCCCTGCCATTCAATTCCTTTTGGTTTGCAGCGTTGGTAAACCCCGTTTACCATAAGCGGAAAAACAAAAGGAATGTGAGTGAAGCGAACGGGCAGGGATATGTTGTTAGCCCCCCGCCTCAGGGATCACGTTAGTAATCCCTCTCTCTCCGCCAAACTTCGCCAGCTACCCGCAGGCCAGCGCTATGGCTTCGTTTGGCAGGCCAGCATAAGGCCATTGCGACTACACTGGATTATCCTCAGTCAACACTATTTATAGTATTC
>JALOMI010000290.1 GCA_025455465.1 Cyclobacteriaceae bacterium | reverse complement strand
CGGCAACCGCACCTCATCCGCGTCATTCGGAATAAACTGTCGGTAAGATGCACCGGCATCGATTATGGCTCAATGATGCCGGTTATGACTTTCTTATGATTTGTGTCAGACAATACGTGTACAAAGGCGACTAAATTTCACATGGAGACACATCGCTATGGCTGTTGCAGATCGCCACCTTGCCGCCATTATGTTCACCGATATTGTTGGCTTCACCACCCTGATGCAACAGGATGAGGAGAACGCAGTAGTTGCCATGCGGCATTATCAGAACACCATGCAGACCCTTGTCAGCCACCATCAGGGCGTGATTGAAAATGATTATGGTGACGGCAATCTGTGTTCGTTCAGCAGTGCCGTTGAGGCGGTGAAATGTGCGCAGGCTCTGCAAGAAGCCTTTCGCGCGGCACCAGTATTGCCCGTGCGCATTGGTATCCACCTCGGTGAGTTGATGCACGATGAAGGAAAAGTGCTGGGTGATGGCGTTAACATTGCCTCCCGTATTCAATCCCTCGCCACCGCCAACAGCATCCTTGTGTCTGCCGATGTTATCCGGGTCATCCGCAATCATCCGGAATTCAAATGGGTATCGTTAGGTGTCGTAGATTTAAAAAATGTTCAGCAGCCGATAGAAGTCTTTGCTATGACCGGTCATGCGCTTGATGTTCCGGACCGACTGCAATTAAGTGGCAAACTGGCAATCCCGAAAGCAGATCCTGCACTGGCTTCAGCCGGGAAATCCGGTGTGTTTATCATGGCTTTAATTGTGTTGGGAATACTGTTACTGATAGCCTACCAGTTTCTGGTGCGGAAAGAAGACCACGTAATCAGCCCGGTTAAATCCATTGCGGTACTGCCACTCATCAATCTTGGAATGGAGGAGGAAAAGCTATATTTCAGCGATGGCGTCACAGAGGATATTTTGAACCAGTTGGTGAAAATTGCTGATCTCCAGGTTAAATCGCGCACGTCAACGCTTCAGTACCGGAACAACAACAAGCCCATGAAGGAGATTGCCCGCGAACTGGATGTGAATTACATTCTGGAGGGAAGTGTTCGCAAAGCGGATAACCAGGTTCGAGTGGTGGTTCAACTGGTGGATGCGCGCAATGACATTCAGTTGTGGTCGGAAACCTATGACAGGGAATTAAAAGACATCCTGGCCATCCAATTGGATATAGCGCGGCAGATAACCATGGCACTAAAAGCCAGCTTGGCCGATAAAGAATCGTCATCGCTTGGGAGGGAACAAACGATCACCGAAGAAGCCTACGACAATTTTCTTCGTGCCCGCGATGCTTTTCACCGCATTGTGGAAAATCCGGTTTACCTGGACAAGTCGTTGAGTTATATCAACGCTGCCTTGAAGGAGGGACCTGATTATGCTGAGGCCTATGCCCTGAAAGGCAGAATTCTTTATTACCAAAGGGATATCGGGGCAGGGGAGGTAATCTGGCGTGACTCTGCCCTGGCCTATGCCAATAAGAGCATACTACTCGATGACCATCTGCCTGACGGGTACTTCACCCGAGCGCTCGTAGCTTTTTATCTCGGCAACACCGCTGACTACAAAGCTGATCTGATACGCGCTTTCAGCCTGGCCCCCAATGATCCTGAAATACTGGAACGCTATGGCCGTCTGCTGCTCGATGAAGGGAACGAGCTGGGAGCAGAGTTGCTGTTTAGAGGTGTCGGACTGAAGTACAGTCCGCAAGACCCGCTTTTTTACTTTACATGGGATGATGTGTTGTATTACCTGTATGATGATGGTTATGATTTGCGTGATAAACTGATACGGCAATGCCAGCAGAAATTTCCTGATTATTACCCGCTCATCAACATGAAATATGATTTGTATCTGAACAGCGGCCGTTTGGAAGAATGTCTGCAACTGGTGAATGAAGCGAAGGAGAGATATCCGGACAGAAGGGGAGTTGCCGATATCTATGCATGGGTGAACTTTTACCTGAAAAATTACGGTGAAGCCATCAGCCAGTGGGCGCGCTATAAAGAGTTTGAATCCGGTTTCTCCGACACCTCGCAGCGTGTAACCTTTCGGCACCGGTTAGGAATGGTTTATTGGATGACGGGAGAAAAACGAAAAGCCGACCGGTTGTTTCGCGAGCAACTGAGTATTCAGAAGCGTATGATTGCGCGGCAGCAAAGCCGGGGTGTATCCAACAGCAGTTTGGCTGGTGTTTACTACGATCTGGCGGTGTGCGAAGCTTATTTCGGAAATTACCCGGCTATGATGGATGCCCTCGAAAAGTCATTTTTCACGTACCATTTCTTCTGGTACTGGGGTCTTCGCAATGAACTGTTGTTTCAGCAATATGCGGGTAAACCGGAATTCGAAAACTTCCTGTCACGGATAAAGGTGACGGAAGAGTTCAAAAAGAAAGCCATCCGGAATGCCCTTGATTATACAGATTCCGGTAAGTCACTTAAACGCCAATTGGGTGTGTAATGGAATGTCAATGGTGCACGGGTAGGCTCATGACAGGTCAAAGCTTACTGTGTTGATCGTTATACTTTTAATTCTTTAAGTGCTTTTACCAAGGCATCCAGTTCTTTCGGTGTGGTATAAATATTCGGTGTGATCCGGCAACCGTGTACATTGACGTAATCGATGGCCACAGTATAGATTCCGTATTTCTTCATGAGGGTATCGGCCAGTTCGGCAGGCTTCATGCCTCTGATGCCCACATTGGCAATACCGCAGGAACGTGTTGCATCTTTTGGAGTATTCACCACAATATGGGGTAAATCTCGTACCTGGCTGGTCCAGTAGTTTTGTAAATACCGCAACCGTGCTTCTTTGCGTTCTGCACCAAGCTTCTCGTAAAAGTCTATCGCGTTGTTGATGGCCAGGTCGGTATGTACCGGATGCGTACCGGTTTGATTGAGCCGATAGATATCACCGGCATTGTCGTTGAAGGGAGCAAAAACCGGCCATACCGAGTCAATGTGCTCTTTCTTAACATAGAGTATGCCGGCCCCGAGAGGCACGCTCAGCCATTTGTGGAGGCTGGCGCCATAAAAGTCGCAGCCGAGGTCAGGAATGGAATAACGGAAATGCGCGAAGGCGTGAGCACCATCCACCATCACTTTTACACCTTTGCTGTGCGCCATATCACTGATTTTACGAATCGGTAAAATCTGCCCGGTGATGTTCACCATGTGGCATACCATCAGTAATTTCGTTTTCGGAGTAATGGCTTCCTCATAGAGATGCACAATTTCTTCATCGTCTTTCGGGTGGTTGGGCACTGAAACCATTTTATTCACTACACCAAAGCGTCTGCCGACTTGCCTGAACATGGCGAGCATGGATCCGTAATCCTGCTCGGCCATCACGGCTTCATCTCCGGGTTTCCAATCCTGGCCGCCAATAATCATATCGAGTGATTCGGTAGTGTTTCGGGTAATAATCAGTTCATCGGGTGAACAGCCAGCCAGGGTTGCCAGGCGAGCGGCTGCCTTGCGCTTGTTCTCCCACTGCACGGTACGCATATAATACGAGGCCTGGTAGTTTACCTCACGGATGTGGTTGATGAAATTCTCCAGTGTCTCCTGCGGAAGGAAACAGTAGTAACCGTTTTCGAGATTAATATAGTCAGGCTTCAGGCGGTAGCCTCCCCGCACCTTCAGCCAGAAGTACTCATCGTTGGCCAACTTATCTGCCGGAGTATCAGAAACCTGGCGCAGCAGATTATCCAGTGCTTTTGCTTCCGGCAGACTGCCCGCGCCCAGCAGGGCGAGGCTTTTCAAAAAGGTGCGCTTATCCATTCGATTAAGGTTGTTTTATGCAGGGAAGGTAAATGAAATGTGACTGTTTGAAAAAGCGAAGCACTTAAATTGATCAGTAAAAGTTTATCAGGTGCTTAGCGACCTTTGCGAATCCTTTGCGGCCTTAGC
>JALOMI010000077.1 GCA_025455465.1 Cyclobacteriaceae bacterium | reverse complement strand
AACAGCCCAGCCTTCACGCATCTGATGTCCATCAAATACCCGGTCGGGTTGCAGGTAGTAGCTGTTCTGCGCAGACAGGGCCAACGCTACGACAAAAAGGCAAGTGGATAAAAGTGCTTTCATGAAGAAAAGTTAGTTTTAATCATTGAATAAAGAAGCATGCGCAACGTAATTGTCATCCTCTTCACGGTAATCCTTGTCCGGTGTTCTTTTGCCCAGCAGCCTCCTGGCTCCGATATCTACCTGCTGGATATCACCGCGGTTAAAAAGAAATCACTGACATTCCGCAACCCGGTCAACATAACCAACCGGCCGGGGTATGACAATCAGCCAGGCTTTCATCCCGATTTACCCTATGTCTATTATGCTTCTGCCAATGAGCAGGGCCGCACCGAAATCATGCAATACGACTATCAGCGAAATGTCACCCGGCAACTGACGGAAACCCCTGAGCGCGAATATTCACCCACGGTAACACCCGATAAAAAATTTTTCTCCTGCATCATTCAGCGTGATAACAATGCGCAGGATTTCGGGAAGTACCCCGTTAACGGAGGCCAAGCAGAGGTGATCATCGATAACCTGATTGTTGGCTACCATGCATGGTTTGATGAAAACAACATCCTGCTGTTTGTACTTGGTCAGCCGAATACGTTGCGGTGGTATTCGTCTGTGGATAAACATGACAAAATCCTCCGCGAAAACATCGGGCGGTCGTTGCATAAAATACCGGGAGAAAATGCGGTGAGTTTTGTTGAGAAGGGTAAAGGGGAATGGACCATCAAAAAAGTGAAGGCCAATGGATCCATAGAAATCATTGCACCAACCTTGCCCGGCCGCGAAGACCTTACGTGGACACCGGATGGAAAAATCCTGATGAGTGACGGTGAACAACTGTTTTACTGGCTTCCGGGAAAAAGCAAAAGCTGGGAGCCACTGATGTGGCCAGAAGGGTTCCGTCCAAAAGGAATAACACGTTTGGCCGTTAATGCTTCCGGAACCAAACTCGCGCTGGTTGTCAGCGAGTAACCTTTAACAGCTGCATGTCCGGAACTGACTAACCACCGGGTGAATTATATTTGCAACCCCTATGAAAAACCTCAAGCACATCGCCATCTCAGGCAATATCGGTTCGGGTAAAACCACACTCGCTGAAAAGCTTGCCAAACATTACGGGTGGACTCCGCTCTATGAATCCGTAGATAAAAATCCTTACCTGAAAGATTTTTACGAGGACATGTCGCGGTGGGCGTTTCACCTGCAGATCTTTTTTCTGAACAGCCGTTTCCGGCAGGTTAATGAGATACGCGCCAACACAAAAACCACCATCCAGGACCGCACGATTTACGAAGACGCGTACATCTTTGCTGCCAACCTCCACAAAAGCGGGCATATCTCTGACCGGGACTACCAGAGCTACCTGGATATTTTTAACTCCATGATCAGCTTTGTAAAAGCTCCTGACCTGCTGATTTATCTGCGTTCAGATATTCCCAAGCTCGTGCGTCAAATCCAAAAGCGCGGACGGGAGTATGAATATGCGATGCGGCTGGATTACCTGAAAAACCTGAATGAGCATTACGAAACCTGGATTGGCGGGTATAAGGAAGGCAAACTGCTGATTGTTGATGTGAACGAACTGGATTTCGTAGAAAACACCGAAGACTTTTCCGGTATCGTCAACCGGATTGATCTGGAAATCAACAGCCTGTTTTCCTGACAGGCTTCCGCTGATATAATTGCCTGAAATTGGTCGTCTGCCTTTCCTACTTTTCCTTCAGCATACTTTATCCAACTATGAACAACCGAATCCTTGCAGCCCTTGCGTTCGTGCTGGCTGCCGCAAGCGTCTTCGCGCAGGAAGACAAAAAAGAAACCAAAGCCGACAGTGTAAAAAAGGAAACCAAAAAAAAGAAAGACCTTCCGTTGGAAGCCGGTCGCACCATCGCCATCCAGTCCACAGAAGGAACCTGGATGTCGCTGGATGTGAGCCCCGATGGCAAGACCATCGCCTTTGATTTTCTCGGTGACATCTACTTGTTACCTGTCAGCGGTGGCAAGGCGCAGGCCTTCACCAGCGGAATGGCGTTCGACTCGCACCCGAAATTCAGCCCCGATGGCAAGCGATTGCTTTTCGTTTCCGACCGAAGCGGAAACGATAATGTATGGCACTATTCCCTCGACAAAAAAGACTCCGTTCAGGTAACGAAATACACAACGGATTATGTCCAATCAGCGGAATGGACACCCGATGGTGATTATGTGGTTGTCTCCAAAGGAAAGCGCAACCATAAATTATTCCTTCACCACAAAGACGGTGGCAGCGGTGCCCAGCTGATCAGCAAACCCGATAACCTGAAAGTAGTGGAGCCTGCCTTTGGTAAGGACGGGCGTTACATCTGGTTTTCACAACGCACCGGTGCCTGGAATTACAATGCACAACTGCCGCAATATCAGTTGGGAACCTATGATCGGGAAACCGGTGAAGCAGAAACCCAAACCAACCGTTACGGTTCGGCTTTTACGCCCACATTGTCTCCGGATGGTAAATGGCTGGTGTACGGCACACGGTTTAATGATAAAACCGGATTGATGATCCGCGACCTCGCCTCCGGTGAGGAGCGCTGGCTGGCCTACCCGGTACAGCGTGATGAACAGGAATCCATTGCACCGATGGGAGTGCTTCCGGCCATGTCGTTCACGCCCGACAGCAAAGAATTAATTGCATCCTATGGTGGCAAATTCTGGCGCATACCGGTTAGCGGAGGGAATGCCGTTCCCATTCCCTTCGAAGTGAACACCCAGATTGCGCTGGGGCCACAGCTGGATTTTAAATACCCCATCAGCGATGAAAAAGAGATGGTGGTAACACAAATCCGTGACGGCAAAGTTTCTCCGGATGGAAAGCAACTGGCCTTTACGGCACTGAACCGCTTGTACATCGTTGATCTTCCCAGCGGCACACCCAGACGCGTTACCAATTTTAATTTCACCGAAGCCATGCCCGCCTGGAGCCCCGATGGCAGCCAGCTGGCCTGGGTTAGCTGGGAAGAAAATGTGGGCGGCAGCCTGTACAAAATCAATTTTAAAGCGAAGGGCGCCAGGCCGGTAAAACTCACGTCATCAACGGGCGTGTATTCCGATCCGGCCTGGTCGTATAAGAGCAACCGCATCGTATTCACACAGGGACCCGCGCAGTTTTTCAGGGATGCGGATGGCCCGGGTGCCTTCAAATCAAAAGACAATCTTGCCTGGATAAGCGCAGACGGAGGATCCGTAACCGTTATCGATAAATCCAAAGGAAGAACCACACCGCATTTCACCAAAGCCGATGACCGTATCTATCTATACCATAACCAGAAGGGACTTGTGTCCATTCGCTGGGATGGTACCGATGAGAAAGCCCACCTGAAGGTTTCCGGTATTACCGTTTACGGTTCAGTAGCCGAAGTGGAAGACGCACTCAATCATTGCATGCTGACGGAAACTGAGCGTGAACCCGCGCAGGAACCATCGAACGCCAGCCTGATTATGATTGCTCCGGAAGGAGACAAAGCACTCGCACAGATCAACAATGAAATCTATGTGGTCACCCTTCCGAAAACCGGTGGTGAGACACCGAAGGTATCGGTATCCAATCCTGAATCTTCCCAGTTCCCGTCACGCAAGCTCACCACCATTGGCGGACAGTTTGCCAGCTGGAACAACAACGGCAAGAAAGTGTACTGGTCGATCGGCAACGCCTTCTTCACATACGATATCGATGAAGCTAAGGCCAGTGAAGAAGCGTTGAAGAAAAAGAAAGCTGAGGAAGCCAAAGCGAAAGAAGAAGGAAAAGCCGAAGAGAAGAAGAACGGGGATGAAAAGAAAGAGGACGGCTACAAACCTGCTTAAATCAGAGTTAAAGTAACTGTTCCCCGCGATATCCCTGCCGGAAAGGTGCTGTTCACCAATGCACGCATCATCACCATGAACGGAGATGACATTATCGAACGCGGAGATATCCTGATTGAAAACAACCGCATCAAACAGGTGGGCGCCACAGGAAGCATTGCTGTTGATGCCTCTGTACAGAAAATGGATATGAGCGGCAAGACCATCATCCCCGGCTTTGTGGATACGCATGCACACATGTGGCCGCAGTGGGGCCTGCATAAAAATGAAGTGTGGATGTATGCCGCCAATTTGGCGTATGGTGTTACCACAACGCGCGATCCGCAAACGGCCACTACCGATGTGCTGACATATGGTGACATGGTGGATGCCGGACAGATTCCGGGCCCGCGTATCTACTCCACCGGCCCCGGTGTCGGCTTCTGGTCGTACAATATCAAAGACCTCGACCAGGCGCGCAGCATCCTCAAGCAGTACTCAGAATACTACAACACCAAAACCATCAAGATGTACCTGACGGGCAACCGTCAGCACCGGCAGTGGATCATCATGGCTGCAAAGGAACAGCAACTGATGCCCACCACTGAAGGCGGGCTTGATTTCAAACTGAACTTAACTCAGATTCAGGATGGCTATCCCGGTCATGAACATTCATTCCCGATTTATCCGTTGTATAATGATTTCAACACGTTCCTCGCAAAATCCGGAACAACCTACACGCCTACACTGCTCGTGGCCTATGGCGGACCATGGGCAGAGAATTTCTATTACGCTACCGAAAATGTAAACGGTGATCTGAAGCTGAATTACTTCACACCGAAGTCAGAACTGGATGCCAAGTCGAGGAGAAGGCCGGGATGGTTCATGTTTGAAGAACATGTATTTCCTGATCATGCCGCCTTTTTGAAAAACTATGTGGCAGCCGGTGGCAATGCCGGTGTGGGTTCACACGGACAATTACAGGGATTGGGTTATCACTGGGAATTGTGGTCGATGCAGTCGGGCGGATTGAGTGAACACAATGCCCTGAAGGTAGCTACTATTCATGGCGCAAAAGCCATCGGGTTAGACGGTGATCTTGGAACGATAGAGGCCGGGAAACTGGCCGATCTGATTATCCTGGACAAAAACCCGTTGGAGAACATCCGCAACACCAATACCGTGAACAAAGTGATGAAGAACGGCAGATTGTATGATGGCAATACGCTGGATGAAGTTTATCCGAATCCGAAAAAAGCAACCTTCAACTGGCAGCAGAGCAAGCCGACTGAGGCGCTGCCGGGAATACGTTAACTTACCATCAGCATTCATTGATAAGGCCCGGATAAAACTCGGGCCTTATTTTTTTGGTGAACTTTAATTGATGAATGTAATTGGCATGACAAATTGTTGCCGAACGGGGGCGTCATCCTGCAATCCAGGCTCCTATTTAGTGTTTACTATTTTTAAAATACGTAGTGCTTCTTCATCACATCCTCCACCAACACCTTTCAGGACTTTGTGATGGGATGTTGTGCCATCGGGCTCTACGATAAATTCAACAAATACTTTACCTGAAATCCCCCTTTTCTTTGCGTCCGCAGGCATCTTTAATAGGGAGTTTATCTCTGCATATAAAGCTTCCATTCCGCCAACAGGTCGAGCCGAGCGTTCTACGATTGTGTATACATCCCCTTCCACAAGCGACCGCCTCTGAGTATTCACTTCAGGTTGTTCCGTCTGGTTAGAAACGGCTGGGTTTGGCATAAAAGTGATAGGAAATACAAACTTCATTCTCACGGGCACACCATTTTGTCTTGCAGGCTCCCATAGCATATTAGTAGCAGTAAACGCTCTTAAAGCTTCTTCATCACAGCCAAGCCCAATGCCTTTAATGATTTTAGCGTTTGAGGTTGTACCATCCTTTTCTACAATTACCTCAACAAACACTTTACCCCCAACACCCTTATTCCAGGCCTCTTCTGGCATTTTTAATTCAGCGGCAAGCTTATCATACAAGTTGGTCATCCCACCCAAAGGTGATGCGGGTTCATCAGCTACAGAAATAACTGCTTCTTCTGTTTTTGAACCCGACACAATCTGATCCTGGCAAGAAACCGCAACAAAAAATAAGGTAGTTATCATTAGAATGATCAGAGGCTTCCACTGTCTCATTCTTCTTTTGATAGTCTTCATCATAGCAATACGTTTTAGGGTTAGTGAATTATTAAAATGATTCGCAAATGAAAAGCCTGCCGAAGTAATGGCCGACTTGGCGAGGAGAGTACAATATTTGTCAATTTCATCGGGCTTCACAGAGGCTTCATCCGCCTCAAATTCATGCACCGTGCTTAGTTCCTGATTGTAATAGATAAGAATTGGATTAAACCAGAAGATGATTCGTACTAACTCAATCAGCAACCTGTCAACGGAATGCCACTTTTTAATATGCACGGTCTCATGCCGAATTATTCTTTCTTGGTCCTCCGGACTTAAATGGTGAGCGTTACTAATGAAAATAAATTTGAAAAAAGAAAAAGCATATACATGAGGGTCATTGATGATTACAATATTTGCATCACCGGTACGCCTTGACAATCGCAGGAAAATCGTAATCAGCCTATATAAGAATCGTATGGCAAGTATTACTACTATCGACAGATAACCATATAAAATCCATGACCATAAGGGAAGCGGTTTGACGGCATCTTTATTTGAAATCGGAATTTCAACTTGGGAAAGTTCTTGCCATTCGGAAGGTAAAGTATATTCTATTGAGGGAATATGGACTGAAGTTGCAGGCATGGTTATCAACGGAAAAGTGAGTGAGAATACCATACCTGCAAGTAGATATACTCGCTTAAAGGCAAACTGTGTTTCGTTATGAAGCAGCAGTCTGTATATCAGCAGGAATAGAACAAGCCCCGCATTGGCCTCGAGCATATAATTCATCCATGTGCTCATATTCTTTTATTTATTTTCCTTGATATGTTTTAGGAGCTCGTCAAGTTCCTGGGCAGACAGTTTATTTTCCCGAGCAAAGAATGACACCAGGTTATTGAAAGATCCATCAAAGTATCCTTTGATCATGGTGTTGAGATAGAACTTCTTATACTTCTCCATGGGTACGAGGGGAAAATATTCATGTGCTTTACCGTATGCCTTGTGCCCTACAAAGCCCTTGGTTTCAAGTATTCGCACAATGGTAGAAACTGTGTTATACGCAGGTTTCGGTGTAGGCATCTCTTCCACAATGTCTTTTACGAAGCCTTTACCTAATTTCCAGAGAATATGCATCACCTGCTCCTCTGCTTTAGTGAGCTCTTTCATTTTACTAAGATTAACTATTAATTTAGGTATAAAACTAAATCTTTAGTTGATAAATTCAAATTCCGTGGATAATATTTTTAAAAATTTTCGGTGACCCTTATCCTTTGGCTACCTTAGCCGTGTGAGGAAAGGTATTTCAATTGCATTATTACTATTGCTTCTAACCAATCTAATTGGCCCCTATACCTTTTTCGCCTACCGCGCAATGCAGATCAAGCGTGATATGCGGGCTCTGCTCGCCACCCTGCCGGATGATGAACTCGAACTTATTAAACTGTCTCCCGAAGCTTTTAAACAAGTCCGTGTAGACGAGCACGAAATCAAAGTCGGGGGTAAGATGTTCGATATCGCCCGCACCGTTGAGAAGAACGGTGAGGTCTTCGTTTATGGTGTCTATGATGAGGATGAAGACAACCTGTTTTCGTTTTTGGATGCGGTGCTGAATAATCTGCAACAGGATGCGGCATCCGCTTCGCCTTTGTTTTCTCTATTGACGGTATTGCAGTATCTGCCACCATCGTTTGAGATTTCTCTCAACGTTTTTGAATCTGTAATACAAGCACATACTGCCTACTTTCGAGCCAGCACGAAATATATTGCCGTTCTTGATTCCCCGCCTCCGCAGATCGGTTGAGTTCTTCCCGGCCTGATTGCGGCCTGCTTCATTTCACGACTTAGCACTTTATTACACCATGAGAATAACACTCATCGGGTGTCTGTTTATGCTGCACACAAGTGTTCATGCACAGGCACCCGATACTACCCGATTTCTGGAAGAGGTGGTTATTGCAGTTAACCGTTGGGAACAGAACCTGCGCGAGATTCCCAACCGCGTTACCAAGGTTGACGCCTCGCTGATTCAATTTCAAAATACGCAAACAGCCGCGGACCTGCTGAGCATTTCCAACCAGGTATTTGTTCAGAAAAGTCAGTTGGGCGGAGGCAGTCCGATGATCCGTGGCTTTGCCACTAACCGGGTGTTGCTGGTGGTAGACGGAGTGCGTTTCAACAACGCCATCTTCCGCAGCGGTAACGTGCAGAACGTGATTTCGCTGGATGCGAACATCATCGAAAACTCCGAGGTGATTTTTGGTCCGGGTTCTGTTATTTATGGCAGCGATGCCATTGGCGGTGTGATGGATTTTCATACGAAGCAGGCACGCCTCTCCATAAATGATAAACTGTCGGTTAAAGGAGATGCCTTGCTGCGCTATTCCTCCGCCAACCGCGAAAACACAGGGCACCTGGATGTCAACATCGGCCTGAAAAAGTGGGCCTTCCTCACCAGCATAACGTACTCTGACTTTGATAACCTGAAGCAGGGCTCTCATGGCCCCGATGCGTATTTGCGAGCGGAATACATGGTACGCGAGAACGATGCCGATGTGGTGAAGGTCAATGACGACCCACGGGTGCAAATCCCTTCCGGTTACAACCAGCTTAACCTGATGCAAAAGGTGCGGTTCCGGCCGAACTCCAGCTGGGATCTTTCCTATTCCTATCATCAATCCGAAACATCACGCTACGATCGCTACGATCGTTTGATCCTCAAAAACAGCCAGGGAAACTTTGTGAGTGCCGAATGGTATTACGGACCGCAGGAGTGGCTGATGCATTCCCTGCAAGCCAATTACATTACACCAACAGGCATGTTTGATGCAGCCCGGCTAACCGTAGCTTACCAGGATTATTCCGAAAGCCGGCACAACCGCAACCGCAATGCGGCTAACCGAAATAATCGTTTTGAAAATGTTAAAGCGTGGTCAGCCAACCTGGATTTTGACAAAAAGGTCAGTGAACAGGTGCAGTTCTTCTACGGTGCCGAAGGCGTTACCAATAAAGTCTATTCAACCGCCTATCGGTTTAACATCAATACGGAAACAGCGTCACCCTTATCCACCCGTTATCCGGATGATTCCGACTGGGCATCACTGGCGGCTTACCTGAGTATGAAAGTAAACCTCAGCAAGTCGTGGCTGCTCACCGTAAGCAACCGGTTTAACTATGTGTACACCTATGCCAAGTTTGATAATACGTTCTACGACTTTCCGTTTACGGAAGCCGAGTTGAAGAACAAACAAGTAACCAGCAGTGCAGGGCTTATATACAGCCCCGCAGAACGCTGGAAGGTATACACCAATTTCTCAACCGGTTTCCGCGCACCGAATATTGACGATATCGGCAAGGTGTTCGATTCACAACCCGGTAATGTTGTAGTGCCCAATCCCAACCTGCGCCCGGAAACAGCCTACAGCTTCGAGGCTGGCACTGCGGTGATAGTTTCCAAATCCTTCTCGTTTGATGCCGGGGTTTACTATACCACCATGGACAACGCCATTGCCCGGGCTCCCGCTACCTTCAACGGTAAAGACAGCATCGACTTTGACGGAACATTAAGCCGTGTTCTTGCCCTGCAAAATGTGAATCAGCTTTACGTGTATGGATTTCAGGCAAGTATCGATTGGTCGCTGAACCATTTTATCCGGCTGACGTCAACTTACAACTACCAAAAAGGCAGGGAGAAAGATTTTGCCAGCGGCCTGGACAGCCCGCCAACCCATGTGGCGCCAGCCTTCGGTTCAACCCATATAATTATTGACCGAAAACGACTGATGGCTGATCTTTATGCCAACTACAACGGTGAAATTTCTTATGAAAATCTGGCCTTCAGCGAGCGTGCCGATGCCCATCTGTATACCAAGGATGAAAACGGAAATCCGTATTCCCCTTCATGGTGGACATTGAATTTCAAAGCCTCGTACCGGATGAAGAAACTGCTTACGGTAGATGCCGGCATCGAAAATATTTTCGACAAGCGTTACCGGCCCTATTCATCGGGAATATCTGCTCCGGGAATAAATTTTATCCTGGCCTTGCGGGCACGCCTATAAAAGCAGCTGAATACTGAACATGCCTATTCACTAACCATGAGCGACACCAAACAACTTGCGAAGACCACACGTACGCACCGAAAACTGCATCGTATTTTCGGAACCTGGCTGTTGATTTTCTTTTTATTGATGGCCGCTACCGGATTCTTGCTGGGATGGAAAAAGCATTCCGGTGGATTGATCCTGCCAAAAACGGAGCGGGGCGTATCCTCCAACCTCGAAGACTGGCTTAGCTATGATTCGCTGAACCGGCTGGCCCGGGAAGCATTAGTTGCGCATTTTAACGACAACCGCTCCGCGGCACTGGACCGCATCGATGCGCGGCCGGATAAGGGCATTGTGAAGTTTGTCTTTAAACATCACTTCACCGAGATTCAGCTCGATGCCACTACGGGGCGTGTGCTTGCGGTAAACCAGCGTACGTCAGATATCATTGAACAGATTCACGATGGCTCCATCCTGGATTTTTTGTTCAGCACATCAGACGGTCAGATTAAGTTGGCCTATACGTCTATAGTGGGTATAGGATTATCAACACTGAGTATAACCGGTTTCTTTTTATGGTTTAACCCCAGGCGAATCCGCAAGCATAAAGAATCAGGAGATTGGAACGCCTAGCGCATAGACTGGCCAATCATCGACAGAATATCGTCTACATACTCGCGTGAGTTGGAGAGGCGGGGCACTTTGTTCTGGCCTCCGAGCTTGCCGCGGCTTTTCATCCAGTTGTAAAATGTGCCTTCTTCCACCGCATGAATGGTTGGCGCCACCAGCGCCAGGTCATGAGAGCGCTTGGCGTCATAATCGCTGTTGATACTGCGTAAGGTGGAGTCGAGTATGTGTGTGAACTCCGCGATGTCGTGTGGCTTGTGTTTAAACTCAATGATCCATTCGTGTCCGCCTTTCTTTCCGGCATCGAGATAAACAGGCGCAGCCGTAAAGTTGGTAATCATCGCACCCGTTGCTTCACAGGCTTTGGCAATTGCACCCTCTGCATTTTCAACAATCACCTCCTCACCGAAGGCATTGATGAAGTGCTTGGTGCGCCCGGAAATTTTGATGCGGTAGGGTGACAACGAAGTAAACCGAATGGTGTCACCAATATTGTAACGCCATAAACCAGCATTGGTCGTAATGACCATGGCGTAATTTTTATTCAGCTCAACATCACCAAGCCGTAATATTTTAGGTTGGGGCTTATCGAGTTCTTCCATGGGTATGAATTCATAGAAGATTCCGTAATCCAGCATGAGCAGCATCTCTTCCGAGTTGCGCTGATCCTGTATACCGAAAAACCCTTCACTGGCATTATAGATTTCCCAGTAAGTCATCTTCGGATCCGGTATGAGTTTATTGAACAATCCCCGATAGGGTGTGAAAGAAACAGCCCCATGAAAAAAGACCTCCAGATTAGGCCATACCTCCAGAATATTTTTAGCCCCTTTCAATTCAACAATGCGCTGAATCAGCAACACCGTCCAGGTAGGCACACCAGCAATATTGGTGACATTCTCTTCAGAAGTTTCCAGTGCCATTCGTTCAATCTTTTCTTCCCAGTTGCTCATGAGGGCAGTCTCCAGGCTGGGTGTGCGGATAAACTCTGCCCACAAAGGCAGGTTTTGCATAATCACCGCAGAGACATCCCCGTAATGCGAAGTTGCCGTTGGATCGTATTCATTTACCTGATGGCTTCCGCCCACACCCAATCCCTTGCCGTCAAACATTTTCGTATTGGGG
>JALOMI010000289.1 GCA_025455465.1 Cyclobacteriaceae bacterium | reverse complement strand
TTGGGTTGTCCGGAAGTTCACTATACACATTCTCAGGCAGTACCTTCCTTTAACCACCGCATTACTAATGAATACCTGACCTCCTGTTTGTAGTCGGTTAAGAATTTTTTCATTTAACGTATTGAGATATTTCTCTTTATTTTCAAGCGGAAGTACTTCCGGAATAAATCGGAATGACACAATACTGAGATTCACTGTAACCAGTTCCAGCCTGGGTGTTGACGCAATCCTTTCAGCGAGATAGCGAGCCAATTCAATATCTTTTCGGATCATAGAAATATAGCCACTACGTCCGGCTTGTCTGAGGGCCGTCCAAACTTTAAGCGCGCGAAAACCGCGCGAGTTTTGCATGCCATATTCATGAAAGTTTACAGGCTTATCGGTTAGGTCGCCATCAAAATTATAGTAATCGGGGTTAAAGGTAAACGCATCATGAAGATGCTTTGCGTCCCTTACCAGGATACATCCGGCTTCCAATGGCGCATATAACCATTTGTGTGGATCGAGTGCGATGGAGTCGGCCAACGATAGTCCTTTGAATGACGCAGCAAGCTCGGGCAGTGCAGCTGCGGGTGCACCATAAGCACCATCCACATGAAACCACAAATTATATTTTTTACAAATTGCAGCTAGTTCTTGCAACGGATCAATTACACCAGTACCTACCGAACCTGCATTACCCACTACTAAAAATGGCACGTAGCCCATTTTCAAATCCGATTCGATGGTGTCTTCAAGTTTAGTAACATCTATCTGTTCTTTGTCCGTTAATTCAATCCAGCGTATGGCATCCGTTCCATGCCCAAACAGGTCTGCAGCCTTGTTTATCCAGGTATGTGTACCCTGTGCACAGTATAATGTAAATCCCCTTTTTCCATTCAGTGCGTCAGCCAACCCTATCTTACGAATATCCTGTTGTACGATGTGTCTTCGTGCCGCTAAAAATCCTACCAGGTTGGCCATGTTTCCACCGCTTACAAAGAGCCCTCCACAGGTAGGAGTATATCCAATCATCTCCGCTAACCATTGAACCGTTTGCCGCTCAATTTCAGTTGCCATTGGCGAAAGGATAAAGGCTCCCACATTCGGATTGACCGAAGCTGCCAGCAATTCCGACAGGACACCTATAGGTGTCGCTGAAGAGGTGATGTATCCCCAAAAACGCGGGTGCCCGTTAAAGAGCGAGTGATCAAAAAGTAATTGAGCCGATGTCGTTAAAATACTTTCTGCATCAGATCCATACTCAGGGAGTGCATTGAAACCAAGTAACTGTTGTACTTCACCGGGACGCAAGGCAGAAGTCACCTTTTTTGATGGAAGCTCTTCCAAAAACGAAGCGATTTGATCGACCAGTTGATGGCCTATTCTTTTAAATTCGGACGGATCCATATTCAATGGTGAATGGTCATTCATAATGAATTGGGTTAGTTAGTGTATAAACGGTTTAGTCACACAACACGATTAAAGTCATAGGGTTGTAACTCTAATATTTGCTCATAAAACTGACTCATCGGGTGTAATTTACCCAATGGGTGATCTCTCGTTCAATCTATGATCAGGTCTGCAACTATGAAGTTCGTAGGTATCATAAAATAATTTGAGATCAGACATTGAAAGAATCTGATATAATTTTTCAGGTCATAACTACCTGTTCTGTTTAAATACAGAACAGGATCAGAACCCATTATTTAGAGTCAGTACAGGGTCAGGTCCAAGTTACATTCCGGTGTGCATCTACCCAATATGCCCAAATAACAAATATCCATTGAAGATGGCCAGCCCAGGCAATGGCCGCCACGTTTGGCGGAGGCGGTCCGAAAATATTGCTGATATGAATGACCACCAGAAAAGCAATAAGTCCCAAAAAACCATAAGTACCGATCTTGTCTGATGAGCGGGTTGAGCGCAAATAAAGTCCCAACCCGATTACAAATAACAAAGACTCAACTGCTATAGTCAGTATTTTATTGTTCCACAATCCTAATCCAACCCGTGTTGCGTCTGAAAAAGCCAGAGGCAAATCCGGCCGGTGTGTAATAAAATCCAAAAGCCAGTGGCTGGCAACACAGGCAGCAACTACCAGGGCTGCTTTCAAATCTTTCTTGAATAAATAGAAGAGCAACAATGCGAGCCCTGCCCACACCACCGTCATTATTAAACTATGGGTAATCGGGTAATGTTCAAAATCAAGTGGAGTCATTTCCGTAATACCAGGCGATATCGAGACACGCTCCAGTCCAACCAATAATAAAGTAGGCCAAAGCAAATCAACAAATTGCACAGCAAGAAAATAAGTACCCAATGAGACAGTTGGCTTTACTGATTTGGCAGCCAGGCCAACAGCAAAATGACCGATAAACATAGTTATACGTAAATAGAACATTAAATTATTGAAAGGATTTTGTATTTCAATAAAACTGACTCCTGCTTTGCCGGCTTCCTTACTATATAAAGGATAAAACATTAGTATCTTGGTCGATATGCAGGCTCAGGAAACATTAAGAAAAGTCATTGAACATATCCATCCCCTATCGGAAGAAGCAGCAAATGAATTCTTCAGCATCTGGGTCGAACATCGCGTGAAGCGAAAAGAAATCATCACTTCTGCAGGCGAAATAGAAAAGTATTTGTATTTCGTGACGGATGGTGTTCAACGCATTGTATACCAGGATGATCAAAATCGTGAATCGACTTTAGTGTTCACTTATGCTCCGTCTTTTGGCGGTGTAGTCGATTCTTTCTTCCTTCAAAAACGCTCTGCCTATTATTTCGAGGCGCTCACTCCTTCCGTTTTTCTGCGTGCTCCTTTCGAAGCAGTGAATCAATGCATGCAAAAACATCACTGCGTTTCGGAAGCCTTACGATTAGGGGTAATGCAGGCCTTTTCAGGCTTGCTTGAAAGAATGGTGGAGTTGCAATGCTTTACTTCCGAAGAAAAATTCAGGCAGTTATTGAAACGCAGTCCGCATATACTTACGCTGGTGCCGCATAAATACCTGGCGAATTACCTCGGCATTGATCCTACCAACTTCAGTAAACTCATAAATTCCGTGCGAATCTGAAAATGTTGGTAAATGCCAAGAATGAAATTTCAGGGTGAACTCATCTTTGTTGCATCAAACCAAACACAACTTGTATGACAACAAAAATTATTTACCTCACAGCCAGTAAAGGATTTATTCTTTTCTCAGCTTTCAGCCTTGGCTATGTTGCCCTGCTGGCCATTATTAATCCGCAATCGGTGATGGATCTGGTGGGCGTTAAACTTCCCAACACCGATGCCATAAGTTCCATTCGTGGAATTTACGGAGGCGTGGGCATTACCCTGGTTTTACTTCTTCTTTACCTTGCTTTTTTTCAGACAATTAAAGGACTTAGCTTCCTATCGCTGTTTTGGGGATCGTATGCTCTTTCACGCATTATCACCTGGTTTTCAGAAGGTGCACTGGGCGAATTTGGAACCAATTGGCTGGTGATTGAAAGCATCATGTGCCTGATCGGCATTCTCTTATTGATATTCAGCAAAAAAATAAAGGGTAACCTATGAAACGGGAAATAAGCCAGGAAGTATATCTCCACCATCTCGAAGAACAATTGGAATCCCAAGTAAGCGAAGTCATTTCAATCTTTCAGAACCTTCCCGCAGACCAGTTGCTCCGGGCAGCCGATAACGGTGGGTGGTGTGTGGCCGAGTGTCTGCAGCATTTGAATACCTACGCTGAGTATTATTTACCAAAAATTAAAAATGCACTTAGCAAGGCACCTGATTTTAAGGAAGCCATGATATTTAAACACAGTCTTTTAGGTCAATATTTTATTCATTCTATGGATGCATCCAGGAGCAAAAAGAAATATAAAGCCATGAAAAGACATCGCCCCGTAAACATTCAGGATCCGTATGAAGTTGTTTCCCGGTTTATTC
>JALOMI010000288.1 GCA_025455465.1 Cyclobacteriaceae bacterium | reverse complement strand
CAGGGCCGGAACCATTGGTGTATTAAGTGTTGGTAGTACCATTCGATGGGATAAAGACGACCCGGTTTATTATGGTGATATCGTTAGCCGTTTCAAGCGAATCAGTAAGACCGACCATCTGACTTTTGAAGGTACCAACCTTCATTTTCGTTTCAAGAACGGGGGCATCGGCCTGCAGGAAATTAATCTGGCGGAGGATTCCGGTAAACTGGTTGCGTTGATGGGGGCCAGCGGTTCGGGGAAATCTACCTTACTGCATGTTTTAAATGGATCTGAAACTCCAACGCAGGGTTCTGTTAAGATAAACGGGATTGACATCCATAAAAACCCTGAATTGATTGAAGGTATTATTGGCTTTGTACCTCAGGATGACCTGCTTATTGAAGACCTGACGGTTTATGAAAACCTGTACTATGCTGCCAAGCTTTGTTTCAGTGATCTCGATGAAAAGGCTATCGATACACTGGTAATGAAGACCTTGGAGGACTTGGGTTTGGCTGAACGCAAGGATCTCAAGGTGGGATCACCACTGCAAAAGACCATCAGTGGAGGCCAGCGTAAGCGGCTGAACATCGGCCTGGAGTTGCTTCGGGAACCTAGTATACTGTTCTGCGATGAGCCTACCAGCGGACTGTCATCGCGCGACTCAGAAAATATCATTGACCTGCTCAAGGAACTTTCGCTCAAGGGCAAACTGGTATTTGCGGTTATCCATCAGCCCTCATCCGATATTTTCAAGAAATTCGATCGGCTGCTGATTCTTGATACAGGCGGTTATCAGATTTATTACGGCAACCCGGTTGATGCCATTGTTCATTTTAAACGATGCATCGACATGATCAACAGCGAGCAAGGTGAGTGTATTGAATGCGGTAATGTTAATCCTGAGCAGATCTTTAATATAATTGAGACCAAGGTCATCGATGAATACGGTCAGTTTACAAATGAGCGGAAGATATTGCCGGAACAGTGGCACCGCATGTTTAAAAAGTACACGCGTTTGCCGGAAGTTGTAACGTCCTCTGAACCGGTAAAATCAACTTTGCGTATCCCCACAAGGCTCAAACAAATGAGTCTCTTTGCCCTTCGTGACATCAGTGCCAAACTGCACAACAAGCAGTATATGGTTATTAATCTGCTGGAGGCGCCTTTACTGGCATTTATTCTGGCGTTTATCGTTCGTTATTACAACATAGATGACAAAGTCCACCTTGGATACATTTTCAGCAAGAACGTCAACTTGCCGGCATATTTATTCATGAGTGTGATCGTGGCGCTCTTTATGGGATTAACAGTAAGTGCCGAAGAGATTATCCGTGACCGAAAGATTCTTAAACGCGAAGCCTTTTTGCACCTGAGCCGAAGCAGTTACCTGATGTCCAAAATCGGCATATTGTTTCTGTTATCAGCTATTCAGACACTCACGTTCGCATTGATTGGTAACTCGATTCTGGAGATCAATGGAATGCTGCTGAACCACTGGTTCATCTTGTTCAGCGTTTCGTGTTTTGCCAATGTGCTGGGATTGAATATTTCTTCCGCCTTTAACTCGGCTGTAACAATTTATATCCTGATACCCTTGCTGATCATACCGCAGCTTATTCTGAGTGGTGTGGTAGTCAAATTTGACAAGCTTAACCCCGCTATTGGTAATACAGCCACGGTGCCCTTTGTAGGTGATGTGATGGCATCACGTTGGGCTTTTGAAGCCGCCATGGTAACACAGTTTAAGGATAACAAGTTTGAAAAGGAATTCTATTTCTACGATAAGGTAATGGCCGATGCTGACTTCAAGAAACTTTACCACATACCGGAAATTGAAACACGGCTTCAATTCTGCCTCCATCATTTTCGGGATGATAACCCGGAACAGGCTCTGAAATTCGAAAAAGATATAGCGCTTGTAAATTATGAGCTGAACAAAGAAGCAGAGCAGGTTGGACAGCAGGATTTGCCCTGGTTGCAAAATCTTAATCCTGCTAAATTTGATTCATCCACTTATAACAGTGCCATTGAGTTTACTGCGGTTTTGAGAAGGTACTACATCAGTATGTACAACAAGGCCGAAGAGCAGCGAGAGAAAAAAATCCGAAGCATGACAAGCACACCGGAGGCGGAAGCGATGTTTTTGACTTATAAGGAGACTTATCGCAATGAATCCATATCTGACTTTGTCAAGAACTTGCAGGAGCCCCATAAGATCATCGAGAAAGATGGCAAGCTGGTGCAGAAGGTATATCCCATTTACAAAGATCCAGATCCGGATCACGTGGTTGATTTTGATGCCCAGTTTTATATGCCATCAAAGCATTTTCTGAATCAGAATATTGACACCTTATTTTTCAATACCGGTGTTATCTGGGCGATGACGCTGCTGCTGATGATTACCCTCTACGTGGATGTCTTACGGAGAATAATCGATGGTATTGGTGATTTGTCCAATCCGCTGAACAAACGGATGTGATAGCGTAATCATAAACAGTAACAGGTATTAAGTGATAATCCTGTATGTTCTTCCTGCTTTCAAAAACCATGAGTTTTTTAATCAAGCCGCTATTCCTGATCATGGTGGGGTTAGTAGCTGCGCTGCTGGTCAAGAATCAATTATGGAAGCGAAGGTTGTTATTGGGGAGTCTATTGGCTCTTTTTATGCTCTCCAATGATTTCATCGCCAATGAAGTAATGCGCACCTGGGAAATCGAAGTTACTCCATTCGAGGCCATAACAAAGACGTATGATTATGGAATTCTTCTTACCGGTATTACACGGAACGATCTTGAGCCGGCAGACCGGGTTTATTTTACCCATGGGGCAGACAGAGTAGTACATACGGCAGAACTTTATCAAAGAGGAATCATCGGTAAGATAATTGTGAGTGGAGGTGTTGGTCGAGTGCTGACCGAGGGGAGGCCTGAGGCTGATGAACTCCGGAAAGTATTGTTATTAATGGGAGTTAGCGATGAAGATATCATCATCGAAAATGAATCTGAAAACACCAGGGAATCAGCCGTTCGGGTAAAGCAGTTGCTGGATAATCTGGAATGGAATAATGCATTGCTCATCACCTCAGCCTTTCACATGCGAAGAAGTAAGGCCTGCTTTCTTAATGTGGGCCTGAACATAGATGTTTTTGCTACAGACTTCTATACCCATCCCCGACATTTTACCCCCGAATCACTATTCATACCAAGTGCAGATGCGCTGGTGGTGTGGCATAAACTTTTTAAGGAGTGGGCAGGCATGATTGCCTATCGGTTGGCCGGCTATATCTGATACCTATTTCATCTTTGACCGGGAATCGACTTTTATATATTCCTGAAACTCATTCAGGTTGCTGAAAATCCGGATTTGCTTATGATCAATTCCTTGCTCATCACTGGTAATTTCCACAAAGAAATTATTCAGCATGTAAACCGAAACATTATAATCGTTGTATTTCCTGTTTCCCACCAGCACGCCAGTCTTGCGAACACAATTCATTTGTCGTTCGGGGGATAGAAAGCGGAAGAACATTCGGCAAAGCATAGTCGTAGCGTTTGACTTGAATGGGCAATGAATGAGCCGGACCAGAATTCGATGAATTCGGCCTGATTTTACAGGATCGCTAGATTATTGTTTCCTGAATTGGGAAAATGATACTGGGAAGGTGCCAACATGAGAAATAAAAAAGGCTGCCTTAAGGCAGCCTTTTTTATTTCATGATTGTGATTCTGCTGATTACGGGATTGGTAATCCGGTTGCAGAATACCGGGCCATATTGGGTACAGGCACTGTGGATTGAAACTTCTGGTTTATGGCGTCTATAAATACTTTGGCAATAAACGCATATCCACGGGTGTTGAAATGGGCACCATCTTCGGAGTAAATACCTGTAGGTGGATTAATATTCGGAGTTAATGTTACGCCATTCAGAACAGCAGCCCGATTTGT
>JALOMI010000076.1 GCA_025455465.1 Cyclobacteriaceae bacterium | reverse complement strand
AGGCTATAACCTGATAAATGTCCATCAAATATCAGGCTATAACCTGATAAAAGCAAACTAATTATCAGGCTATAACCTGACAAACAGTATATAAAAATCAGGCCATGGCCTGATTTATAAATTCAGTCTCCCATCAACCTTATGCTTAAAGAATCGCCATATCCTTTGATGGTAACTGATCAACTTTCCAAATAAAATGGCCAGATGATAGACTCCAAACTTATCCCGGGTCCGGCATCCGGAAGGCATAACCCTTCGCGTGTATATTTGTGTACATGCGATAAACGCATGTAATTGAACCCCACGCCTGACCCATGCAACTCTTCGAAAAGATTCATACCGTACCCACGGAAGAAGTTCTTCACCAGCTGAAAACCTCCGTCAGCGATGGCTTGTCCGCCACGGAGGCCCAGGCCCGGCTGAACGAATACGGACCCAACGAGCTGGAAGAAAAGGCGAAGAAGCCCGCCTGGAAAATGCTGCTCGGCCAGTTTACGGAAACCATGGTGGTGATCCTGATCATTGCCGCCATCATTTCCGCCTTCCTGGGCAAGGAGATTGAAACGATAGCCATTGCGGCCATCGTCATCCTGTTCGCCATCCTGGGTTTTGTGCAGGAGTACCGGGCTGAAAAAGCCATGGCCGCCCTGAAGCAGCTGGCCGTTCCGTTTGTGCGGGTTATCCGCGATGGAGTACGCCAGGAAATCTCCGCGCGGCTTCTCGTGCCGGGAGACGTGATCCTGCTGGAAGCCGGGAACATTGTGCCGGCCGATGTACGGTTTGTGGATACCGCCAACATGAAAATTCAGGAAGCTGCGCTTACGGGCGAGGCGGATCCGGTGGATAAACGAACGCAGGCCATCGGCAAGGCTGACATTCCGCTGGGCGACCGGTGGAACATGGCCTATATGGGCACCACCATCACGATGGGGCGCGGCAAAGCCGTGGTGGTGCGCACCGGCATGCATACGGAGATCGGCAAGATTGCCAACCTCATTCAGGATGTTCAGAAAGGAAAGACACCGCTGCAGAACAAACTCGATCAGCTCGGTAAGTGGCTGGCCCTGGCCGGGGGCATCGCTGCGGTTTTAATTCTTGTGGTGGGCATACTGCAGGGTGAATCGCTTTCGGATATGTTCCTGGTGGGCATCAGCGTGGCTGTGGCCGTTATACCCGAAGGATTACCGGCCGTGGTAACCATTACGCTGGCCTTAGGTGCGCAAAAAATGCTAAGGCAAAATGCGCTGATCCGCAAGCTGCCGGCTGTAGAAACCCTGGGGTCGGTTACCGTGATCTGTTCCGATAAAACCGGCACACTCACCGAAAATAAAATGGCGGTAACCTCCATTGAGGCGGCCGGTGTGTCCATCCGAACCTTCCCTGACGAAGGTGTTGATTTTCCCAACATCCACCTCAATTTAATGATCGGCTTGCTGTGCAATGACGCAGACATACAACTCACCGAACAAACGAGAACCGTTATTGGCGAACCCACCGAAGCCGCCCTGGTTGATGCAGCCATGCAGGTGAGCCTGATCAAGCGCGAGCTGGAAGCAAAGCTTCCGCGCGTGGGCGAAGTTCCGTTTGACTCGGATCGGATGCGGATGACTACCGTTCACAAACTATCCGATCAGGGTAAAGAAATTCCTCACCTGGCCGGTCTGAATCAATCCGATTACATCGCCCTGATCAAAGGCGCTATGGACGGCCTGCTGAAAATATCGCGCTACGTAAAAACAAAAGACGGTGTAGAACCCTTGGATGACCATTGGATCAACCGCATCCGAAAGGCACATGACGAACTCGCTTCACAGGGAATACGAGTACTGGGCCTGGCGTACAAGGAACTCAACGGATCGGTTGACGCCAACAATCCGGATGAAGTAGAAACAGAGGTTGTGTTTTCCGGTATGATTGGATTGATGGATCCGCCAAGACCTTCCGTGAAGATGGCGGTGAGCAAATGCGTGCAGGCCGGCATACGGCCGGTGATGATCACCGGAGATTATCCGCTTACGGCCATGGCCATTGCCCGCGAGCTCGGCATCCCGACAGAAGCCGGCTATCTTACCAGCGAACAGCTAAGCCGTACTTCCGACAAGGAACTGGAAGAAAAAGTAAAATCAGTCAGTGTTTTCGCACGGGTGGCACCGCAGGATAAGTTGAAAATTGTAACAGCTCTTCAGAACCTGGGCCAGGTGGTGGCCATGACCGGTGATGGCGTAAACGATTCACCCGCTTTGAAGAAAGCCGATATCGGTGTGGCCATGGGAATTACCGGTACCGATGTAGCCAAGGAGGCGTCAGACATGGTCTTGCTGGATGATAATTTTTCTACGATTGTAACGGCTGTTGAAGAAGGACGCGCCATTTTCGATAACCTCATCCGGTTTGTTAAGTTTTCATTAGGAGGTAATCTCGGAAAAGTACTGGTGATGCTGCTGGCCCCGTTCTCCGGCATTGTGGTTGCCTTAAGTCCGCTGCAGTTGCTTTACCTGAATTTATTGACGGATGGTTTGATGGGATTGGGGTTGGGCATGGAGCCCGCTGAAGCCGATAACATGAAGAAACCTCCGCGGGCGGTTAAAGATCCTGTGCTCAATAAAGCGGCCATCCTGCATGTTACCTGGATCGGCCTGCTGATCGGAGGGATTTCACTGGCTGTCGCATTCACCCAGATCGGGCATGCCCTTGGCTTGCGGGCCACCGGCCACTCCGTGTTTTCGTTGACGTCCAACAGGATGTTCACCACCGTGATTATAATGACGCTGATCCTCCAGCTGATGGTCATCTATGTTCACTTCTTCCATGAATTCTTCTCGCTGACCGAACTCAAGCCATCGGACCTTGCCCTGTCATTTCTGCTGGGGCTGTTCGTGCTGGTCTGCGTTCAAGTGGAGCGCAGGTGGATAAGCCGTAGATGATTTTATTCTGTGTATCGGCTGGCCATGCCCGTTGTGCCGTTCGTGAAAAAATGAAATTGCTTTTGCCCCATCAGCCTCACCCGAAGGGGACGCTGATGTTGCTGCCTTTGAGTTCTTCACCATCTAAGCCTCGTTGACAAAACTCTTTTCTGAAAACAACAACCACGGCAACTGGAATCTGCTTCGTAGCGGATGCGTTTCGTTCAATCCGTCATAAACGGACTTCGGATCAGGTACAGTGATGTTTGCTTTTCCGCGGCATCACGTTCAAATGAGGGTTCAGCAGGTACCATGAAGTGTTTGAAAAGCTGTTGCGTTGGTGCGCGCAAGGATGATCGGCAACGCATCAAGGCAGACCGAATCAAACAGGCATCCCGGGCATCCGCAGATTGACACCGGGAAGAGTTGAAGCCGGATATGCTGAACGTTAATTAAGGTTAATTAACGTTAACACATTAGCCCTCACTGACGCGATTTGCACACCTTTACGGATACTTCACTTTAGCTATGCATCGCCACATCCTTTTAGTTGTTTTCGGGTTATTGTTCTACGGCATCGCTGCGGGGCAGTCGTTGAATGAATTTCTGGAGGCCTGTGCTGCGCAGGGTTACCGCGGCAGTGTGCTGGTAGCCTCAAAAGGCAAGGTGTTGATTGAAGAGGGCTATGGCCCGGCCGATGCAGAAGCCGGCCGGAAGCAAACGGCACAAACGGTGTTCAGTGTCGGCTCGGTGACCAAGCAGTTTACCGCAGCGGGCATCATGAAACTGGTGGAGCAGCGCAAGCTGTCGGTTACCGATGCGCTTGTGAAGTTTTTTCCGGAGGCACCGGCTGATAAAAAGAACATCACCCTCCATCAACTGCTTACGCATACGTCCGGGTTTGCCGGAACGCTGGGTGATGATTATGACAACGTAACGGCTTCGCAGTTTTTAAAGCTCGCCTTTGAAGCGCCCCTGAATGCAAAACCGGGTGAACAGTATGAGTACTCCAACGTGGGCTACAGCATCCTGGGCATCCTCATTGAAAAAGTAAGCGGCATGGGGTATGAAAAATTTTTGAATCAATACCTGTTTGCACCTGCGGGCATGAAGCGCACAGGGTATGTTATACCCGAATTCAAAAAAGAAGAACTGGCAGTGGGCTACCGCAATGGTGTACGCTGGGGCACCGCCCTCGACCGTGCGTGGCTGCCGGACGGGCCCGGCTGGCACCTGCGCGCCAACGGTGGCATGCTCTCCACGGTGGGGGATATGCAGTTATGGCACCGGGCGCTGCGTAACAACAAGGTGCTTGCTAAAACGTCCACACAGCAACTGTTTGCAAAACAGGTGGCCGAGAATCCGGAGGGCAGCAGCCATTACGGGTATGGCTGGGTAATAGAGAATTTTGGTGACAGCGAATTCATCTGGCACAACGGTGGCAATGGCGTGTACAACGCCTTCATGGCCTTTTCACTCACCGAAGAGGTGTGTCTTGTGGTATCGAGCAACACCAACACCATCATCTCCGATAAAGTAGCGATGCAATTGCTGCGCATCATCCGCGGCAATGCACCAGGCTCGCTGCCGCAAAGCATCATGCGCTCCGAACCACCGTACCGTACCAGCCCGGTAACGCGCAGCATCTACGACCAGATTGTTAACCAGGGCGGAGCCTATTTTGAGCAGCACCATCAAACCTTACTGAAGGAGGCCGGCTTTGATTTTGAAGACGACATGATTCTGCTGGGAGTTGGCGAGCTGTTGCTCGAAGCCGGCAAGGTGACGGATGCCGTTCACCTGTTCACGGTGTACACGCAACTCTTTCCGCGCATCGTGGTGGCGTGGAATCAGCTGGGCCGCGCTTACGTGCAGCTGAATCAAAAAGAAAAAGCAAGGGCATGCTTTGAGCAATCGTTGCGCCTTCGCCCGTCCAATAATCCGGCTGCGGAGTTACTGAAGGAGTTGGAGAAGTAACGGGTTAGCGCATGACGGGAATTCCTGCGCGGTGACTTTATGCACTCCGGTCATGAAATTAGTTTATCCGATGTTTTCCGTTCGATCTTCATAAACGGGCTGCGGATGAGGTACCAGAACGTTTGCTTTTCAGGAGCATCAAATTCATCCAGTCCAAAGTTGATCTGGTCAGGTGGTTTGTATTTAAAGGTGCCGAAGAGGCGGTCCCACAGAATGAAAACATCGGCATAGTTGGAGTCGGTGTAATGCTGATCGCGGTCATGGTGAATCTTGTGGAAGTTGGGGGTTGTGATCACCAGCCCAACGGTTTTATCCAGCCAGGTGGGGAAGCGGAGGTTAGCATGCTCAATCACGAATGCCGGAATCAGTATCAGCGCATATAATCCCAGTGCCATCGGGTGCAAACCGAAGACGGCTGTGGCCACCAGATCCGAAGCGCCAAACCAGAACAGTATCTCCAGCGGGTGGGAGCGAAAGTTAGAGCTTGAATCGAGGCTTGTATCGCTGTGGTGCACGCGGTGAAACCGCCATACAAAGGGTACGCGGTGCGCCATACGGTGAAACCAGTAGGCGCTGAAATCGTACAGCAGCAGGCCACTGATCAGCGCGGCCCAGAACGGCAGCTCCAGCTGATGGAGCAGTCCGATTTTATGCTCATGAAGCCAGTCCACAGCCAGCACAATCACCGAGGCCCAGAAAATATTGATGCCGAACAGCACGACCTGGAACAGCAGGTTATTCCCCAAATGGTTTACGCGGCCGGTAAACCGGAACTGCGTGTTCAGCAACTGTTCGAGGGTAAAAAATACGGTGAACAGGGCGATGAGCGCCACGGTGTAGTTAAGGTTGAGCAAGGCTTCGATGATTTGCATCGGCATGAACTTTCAGGAAGGTAGTGAAATTGCTGGTTTGTTTTTTACCGGTGCGCCTTTGGCTGCGTGCATTTCATTGCGTGTTTCGGGCACTCATCAGAAGTGAAATCGCTGATCACGTTGTCGTGGTTGATGACCCGGGGGCAGGCTGCTGCCGGTTTTCCGGGAAAATTGTTTTCGGGGTGATCTTGATCATTCCGGCAATGCGGTTTCTGCGCTACCTTTCCCCGGCTGTCCGGTAACCGGTATAGCCGGCATTATGGCGGATTTATTTACCCATTTGTTGCTCGCCCTGGTGATGGGCGCCACCGTGGGGCTGGAGCGTGAAAGCGACAACCCCACCGACCCGCATGTGGGAGGCATCCGCACCTTTTCCCTCATCGCCCTGCTGGGGGCCTTGTCGGGCATCTTCCTGATGCATGCCTACACGGCCGTAGCCGTGGTGATCATCATCGGTTTCCTGGTCTTGCTGGTGGGCTACTACCTTGCAGAGTCGTATGTTACCCGCGACTTCGGCATCACCAGTGAACTGTCGGCCATCATCACCTTTGTGCTCGGCCTGATGGTGATGATCGACATCATTCCGCTGGAGTTAACCGTAGCGGTGTTTGTGGTGGTGGTGTTTCTGCTCTCCATTAAATCGCGTACCACCCGGCTGGTGGCCGGGGTATCGCGGCAGGAGCTGCACGCGTTTATCACCTATGCCATCATTGCCCTGGTGGTGTTGCCCGTACTGCCCGATCATGCTTATACCCTCCGGGACCTGCCCATGTTGTTTGACCTGCTGCAGCAGTTTGGAGCGGATGTGCAGGGGTTTGACAACCTGGAGCTGATCAACCCGCGCAGGATCTGGTTTATTGTGGTGCTGATAACGGGCATCGATGTGCTGGGGTATGTGTTATCCCGGCTGGTCGGACAAAAAAACGGCTTTGCGCTCACCAGTTTTATGGCCGGCTTTGTTTCGTCTACCTCAGCCACACAGTCGCTGGCACAGAAAAGCGTGAAGTCATCGCAGGTTAATTCCCTGGTGGGAGCAGCCGTATTGGCCAACCTGGCCAGTTTTCTGCAAATCTTTTTGCTTGTAGGTCCGCTGAATCTGCCGTGGCTGATTTCGATTGTGCCCAGTCTGCTGCTGATGATCCTGACGGCAGGCGTCATTGCCGCGGTATTTTTCCGGAAAAAGGAAGGGGGCGGTGAAGGCGAAGCGGAAAGCTCCCGGGAAGGGCAGATCTTTTCGCTGATGCCGGCCCTGAAGTTTGCCGCCCTGTTGATGGTGATCAAAATTGTCACGAAGGCCTGCCTGATTTTATTCGGACAGTCCGGGTTCATCATCAGTTCGATCATCGCCAGTTTCGCAGGCCTGGACGCTATCCTCGTTACGCTGGCCGACATGGCCGGACAAACCATTACGCTGAAGTTTGCCTTCCTTACCTTCCTGGTGGTGAATGCCACCAACCTGCTGAGCAAATCCCTTTACGCATGGCTGCAGGGCAAGCGGAGCTTTGCGCTGAAGTTTCTGGTATCGGTCATCCTCATCGCACTGTCCGGAAGTTTGTGGCTGTTCTTTTACTGATGCCTACATGAGCCTGTCGGGAACCTTGCCGTGGTAATCGTGGTAGAGTGCGTAGATGTGCTGCAATGTAACGGCAATATCCCTGGTTTCGAGCAGGATCCGCACCTGCAGCAGGCCCATCCGGTTGCTGATATTGTCTTTTTGAATGGCGGAGATCTGCGCATCGATGGCCTGGTTAATGTTGGCCATCAACTGCTGGTGCATGGCGGCAATGGTTTCGGCATGCGTAAACTTTGATGAACTGATATCCTCGCACGCCAGTCCGTAATAGCTGGCAAGCCCCTTTTCAATGTCGCTCAGCTGCTGCAAGTACTTTTTGGAGGGGGTGGTGTGGTAGTTCTTCAGGTGTTCCGTGCAGTATTCGCTGATCAGCCCGATACCCTGGTACAGGTCCTGCATATGGTCAAACAGCAGGATGTACAACCGGCTGGCCGCGAGATTTTGCCCGGGCATCTTCTTGACGTACTTGATGATTTTGTGCTGGATCTTGTTGGTTTCTGTGCGCAGCTCCTGCATGCGCAGCATGGCTTTTTCCACCGTCTTTCGCTTCTCCTTGGCGAGAGAATCCACGCTGGCCTCGTACAACTTCATCACGTGTTTGACATTCCGTACGGTAACCTCATTGCTTTCATCGATGGCCTGCTTGAGGTCTTTGAGCTGGCTTGAAAAAACCTTCTCGCTCGCTTGTTCCTTTTTTTGCTGGCGGTCAAAAATGATATGGCTGCGGATCAGCACAAAGGCGCTGACGCCCGTCACCACAATGATGCCGGTGGTGTCCGTCTTGAAGAGGATCAGGGCGATGAGTCCGCTGACGGTGAAGGCGATCACTGCGGTGATCAGCCAGCCGGCAATCACATTCATCACCCCGGCCACCCTGTACACCGCACTCTCGCGACCCCAGGCCTTGTCGGCAAAGGAAGTGCCCATGGCCACCATAAACGTAACGAAGGTGGTCGACAGCGGCAGCTTTTGTGATGTGCCGTAGGCGATGAGCACGCTGGACACCAGCAGGTTGACGGACGCACGCACGAGGTCAAACGAAGGTCGATCTTTCTCGCTGATGGGTGCCTCTTCCTTGGGTGCAAATCGTTTTTCCAGGGAGGCAGACCACGGCTTCGGTAACAGCGAATCAAACAGGCGCCCGGCCAGCAAGGCCCCGCCCACCAGGATAC
Source organism: Cyclobacteriaceae bacterium (assembly GCA_025455465.1). GTDB lineage: Bacteria > Bacteroidota > Bacteroidia > Cytophagales > Cyclobacteriaceae > UBA2336. The sequence continues at coordinate 14,760 of JALOMI010000076.1, read as the reverse complement.
GCGAGAGCATGTTGGGCCTGAATTTTTCTTCCCCTTCGTCCTGCCGGCCCAGGGATATTTCGGTCTCGGTGACTTTGCGGCTTTTCGCGTTCGTCCACAGCGTGATGATCATCACCGCGCCAGCGGCAAAAAGAATCCAGGCGGGTGTAGCCACTTTTTTGGCGAGGGCATCCATGGGAAACTGATCAGCCGGAATCCCACCAGGTCGTTGCCGGCAAAGGCCATGGCGAGGGCAAAGGTGCCGAGCAGCACCACCACCTTGAGCGGGTTGATGTCGGTGTACCACATCATCAGCTGGATGAGAATACTGAAGAAGGCGAGGCTGCTGAGCAGGATAGCCAGCGTATGTTCCATGATCCAGGTTACCTGCTCATCGGTAATCAGCGCACTGCCCTTGGCTCCTTTGATGAGCAGGAAATAGATAATGGTGGTGATGGATAGTCCGCAAAATACCGCGCCATATTTCCGCACGGATTTTTTCAATGAGAACGTAAATGCCAGCCGTGCAATGTGCTGTAAAAGGGAGCCGAGAATGAATGCCAGGAAGATGGACAGGAAAATGCCGCTCACGATCGTTATCGCGCTGGAGAAATTGATAATGTTGCCCAGCGGTATGTCCTGAAGGCTGAAACCTTGTGCCAGCGAGGCCAATACACCAATCGCAAAAGCAGCCCCGAGAATTTCAAAGACTAAGGATACGGTGGTGGAGGTGGGCAACCCGATGGAGTTGTAGAAGTCCAGCAGGAGAATGTCGGTCAGCATCACCGCCAGGAAGAGAAAGAGTACCTGATCAAAGGTGAAGAAAGAAGGATTGAACAGGCCGTTACGCGCCACCTCCATCATGCCGCTGGAGAAGGCCGACCCGATGAGGATGCCGGCACTGGCTACTACCAGGATGACCCGCATCGGTGCCACACGTGAGCCGATGGCTGAGTTAAGAAAATTTACCGCATCGTTGCTGACACCAACAATCAGGTCAACAACAGCAATGGCGAAGAGCAGAACAATCAGGATCTGGTAATATTCCATACGATTTTTCAAAGCAGCGCCCCCCTTGCGGTTGACGCTGCTTATCGTTTACAGGTAGTTTCTTTTTCTGATTAACTGAACCCGAAGATACCCATCATATTCAGCAAAACCGCAAGAATGATGAGCGGACAAACAAAACGGATAAAGAACCGGTAGGCTTGTTGTGCCCATGCCGATTTCCGGAACAGTGGTGAGCCTTCACCCAGTTCGTTTACCAGGAGGTTGATGTTCATTTTCCAGCCGGCATAGAGGCAGGTGGTGAACGCTACCACCACAATAAAGAAGGTGCCGAAATAATAATCGAGAATGGATAAAAAGCCCCGGTTGATGTTGCCGATCTGATCGGCAAAAGCAGTGGCAGCAGGTGCAGAACGGAACGCAAAGGAAATCTCTTCACCGTGTTCAACCCTACCGGTGAAGTCACTGTCGGTGGCCTCATTGAGCTCCGTTTCCCAGTGACGGATTTTCTCCTGCGATACTGTTCCATTGAGGATTACGTGATAGGAACCCTCCACCGGTTCAACAGTGGCAGACACGGCATGGACATCCAGGCCACGTAACGTCATGTCGGAGAAGTAGGATGAACCTCCTGAAGACAGGGCTGCCGGTACGCCAAACAGAAAGGCCAGCAAGCCGACCAGCAGGGAGGCTTTTTTACGATTCCATTTTTTTTCATCAATCAGGTAGGAAGCCGGCACTTCCAGCATGGAGATGGTGGACGTTATCGCGGCCACCATAAGGATGAGGAAGAATACGGCACCCACGATCGCGCCACCGGGAATAGACCGGAACACTTCAGGTAACACTTCGAAGACAAGGGTTGGTCCGGCAGCAGGTGACTGGCCAAAGGCGAATACAGCCGGAAAGATCATCAGGCCGGAAAGAAGCGCGATTGTTGTATCCATCAATCCTACCCATACGGCACTGCTGATGATGTTGGATTGTTTCGACAGGTACGAACCATAGGTTATCATGATCCCCCAGCCGATGCTCAGCGAAAAGAATGCCTGACCTAATGCTGCAAGAATCGTATTAGCGGTGATCTTGGAAAAGTCAGGTGTAAGGTAGAAGACTACGCCTTGCCAGGCGCCCTCCAGCGTAACGCTGCGCACGGCAACGATAAGAATCAGCACAAACAAGGCAGGCATCAATACCTTCGTGGCCTTTTCTATTCCACCGGATATACCGCCCAGCACAATGGCTATGGTGATGCTCAGCACTACACCCAGCAGCGGTACAGTGTAGAGGGGGTTGGCCGCAAAGGACGAGAAGGAACCGGTTGAACCGCTCAATGATTTAAATACATACCCGATGGTCCACCCGGCAATCACACTGTAGTACGACAGCACAAAGAAGCTGACCAGCAGGGCAAGCACGGCACCGAAGCCCACCCAACCCGGGCCTGCACCCGTTGCGCGAAAAGCACCGATAGTGTTTTTGCCGGTCAGTCGCCCGAGACCGATTTCCGTAAAGAGCAAGGGTACACCGATCAGCAGCACTATGCCCAGGTAAACAAAGACAAAGGCGCCACCTCCGTGTTCACCGGTAAGGTAGGGGAAGCGCCAGATGTTGCCCAGGCCAATGGCCGAGCCTGCGGCCGACATAATGAACCCGAAACGGGAGCCCCATTGGCCACGGTTTTCTGCAGAAGGAACAGACATAGTAACGTAAGATTATTTAAGAAAGAATTTCATCAGAAGGTGGCCACCGTAATCATGAGTGCAATGAACATCCCTAACATTAACAGGGGGAACCAATAGCGTGAAAAGAATGCAATAATATTTTTCATAAGGAGATGATGATTTCAGAAGATGGAAAAAGGAATTGACGGACTTCACCCCGCGTGCGGGTGAGTCATGATGCTTCTGAAACAATCAGGGAGCCTGGGCAGAAAGTGTAGTGTAGAAAGGATGCTGATAGACAAACCCGAACAGGAATTCGCCACGCTGATCCGGTATTGATGAAGCCGCCCACAGGCAAAAGGGATTAGCCGATTGGCCGGTTGTGTCGGAAATCTTTTTTAATTCTGTTTCCGGAGCATTGGAAACCAAAGCCAGGTTATGCAGTTCAACCTGGCCGGTGGAGGCCTTGAAATTCTGTTTACCCTTGCCGGCCTGAACAGGCGTAATGACTGACCATGCGAACAGGCAGAAAACAAGAAGCAGGGTTGGGAATTTTGTGATCACGGAACGAAGTGATGCACAAAGGTAAACGAAAACTCACCGACAATTTTGAAGAAGCCGGGTTATTAATTTTTTCCCAGGTGAGTAAGAGGCCCGGTAGTGGGTGATTGAAGTTGCTCCTGACCCGGAGTGATTTCGCAGGAAATACTGATTCGGGCAAAACCAGGAACAGGAGATGTTCAAACGTACAGGCTGCAAAACAGGCAAAATCCATGAGGTGGATCGGCTACATCCGCTTAAACACCACTTCTTTAAAAAAACCTTTGCGGATGAGTTCGAGCAGTTGCTTCGGCTGCGGGTCGATGATGTAGTAGGTTTCATTATCCACTTCGGTGATGACCACCGGCACCACGGTTTCCAACTCGCTGATGTAATTACGGATGTTTTCATCTTCACGGGGAAATGCTTTCATTTCCATAAAGACGAGGTCACCGTTTTTCTGGATCCGCAGGATGCGCAAGTACCAGGCGTAGTTGTTCCGGCTGCTGAGGAAGTAATACCCTTTGTACTGTTTCAGCACGAGGCTGTCGCTGAGCGAGGCCACTTCATCTTTACCGAGGCGGTAACCAAACTTCTCTGCATAGAGTGTATCCACCGGCTCGTTGTTTTCCTCAATCAGGTAACGCCCCTGCAGTTTGCGCGGTATCTCGGGTAAAACACGGATGCCTTTCGGCTGCGGCTCTTTATAGGAGATTTCCGTGCAGGCCGCCAGCAGCGAAAGCAGGCAAAATGTGTATAGCCAGGGCTTCATAGTCGTAAGTTATGAATTAACACGTGTAGTTGTTGCGTTGATTAATCTTTCCTGTGCGTTTCCAACGAGGAGTATTTTTCCTGTGTCTAATGCCTGCCAACTGTTACTTTTGAACCGTGAAGCAGGTAATTCGTGTATTTCTTCTTCTGGCATCCGGTTGCCTTGTAGTGATGATGCCGGCTTGCAATTTGACCAGCAATGAGCCTTCGGTCTATACGTTTACGTTCGATTTCAATATCGGCATTGAAGGGTGGCGTGGAGATTTTGCAGATTATCCGGAAGGTGATTCCGTGCGGATGGAATTGGTCTATGCCTATGGCCCCATGCCGGAGAACATCAGTAAAACCCGAAAGGGCATCAGGCTGGCGGGCAACAACCTCAGCGATGACCTGTTCATGTTTATCACCCGCAGGCTGAGTGGCTTTATGCCCAATACTACCTACGAGGTGCTGTTTAACGTGCGCTTTGCCAGCAATGCCCCGACCGAAGCGTTCGGCATTGGTGGCGCTCCGGGTGAAAGCGTGATCATGAAGGTGGGCATTACCAACATTGAGCCTAAAAAGGAACTGAAGGGAACGTATTACCTGATGAATATCGACAAGGGTAATTTCAATGAGGGTGGCGCGGATATGATTACCATCGGGCATGTTGGCGTTGCGCCCACCACTACCCAGTTCACGGAAATTGTACGCAATAACAGCTACGCCAATGTCTTTAAGCTTCAGACAAACTCCCGGGGCGAAGCCTGGGTCATCATCGGCACGGACAGCGGGTACTCCGGAATTACTTCACTCTACTACACCGGCCTCGACCTGATTTTCAATGAAGTGCGGCAATAAAAAGCCTCAATTAGATCGATAAAGGCAACTAATGCTTTAGTCCAGCGTAACAGGTGTCAACAACCGCTGGTTAGTGTTTACGTAATAGTTGTATCTTCGTTAGACAAAGGTTTCCAGTAAACCTTGAAAAGCCTTTCAAATTCATTTAATTCAGTTTTTATGAAATCCAGGATACTCGTTTCTGTAATTGCCTGTGTACTGCTTGCTGGTCCGGCTGTAGCGCAAGGCCTAGTCGGCAGGCTCAAGCAGAAAGCAGCGCAGATCGGTGAAAATGCACTTGACAAAAAAATCGATCAGAAAACCGGCACCGGGCAGCCCTCGGGCAATACTCCCGGGGGTACAAGTGGCAGGAGCGGAGCACCCGCCAACGAGACAGGCGAGGGGCTGATTGTTACTCCTCCCGATGTGAAAGCCAGCATGGCTGATGCCGAAACCTCCTTCAAGGCCCAGCAATATGCTGATGCGCGCTTTGCCCTTCGTCAGGCGATGCTCGGGGTGGAAATGGAGATCGGGCACGAAGTGCTGAAGTCCTTACCCAAAAGTGTAGCAGGCCTCAGCTGGATTGAAGATGCCGATGAGGTGACCAGCATGGGCTGGGGCTGGGTAGGCCTTACCATCAACCGCGAATACGAAGCCGGCAAAAAATACCTGGCGGTAACCATTGCCAATAACGGAGCGATGTTATCCGCTGTGAATATGTATCTCAGTAATCCCGGGTATGCCTCCAGCAGCGGAGAGCAGAATATGAAGCAGATCAAAGTGAAAGACCATCGAGGTGTTATTCAGTACGAGCAGTCAACAGGGTATACCGTGAGCGTACCCATCGGGCAAACTTCACTGATTATGTGGGAAGGTAGAAATTTTGCTTCCGAGCAGGACATCCTCAATGCGGCCAGTGCATTTGACATCGATGCCATTATGAAAAAGTTAGGGGAGAAGTAATCATTTAAGAATTTCAACACCATGAAGAATACGATCATCATTATCGCTGCCATGATTCTCAGTTTGTCGGTCGTGCAGGCGCAGGAGTTTGAAAAGCATATAGCCAGCGCCCGCACTTCGTACAGTGCCGGCAACCTGGAAGACGCTCGCTTTAACCTGGAGAATGCGCTACGTGAAGTCGATGCCGCCATCGGCCGGGAAATATTAAAAGTGTTGCCAACCTCACTTGGCGGTTTGAGCAGCGATGCAAAAAACGATCAGGTAACGGGCATGTCGGGCAGCATCCTTGGCGGATTATATGTGCACCGCGTTTACGGTAACACCCAGGATAAAGGCATCACGCTCGACATCGTCAGCGATTCGCCCATCATGGCCGGTGTGAATGCCATTCTTGCCATGCCGATGATTATGAATGCGGGCAATCCCGATCAGAAAGTAGTGAAGGTGCAGGGGTATAAGTCGCTGCTGAATAAGAAGGTCAATGAAAACAACGAGAGTTCTGGTTATTCGCTGCAGACACCGTTTACCAATTCGATGCTGACGCTGGATTACCAGGGAAATATTTCTGAAGCCGACTTTCTCAAGATCGCCAACAGCCTGCCCATCGAAAAGATTGTGAAGCTGGCGCAGTAATTATTTTAATAAAAAAAATTTTAATCATGCTGTCTGGTTTACCGGACGGCATTTTTTTTGGCCGAAGTTGAAGTGTTCAGCCTGAAATCCACTGTGTCTTTTCTTCAATGGGCTTGCGCTTGCTGGTCTGGTTGTGATGGGCCGGTACACCCACGTGAAGAAAACCAATCAGTCGATCATCGGCAGACAGAGCAAAGGCAGCTTTAGCCTCGTTAAAATAGGTAATGCCTCCGGTGCTGAGGTAGCAGCCGATGCCATAGGCGGTGGCCGTTAAATACATGGTCTGCACAGCACAATACACAGCACCGAGTTCTTCCGCTTCGGGCACCAATTTTTGTTCATTGCGTTTCATGATCACCACGATGATGTGCGAGGACTGCATCGGCTTGGTGAGCAGATTCTGGTAGCGCTCTTCACGAAAGGTGCCATCGCGTTCGGTAACTGTTTTATACACGGCTGCCTGCAATTGCGCTAATTGTTTTAACCCGTCACCGGTGTAAACAATAAAACGCCACGGCTCCGTGAGCTTATGGGTGGGCGCCCAGTTAGCGTTTTCGAGCATCTGCCGGATGATGTTGTCATCCACCTCTTCTCCGGTGTAGTCTTTCGGAAAAACAGATCGCCTGGTACGAACTAAGACATCGAAGGATTCAGGAGCCATCATAGCAGCAGGACTTTATTTCGGAAAAATTGAAGCATCTACTTTCGGCAGCAGCTTCAGCGCATTCTTGTAATAAATTTTTTTCAGCACTTCATCGGGAAGGTCGAGGCCGTACATGCGCCAGAAGGCATGGTAGCGTTTGTGGTACGGAAAATATTCATCGGCTGTTTCCAGCACACGGAAGTAGGTTTCATATTCTTCGGGCACCCAGGAGTCTTTTCCAAACAATACACGGTCCTGGTATTTAATGAGGAACTCGCGTGCAGCCCGGGGCTGCCGTCCGAGTTCAGCGATAACAGCTCCGATTTCTACATACATGTTCGGCATGGCATCAAGCAGCGTACTGAGTTTCGCCAGGTCATTCGGGTACCAGCCCATGTGGGCGTTGATGAATTTCGTTTTCGGATGCTTGCGGAACATGTTGTGTTGTTCCTGGATAAGTTGTTCCCACGGGGCAGGGTCGGTGTCGCTGCGCTTGCGGCTCGGATGTGTCTTTAATTCAAGCCAGCGTTCGTTCTTTTCATCCATCGGATCCCAGAATGATTTCGGATCGGCCGTATGAATTAATACCGGGATATTAAGTTCACCGCACTTCGCCCAGATGGGGTCAATGCGCGGGTCATCCACGCGGATGCGGTTGCCTTTGCTGTCGCGGCTGCTCATGCCCAGGCTCTTGTAGATTTTCAAGCCCATCGCTCCGCGCCTCACATCATCTTCCAGCTGCTTCAGCGTGCGCGCCTGCCACTCCGGATTGTCGATATCACCAAAGTCGATATTGGTGAAGAGCACAAAGCGCTTCGGATAGAGCTTGTTGATATTATCGATGGATTTCTCCAGGTGGTCACCGCTTCTGCGGAAGCCTCTGCCGCTCAGGTTGATCATCACACCCATGTTCAGTTTATCCATTTCCACGATCAGATTGTTCAGGTTGCCGGGTGAGGTCATATCTCCCTGGTGATTATGGATATCGATGAACGGATACTTGGCGCGGGTGATTTTATGTTCCGGTACCACCAGGGTGGAGGGCGGATCATAGGCTTCAAAATCCATCTTCAGTTCAGCCGGGCGTTCCTGAGCAAGGGAAGCAAGGCATAGCATGGCATTGAGCAGAACAAGGGTTGTACGTAACATAGTGAATGATTTCTGTAAGTATACCAATACCGGTTGAATACGCGGAGACATTCCTTCTGTCCGGAAGCCATGATGTATAAGCGGATGCAGTGTTATTCGCCATGCCGGGTGTTTTCCGGCCGGTGCAAAATTTTCCTACCTTGTTTCGTGAAATTAAAAGTCATTATGAATCGGTTTATACCTGCCCTGCTGTTTGTTGTTATGGGATTGCCCACGGTGTTGATAGCACAGGATGCCCAGCTGGAGAGTGCACGGAAAAAACTGGCAGCAAAAGACTTTGCAGGCGCCAGAACGGAGTTGACGAAAATACTTGAAGCCAGTCCCAGAAATAAAGTAGCGTTGCGGCTGCGCGGTGAGGCTCGTATGGGATTGGAGGATATGTATGGCGCCATTGCCGACCTGACCTTTGCGATTGAAATCGATTCGACCTATGCCGAAGCTTACAACTACCGCGGAGAAGCGAAGATGGCGTTGGGTGATAATGACAATGCGATCAAGGATCTGGACAGAGCCATTCGTTTCAATCCGAAGTACACGGAGGCCTATACCAACCGCGGTTTTGCCAAATACAACCTGGAAGACTTTACCGGCTCCTATTTCGATTTTTCAAAAGCGCTTGAGATCGGGCCGGCAGATGCCGACAAGTTTTTTAACCGGGGTGTCGTGAAAGCCGACCTCGGGGAGTTTGTGAGTGCCATTGATGATTATACCAAAGCCCTTGAACTGGATAAGACCGATCCTGCTATCTATAACTTCCGTGGCGTTGCCTTTTACAACATCAGTGATTTTAAAAAGGCCATTGCCGATTATGATCAAGCGATCAAACTCGATCCGAACGATCCGTTGAAGTATGAGAACCGCGCCCTGGCCAAAAATGCACTCGAAGATTACAAGGGCGCGCTCGAAGACTATAATAAAGCCATTGAACTCGATCCGCAGGAACCGGAGACCTGGAACCTGCGTGGCGTGGTGAAGTTCAACCTCGATGATCACGATGGGGCCATCCGTGATTATACCAAAGCCATCGAACTCGATCCCATCAACCCCATGTATTATGATAACCGGGCGTTGAGTCGCTTTGAGAAGGAGGATTATCAGGGCGCGATCGAAGATTACACCTCTTCTATTGAATTATTTCCAACCGACCCGGAGACGTTTTATCAGCGTGCGCTGGTGAAGTTGCAGGTTGGCAACAAGTATGATGCCTGCCTGGATTTTAAAACGGCTGATGAACTGGGTTCAAAAGAAGCACGGAGTGCCATGCGCAAGCATTGCAAATAATTTCAGGATGCAGAGGTGCCGAGTATTGGTTAGATGATCTATGAAAAAAATCGCCATCATCATCAATGGTATCTCCCTGCAACAGCAGCGCTTTTACAGCCGCATCCAGCCGGTCTTGAAAAAAGTTGCCACCGTGGATGTATACGAAACCCGCATGCAAGGTCATGCCATTGATCTGACGGCACGAGCAGTTCACAAAGGGTACGATGCCATTCTTGCTGCGGGAGGAGACGGCACGCTCAACGAAGTAATAAATGGTATCCTTCGTGGTAACGACCAGTCTGAGTTATTGCCTGTTGCCGGGTTGATACCTCTTGGCTCTGCTAATGATTATGCCCGCACGCTGGAACTCAGCGCAGAACCTGATGCCATCGTGGAGATGATCCGTAATTTCCGGGAACGAGCGGTGGACATCGGTAAGATCAATTTTGTGAATGAGCCGAAGACTCCGCCACGGTATTTCATCAACATTGCCGATACAGGCATGGGGCCTGAAGTTGTCAGAAGAATGCTGGACAGCGACCGCACCTTTGGCACACTGGCTGCCTATTACAGTGCCATTTTCAGCACCTTTTTCACCTGTCGTTTTTTACCGGTAGAAATAACAACACCTGAATGGCAGTGGCAGGGAGATTGCCGTGTCATCGCCATTGCAAAAGGAAAATACTTCGGCAGCGGCATAGGCATCGCCCCGGATGCCGTACCCGATAACCAGGAGTTTGCCTGCACGCTGGTGGGCAAAGTTTCTTTACTGGATTTTATTCTGCAGCAAGGGCGTCTGCGCAAGGCGCGTTATGCAAAGCACCGGAACATTGATTATCGCAAAGCCACCCTGCTGGAACTGACATCACCGCATAATGATATGTGGATCGAAGCCGATGGGGAACTGGCAGGCAAACTGCCGGTGACCATTGAATTGCTGCCAAAAAGAATTCGCTTCTTGATTCAGTAAAAGGGATTGTCTCATAAACTTGTCATTACGTCATTGCGAGAGGCTGTCTTAAAAATCTATTTTTTGATAAATCAACCTCGATTCAATATCAAAAGCGAAAATAAAATCGGAGTGGCTGCCATTTGAGACAGCCTCGTGGCGATCCCTCATTATATTCCGCAATGCAGCAGGGGGTTTCTCATTTCGTTCAAAATGATGGTTGAGCCAGCCACTTTTGAATTCAGAAGTTATTTCTTCACCACCAGCGTTTTGGCGATGATATCATGTAGTCCTTGCTTCTTTTCGGTAAAGCCGGCCATGATATAACCAACCATAAAAATCAATGAAGATAGAATCTTGCACAAATTACGCAGCAGCGCTTTGACAAAATCCGGTTTCTGCCCTTGTTCGTCAGTTACTTTTAATCCAAGCACAATCTTGCCCACTGTGGCCTGGTACTGCGAACTTTCCATCAATGAGAAATAGAGCATGGTCAATACAAGAAAAACCGCTGACGTGGCGCTCGCAGCGGCCACTACTGAAGCAAACATGGTGAGTGCTTCTTCTTCCGACATTGATTCGAAGGCACTGATATCCTGTCCGAAGGTAATGCCCAGTAATCCGAGAACAGGGACGATCAGGATGGCTTGCACGCAATAAATGATAACAGCATCGATCAGGTAGGCGACAAAACGCAGCCAGAATCCGGCATAATTGGTTGAACTCATACGGTTTGGGTTTGGGGTTTGGTTACCGAAAGTACAAAATTTTATGAATGGAATTAGTCATCGCAGGCCTGATGCCTTTTCCATGTATCTTACACGGTAAACCAGGTATTATGCATCCTTCCTTTCAACAAACCTTTGAGCAGATTGAACAACAGCGGGCCAATTTGATTAAGCGGCTGCAAACGCTTCCGACTGAAGTTTACCACCGGTCACCGGCACAAGGTCAGTGGTCCATCAGTCAGGTAATGACACACCTCATTACGGCCGAGCGACTCTCGCTGATGTATATGAAAAAGAAAGCACAGGGCATTGATCAGTTGCCGGATGCAGGCCTCTTGGCTTCCCTACGGATCATGGTGCTGAAGGTATCGCAACGCTTTCCGTTAAAATTCAAGGCACCCAAAGTGGTTGTGGAGAATACACCACCGGCCTGGTCGTTCGAAGAGATGGTTACGCAGTGGGATACCTTGCGGCAGGAACTTGCGACTTTCCTGAACAACATAGAGGAACGTCACGTGCACCGGCAGGTGTATAAGCATCCGCTGGCCGGTCGTTTGGATGCCCGGCAGGCGATGATCTTTTTTCAGGAACACATCATTCATCACCAGCCCCAGATCAACCGGCTGATACCCTCCGCGGTGAAATAATTAACCGTTGAAGGCTATTGGTTCTTTTCTAACTTTCCGCGCAAATCTGAATTCCATGAATAAAAAGATTTTTGTGATCGCGTTTATCGCAAGCAGCTTTTCCCTGTGTGCCCAGCAGGCGCTGATGAGCCCGCGTGATTTCCTGGGTTATGAACCACGTGGCTGGCGCTGTACCGACCGTGGATCTTTTCAAGTACGGTGAAACATACGAATACCGTCCGCTGGTGTATGCCGTGATTGCTTCCCCGGAAAACTATGCGCGCCTCGAACAGATTCGTTTGGATAACCTGAGGCGCACGGGTATGGCCGAGGGCACAGCGCAAACCAAAGTGGCGATTGTGTGGATGAGCTATAACGTGCACGGCAACGAAGCCAACTCGATGGAGGCCGCCATGCAGACATTGTATGAGCTGGCAGATCCGAACAATGCCCGTTCGCGTGAGTGGTTGAAGAATACCGTAGTGATTATCGATCCGTGTATCAACCCGGACGGGCGCGATCGCTACGCCAACTTCTACAACATGTACGGTAACCAACCGGCTAATGCCAGTCCGGATGCCAAAGAACACCGCGAACCCTGGCCGGGAGGACGCAGCAATCATTACTGGTTTGACCTCAACCGCGACTGGGCCTGGCTCACACAGATAGAATCGCAGCAACGCATCAAAATTTATAATCAGTGGATGCCCCATGTGCATGTGGATTTTCACGAGCAGGGATACAACAACCCATATTACTTTGCTCCGGCCGCTGAGCCTTATCATGATGTGATCACCCCCTGGCAGCGCGAGTTCCAGGTGATGATCGGAAAGAACCATGCGAAGTATTTCGATCAGCAGGGCTGGTTGTATTTCACGAAGGAGCGCTTTGATCTTTTTTACCCGAGTTACGGAGACACCTACCCCACGTACAGCGGAGCCATCGGCATGACGTATGAGCAGGCCGGTGGGGGCTTTGCAGGTTTGTCCATCACCACACGGGAAGGGGATCCGCTCACGCTCAGAGACCGTTTAACCCATCATCATACTACTGGTCTGTCAACGGTGGAGATCACTTCGCAAAACGCAACACGGGTGGTGGATGAATTTGAAAAATATTTCCGCGACAACCAGAGTAATCCTCCGGGCAGCTACAAGACATATGTCATCCGCAGCGACAACAATCCGGATAAGATCAACCGCATCGCGGCCTTACTCGATGCCCATGCCATCCGTTACGGCCACCCGGCAGCGGGCAAGGCATCGCGCGGATTTGATTACAGCACACAATCCGTTCAGAATTTTTCATTGAGCGCAGAGGATATTGTGATCAACACCTTTCAGCCGAAGTCGCGGTTGATCACAACACTCTTCGAACCACAATCGCGCCTGTCGGATTCTGTGACGTATGATATCACCGCCTGGAACCTGATGTATGCCTATGGATTGAAAGCGTATGCGCTGAATGAACGCATCAATCCGGCTAAACCATATCAACCCAAAGCAACGGTCAACACACCGGTGCAGGGAAGACCTTATGCGTATGTATTTCGTTACCAGGGCCTTGCCGATGTGGAGTTTTTATGCAGACTGCTCAATGCCGGTGTGAAGGTGCGGGCATCATCGGTGCCGTTTAAAATCGGAACAGAAAGTTTTGATGCAGGAACACTTGTTGTTACGCGGAGAAATAATGAAAGCCTCATTGACTTTGACGGATTGGTACAACGGCTGGCGAATGAAAAAGGGCGCAAGTGGTTTGCATCACCTACAGGATTCGTTGATGCCGGAAGGGACTTTGGCTCCAGTGAAGTGGCGTATTTAAAAGCACCACGTATTGCTGTGCTGGCAGGCGAACAGACTTCTTCCTTATCAGCAGGTGCAACCTGGCATTTCTTTGAACAGCAACTGAAGTATCCGATTACTCAAATCGGCACGGAGTATTTTAATTCCATCGATTTGCGCAATTACGATGTACTGGTAGTGCCGGAAGGACGCTATGCGATATTCAATGATGATATGATTAAGAAAATTTCGGATTGGGTATCGGGTGGAGGAAGACTGATTATCACAGGCAGTGCATTGAGTTCATTTGCAGATAAGAACGGGTTTGCGCTGAAGAAGTATGCCACGGAGGAAGCAAAAAAAGAAGCCGAGAAAAAGGAACAGGAGGAGCAGAAGAAGAATGTACTGGCTTCGTATGAAACTGCTGAGCGCAGAAGCATTTCGGATCTGATCAGCGGTGCGATTTACAAAGTGAGTGTCGACAAAACACATCCCCTCGCCTTCGGTGTAGGAGATACCTATTACACCCTCAAAAGCAATGAACTCTATTTCGATTACATGAAAGATGCCTGGAATGTGGGTGTGATCAAAGGCAAGGCCAAACCGATACAAGGGTTTGCCGGGCATCAGATCAATCAGAAAATGAGCAACACGGTGGTATTTGGTGTGCAGGATAAAGGCCGCGGACAAATAGTATACTTCGTGGATGATCCGCTGTTCCGGAATTTCTGGGAGAACGGCAAGATGCTGTTCTCGAACGCGGTATTTATGGTTGGGCAATAACACTCACCCCCCTTATCTCCCCTGAGGGGGGATAAGGGGGGGTACTATTACAGCGCAGCCAAGGCAGTTTCGTAATTTGGTTCCTGACCTATTTGCGGAACAAGTTCGGTGTACTTCACTTTTCCGGAAGCATCAATAACAACTACCGCGCGGGCATGCAGTCCGGCAAAGCTGCCATCGACCAGTTCAACACCATAGTCTGTTGAGAATCCACGGTTGCGAAAGTCAGTCGCGGTGAAAACATTGGTGATTCCTTCGGCTCCGCAGAAACGCTTCATTGCAAAAGGAAGATCTTTGGACACACACAGCACTGCGGTATTTGTCAATGACGCTGCACGCTTGTTGAATTCCCGCACAGAGGTGGCGCATACGCCTGTATCGATGCTGGGGAAAATATTCAGGATAAGATTTTTGCCGGCAAATTGCTGGAGCGTTACGTCCTTCAGGTCGCTGCCGGTCAG
>JALOMI010000287.1 GCA_025455465.1 Cyclobacteriaceae bacterium | reverse complement strand
TTCCGTCCGTGGGACGATGCCGTGACGTTGGTGATGGAATATGCCGAAGTGAAATACGACAAGTTGTGGGATGAAGAGGTGATGCAGGGCAAGTTGAGTGAATACGACTGGCTGCATTTGCATCACGAAGACTTCACCGGGCAGCCCGGTAAGATTCGCTGGCGTGAATCAGCCGCCATGGAACTGCGGATGAATGAGGCAACCGCAGCCAAACTGGGCTACCCGACTATATCCCAGATGAAGATGAATATTGCCCGGAAAATAAAAGCTTTCGCAGCCGGTGGTGGCTATTTGTTTGCGATGTGTTCAGCGGCAGAGACCCTTGATATCGCGTTGGCAGCAGAAGGATTTGATTTTAATTCACTGATCATTGACAGCGATACCGAAACCTACTCACAGGATATCCTTGACTACGACAAAGCGCTGGCTTTTGAAAACTTTATCCTGGAGCCTTCCTATGAAAGACGATTTTCCGATATCAATATCGGGCGCTCCGGATGGGGTGTCTCCGGAGATTATTTCAACCTCTTTACCTTTTCGGCCAAATGGGATATTGTACCAACACTGCTGACACAAAATCATGCAAACCTGATCAAGGAATTTTCCGGCCTGACTACTTCCTTCAACCGGCAACTGGTAAAACCCGGTGCCGTGATTCTTGCAGAGAACAGGAAGGAAAACAACGTTCGCTACCTCTATGGAGAGTTAGGTAAAGGACATTTTACCTATTACAGCGGGCATGATCCGGAAAGTAATGCCAGCCGTGGCCGTGGACCTACCGACCTGAATCTCCATCCCAACTCGGCCGGCTACCGGCTGATACTGAATAATGTACTGTTTCCTTCAGCACAGAAGAAAAAACAGAAAACCTGATCACGTAATAACGGGTTGATCTTGTACAATTGATTAATTGGTGCATCCTTGTCAGTACGATTAAACCAAAGCATTTTTTTACACATCAAAATTCAAGCTCTCAAACCAGTACCTCTCACGATGACCACTATCCTTAAATACATCCCCATAAGCTTATTTGTCACGTTAGCACAAGTACCCATTCTTTTATACAGTCAGCCGTTAACAACCATTCAGGTTATTGTTCCGAAATCCACTGATGAGGTCTTCATTACCGGAAATCAGGCGGCTTTGGGTAACTGGAGTGCCGATAAAATCAAAATGAATCACCAATCTGATTTTATCCGATCCGTAACATTGCCCCTCACCTTTCCTGCTTCTTTTAAGTTTACCCGCGGCAGCTGGGAAGCCGAAGGTGTAACAGGTCATTATCAGCAAAATGATAATATAATACTGTCTGAATACACTGACATTATAAGCTACACTATTAAAGGATGGACAGACAATATCGAAGGTGATAACTACAGCTATCCGTTTTCATTCAAAAGACTACACTCAGCTGTATTCAACCAGCAACGTACAGTAGCGATTGCATTGCCACAGAATTACACTAATCAAAAGCGATATCCTGTCATTTATGTGTTAGATGCCAACAATTTACTGGAGCCGGTTTTGACGAATGCCCGGCTGCTGTCACGCCAGTGGATAAGTGATGATGGAACAGATTATGGATATGATAACATCCCGGAAGTAATTATCGTTGGCATTTATCATAAAAACCGGGGCTATGAGGCAAAGCCGAATTTGGGTTTTAATACACGAATCAGTGCCGATGAATTAACCGAAGGAGCCCATCAATTAAAGGAGCACCTATTTAAGGAATTGATTCCATGGATTAACTCGCGGTTTAACTCTTCCTCATTCAACGTCATCATCGGTCATTCCGACACGGGACATTTTGTGATGAATCTGCTTTTCCAGAAAGATAATCCATTGAATGGATTCATCGGTTTTTCGGTGAACAGTGAATTCGATCATTTCAATAAAAAGTTGATCTCATACATGAACACGCGCGACAGCAAAACCATTTATCTGGGCTACGGGAGTCTTGATCATGGATTTAAGGAACTCGCCAAGCAAGTTGAACGTCAACAAGCTCAAGGTGAAATAAATAATCCAAGGCTTCGGGTTGGCGCTTTTGATGCCTCCCACAATCAGCTTCCTGCCATCGCTGTCAGTTCTGCCCTGAAGCATATTTTCAGCGATTATAAAAATTTAAGCACGTTCTACACAGCCACCAGCAATACGAATTTTTCCATTGATCAATTCATCAACAACTACCTCGAATCCAACAAGAAATACGGTGAAGAGATATCCTTTACACCGGATGACATTTTTACACTCATGGAGATCGCAGCAGAGCTAAATAACCAGAAATTATTCAAGGACATCATAACATGGGCTGAAGAACATAACGTCAGTCCGCAAAATCATTACATTTTTTATCTCGCCAGGTCATTCAATGATTTTCCTACAGCGGATTCATATATTCAACGGATTGTAACTAGCAATGATCCCACGGACTATGCATTGACCTATTACAATGTGGAATCAAATTACCTGAGCTATTTTCTGGAGCAGAAAAAAAGTCCGGCTGAAGCCTTAACGTTTTTAGATCAGATGATCAGCAAATCAGAACGATACCGGCTGGAATTTTCTTATGCGTACGCCCGCACCGGACTCACCTATAAACTTGAGGAAACCAAATCCAAAAAATATTTAAAATACTGCGAACGCAACTATCGCGTAAACCCACTTTTTACCTTGGAGGATTTGCAAAACCTGAAAAAGATCAGGTAGAACCGAATCATAAAACGGAAGGCAAATATGTTGCTACTTTCTATACTTTCCCTCCCATTGTCTTGCCCTTCGGAGTTTTTCAAGGGTCCCGTCCTTCCTGTACTGAGCCAGTTTCTCGTTCATGATCCCGGCTGATGTTAAATGATATTGTCCGCAGTCTTCGCATAAATAAACAGCAATGGGTCCTGAAGTACGCCCATAATCATACACGATGTGCGCATCAATCAAAGCCTCCTCCGCCATTTCCTGTGTAGGATAAGATTTCTTTCCGCTGATGCATTTATTCATCGTATTATCGTTTCCGCTAATGAGGCACCTGTAGCCATTGAAAAAATAAATTCCCGGAATCGCTAAGGTACTTTTAAATTACCATTGAAATCCTGATTTGTTCATCTTGTACCTATGAAAAAATACCTGCTTTTCGTTCTGCTGCTCACCTGCAGCATGGTGGCCTATGCCCAGCCGGATATCTGGAAGAAACTGGAAGAAATAGCTGTCATTGATCAGAAAGTGATGATGCCGATGCGTGACGGAGTTCGGTTAGCCACTGACATCTACAGGCCTAAAGGAAATCAACCCGTGCCCATCGTTTTTTCCCGCACACCTTACAATTTCAATACCTGGGTAGACGGTGAAATGCGTACACGTACGCTGGAGGCTGCCTACGATGCTGTACAGCGCGGTTATGCCTTTGTAGTACAAAATGAACGGGGGCGCTTCTTCTCGGAAGGAGACTGGGATATTCTCGGCACTCCGCTCACCGATGGTTATGATGCCTTTGAATGGATGTCGAAACAACCGTGGTCGAACGGCAAGATCGGTGTGATTGGCTGTTCTTCCACAGCCGAATGGCAGATGGCAGTAGCTTCGCTGAACCATCCTGCCCTGGCTGCCATGGTCGCCCAGGGATTCGGTGCCGGTGTGGGGAAAGTAGGTGAATACTATGAGCAGGGAAACTGGTACCGCGGTGGCGCACAGCAGATGCTGTTTACCGCCTGGTTATACGGAACTCAAAATGATAAATTCCGCCCTACCTTTCCGAAAGACATCACCCAGCAGGACCTGATCCGCGTGCAGCGGTTTTATGATCTCGCTACTGAAATGCCGCGGGTTGACTGGTCGCAAGCGTTACAACATTTGCCAGTGCAAGACATCATCAAAAATGTAAACGGACAGGAAGGCGTCTACGAAAATATGATCAGACGAAAGCCAAATGATCCGGCCTGGTTTACCGGTGGCCTCTATCACGATACCATGCCGATGA